>JAYTOM010000321.1:0-2399 GCA_043747765.1 Actinomycetota bacterium
TGCACATGCACGCCGCATACGGCTTGACCCGGATCAACCACAGTGCTCGCGCCGTGAAGTACCAGTCGGCGCGTGATTATCAGGTGGCCAACTTTGCCAGCCGGACGATGCGTTGGACCGGCATCATCATCACGCTGTTCGTCCTGTGGCATCTGGCCGACCTGACGTGGGGCACGCTCAACGCCGTCGGGACGAACGGCACGTACGTGCGTGGAGACGTCTACAACAACGTCGTCCGCAGCCTCAACCGAGTGCCGGTCACGGTGCTGTACATCGTTGCCAACATCGCACTCGGTATCCACCTGTTCCACGGTGTGTGGAGCCTGTTCCAGAGCCTGGGCATCAACAACCCGCGGTTCAACAAGTGGCGTCGCCACATCGCCACGGGAATCGCGACGATCGTCGTCGTCGGCAACGTGTCGTTCCCCATCGCCGTTCTTGCCGGCGTGGTCGGCTGAGGAGATCATCATGACAATCACTGCTGAACATGGTTCCGACACTCGGATGTCCGATCCCCGCCTCGATGCGAAGATCCCCGGTGGGCCGATGGCCGACAAGTGGAACACGTACAAAGAGGACATGAAGTTGGTCAACCCCAACAACAAGCGGAAGTTCAAGATCATCGTGGTGGGCACCGGCCTGGCCGGCGCATCCGCGGCGGCGACGCTGGCCGAACTCGGCTACCAGGTCGAGGCGTTCACGTTCCACGACTCGCCGCGTCGGGCCCACTCGATCGCTGCCCAGGGTGGCATCAACGCCGCCAAGAACTACCGCGGCGACGGCGACAGCGTGCACCGTCTGTTCTACGACACGGTCAAGGGTGGCGACTTCCGGTCGCGCGAGGGCAACGTCCACCGCCTGGCCGAGGTTAGTGTGGACATCATCGACCAGATGGTGGCCCAGGGTGTTCCGTTCGCCCGCGAGTACGGCGGGCTGCTCGACAACCGCAGCTTCGGCGGATCACAGGTCAGCCGCACCTTCTATGCACGTGGACAGACCGGCCAACAGTTGCTGCTCGGTGCGTATCAGCAGTTGTCACGCCAGATCGGCCTCGGCGGCGTCACCCTGTACAACCGGGTAGAACTGGTCGACACGGTCACCGTCGACGGCCGTTGCGCCGGCATCGTCGTGCGCGACCTCGTCAACGGCCAACTCAAGTCGCACGCTGCACACGCCGTGGTGCTCGCCACCGGCGGATACGGCAACGTCTTCTTCCTCAGCACGAACGCGATGAACTGCAATGTCACAGCGGCCTGGCGGGCGCACCGCAACGGTGCGATGTTCGCCAACCCGTGCTACACCCAAATCCACCCGACGTGCATCCCCCAGAGTGATCCGACCCAGTCGAAGCTGACCCTGATGAGCGAGTCGTTGCGCAACGACGGCCGGGTCTGGGTACCGCTCGCCATCGACGACGAGCGCCCCGCCGCGCAGATCCCCGAGGCCGAGCGCGACTATGTGCTCGAGCGACTGTACCCGAGCTTCGGTAACCTTGCCCCACGTGACATCTCATCCCGTGCAGCAAAGCGCGCCGTCGACTCCGGTCACGGCGTCGGTCCGCTGAAGAACGGTGTGAACCTCGACTTCGCGGCGGCGATTGCCCGCCTCGGCAAAGACGTCGTGCAGGAGCGCTACGGCAACCTGTTCGAGATGTACGAGCGGATCTCCGGCGAGAACCCGTACGACACGCCGATGCGCATCTACCCGGCCAGCCACTACACGATGGGCGGGCTGTGGGTCGACTACGAACTGCAGACCACGCTTCCAGGGTTGTACTGCGCAGGCGAAGCAAACTTCAGTGATCACGGTGCGAACCGGCTCGGTGCCTCGGCGCTGATGCAGGGTCTGGCAGATGGCTATTTCGTGTTGCCGTACACGATCGGCAACAGCCTCGCCCCGATGTTGAACAAGGCGATCCCCGGCACCGATCACCCGGCGTTCAAAGCCGCCGAGGAGATGGCGGCGGCCCGTTATCGGGGTTACCTCGACATCAAGGGCACCCGCTCGCCCGACCACTTCCACCGCGAGTTGGGCCGCATCATCTGGGACTACTGCGGTATGGAGCGCTCCGAGCAGGGACTGGAGAAGGCTCTGTCCGAACTGCCCGGTCTGTACGACGAGTTCCAGAAGGACCTGCGGGTCACCGGCAACGGCGAAAGCACCAATCAGACCCTGGAAAAGGCCGGCCGCGTCGACGACTTTTTCCAACTCGGGATGTTGATGTGCCGTGATGCGCTCGAGCGTAGGGAAAGTTGTGGCGGCCACTTTCGCGCCGAATACCAGGACGAAGAAGGCGAAGCCCTGCGTGACGACGAGAACTTCGCTCACGTCGCCGCATGGGAATGGACCGGGGATCCAATGGCCTCGGTCCGCAACGAAGAGCAACTCGAATTCGACTC
>JAYTOM010000322.1:0-2959 GCA_043747765.1 Actinomycetota bacterium
CGGCTCCGCAGCGCCGGGTGTGTTTTCGCCGAAGACGAAGCTGCGCTGTTGATCGGTGCTGCGCCGACGGCAGCCGATCTCGAGTGGATGGTTCGCGACCGCGTCAGTGGCCGGCCGATCGAGCAGGTCGTTGGCTGGGCCGAGTTCTGTGGTCTGCGGATTGAGGTCGACAACGGTGTCTTCGTGCCACGTCGGCGAACCGAGTTCCTGGTCGAGGTCGCAGCCGGCCTCTGCCAGCCGGCAACGATCGTGATCGACATGTGTTGCGGCTCGGGAGCGGTCGGTGTCGCCCTGGTCGCGTTCGTGGGCGACATCGAGCTCCACGCCAGCGATGTCGACGCAGCGGCCGTCCACTGTGCTCGGCGAAACGTGGCGACCGTCGGGGGAACGGTGTATGCCGGCGACCTCTTCGACCCGTTGCCGGGTCGTCTGCGGGGCAATGCCGGCCTGGTCCTGGTCAATGCGCCCTATGTCCCGTCGGATGCGATTGCGCTGTTGCCGCACGAAGCTCGTGACCACGAACCGCGCGTGACGCTCGACGGTGGCCCCGACGGTTTGGATGTCCACCGGCGCATCGCGAATGTCGCCCCGCAATGGTTGGAGCCCGGCGGGTCGCTGTTGATCGAAGTCAGCGACGAGCAGGCAACCGCGTCGGCTGCGCTGTTCGAGCATGGCGGTCTCGTCACGAGAGTCGAGTCCTCCGGCGATCTCGAGGCGACTGTCGTGATCGGCGTCCGCCCATTCCCTCCCCAGTTCCGCGAGCGTTTTCGTCCCGCATAGCGCGCTTTTCACTGCAAACTTTTGCAAGCATTTTCCGTTGCCCGACGTGCGTGCTGTTCTGAGCAGTTGAAAGCGCGCTTGAGGGGACGAAAACGCTCGGAGAAGTTTTTAGGCGTTTGGCGCTGGCGAGGGTATGGCCGGGAAGTCGGGCTGGGTGCTCTCGATGAAACCCGGATAGTCGTACACGGTGAGCGGATCGGTCCGCAGTTCACCGTCGCCGGCCGGCCACTGTCGGCCCTTGCCATCGACGAGGAGGTCGACTCGTTGCACGTTGTCCACCTCGGACGACGTGAAGACGATCTGGGCAACTGCGTCGATCAACGATCCGGCAGAGAGATCGAGGAGCTGATCGGACACATCGATCACCAACGTGCCGCTCGGCTGCAGCACAGCCGAATGCAACTGGAGGCCCTCCGGGATCGCAGTCCGCAGGCGGGCGCTGACCTCGACGACAGTGAGCGCGCCGAACAGCGATTGGAGGCGCCGAGTCGCCGAATCGCCGACATTGCGCTGGGCGGGGCGGAGATGCTGAGAATCGTTCGGAGATTCTGGCGCGAGCAGATATATCCGGTCGGTGCCGCTTGCGGGGCCTGTGGCCTGGTTGGCTGCGTTGACGAGCACTGGACGATCGGTGTCGGCGATGTCGCGAGGTGCTGCGTCGTTGCCGACACCGCATGCGGCGAGCAGCATCAGCAGGACGACGACGAGCCCGCCGTCTCTCATCCGCCCGCTCATACGCCCGCCTCCTCCGCCGGTAGTTCGATCACGAATCGCGCGCCAGGCTCGCCGTCGCGACGATCCTCGACCCGAGCGTTGCCGCCGTGCATACGCACGTGTTCATCGACCAATGCCAAACCGAGGCCTGCCCCGTCACTCGAGCTCCGCCGTCCAGCGACTGCACCGCGGGCGAACCGTTCGAAGATGATGTGACGCTCCTCCTGAGGGACCCCGGCGCCATGGTCTTCGACGGCGATCCATACGTGACCGAGCGGCTCGCCGTCGTTGTCCGCCTCGCAGACGATCACTTCAGGTTCGCCACCGCCGTGCAGCCGGGCGTTGTCGATCAGATTGGCGATCACGCGAGCCAGCCGCCGACGATCAACCTCGATGACGAGGCTCTCTGCTCGCTCCGAAACCGTGATCGGGGTGGTCGGCAGGCTGCTCACGGCGACAGCGTTGCGAACGAATTCGGCAACCAGAAGGTCTTCGAGATGCAGGCGGATGGCCCCGGCGTCGAACCGGGAGATCTCGAGCAGGTCTTCGACCAGGCCCTGGAACCGGGCGACGTCGGCGACGAGCAGGTCGAGCGCCGACTGGGCACGCTCGGGCATGTCGTCTCGCCGGGCCTGCATCACTTCGACCGACGCGGCGAGTGTCATCAACGGCGAACGGAGCTCATGACTGACATCGCTGGCGAAACGTGCGTCCCGTTCAACACGTGCTTGCAGCGCGGAAGCCATGTCGTTGAACGAGTTGGCGAGCAGGCGGAGATCGTGATCATCCGTCGTTTCCAGTCGCGTGTCCAAGCGACCTCCGGCGATTGCCTTGGCGGCCTGGGCCGCATCGCCGAGCGGCTTGACCGCTCGACGTGACGCAACGGACCCGAGTACCACCCCGGCGAGCGTTGTGATGAAACCGGCGAACAGCAGGGAAAGACCGACACTACGGAGGGTGTCGTTGACCTCGGTCAGACTGAAGAACTCGAAGTAGGCCGCATTGGCCGACGGGAGCGGCACCCCAACGACGAGGAAACGTTCTTTGTCGACGGTGATGACCATCAGCGAGGGCTTGTTGTCGAGGACCCGCTGCTTCATTGCCAGAGGGACGACGTCGTCGCCGAATGCAGCAGTGTTACCGGCCCAGGCGTCGCGATAGTTGAGCAGCGGTCGGGCGACCCCGATGTTGGTCAATTCCTTGATCGCCCCTTGGGCGGTCGCCGGCGTCGAGGTGAGCGCGTTCAGCGCCACGCTGGCGTCGTGGTACGTCTGCTCGACACTCGCCCTTTCGCGCTGTTTGATCAGCGTGCTCCGGGTGAAGCTGAATGTGACGGCAGCCAGAAAGACCGACAGGGTGAGGAAGCCGAGGCTGAACGTGAGCAAGATCCGCATCCGCAGTCCCACGCGTTGGTCCCGGAATCGGGAGAGGGCCCTGATGGCTCGGCGCCCGAACACCGCAGGCC
>JAYTOM010000323.1:0-11152 GCA_043747765.1 Actinomycetota bacterium
TGTCCTGCTTCGGGATGTCCTGCTTCGGGATGTCCTGCTACAGGATGTACGGATCGGCGGCGTCGCCGTCGATGCCGTAGCGGCCCATTGCCTCTTTGACGACCGACGGCTCGATCGCGCCCTCCTTGGCCAGCGCCGCCAATGTGGCGATGACCACGTGTGCGGCATCGACCTCGAAGTGACGACGCAGCGCCTCACGAGTATCCGAGCGACCCATGCCATCCGTGCCGAGCGGCACGAACTGCTTGCCGGGGATGAAACGGGCGACCTGTTCGGAGACGATCTTCATGAAGTCGGTGGTGGCGATGATCGGACCGTTGGCGTGCTGCAACAGTTCGGCCACGACCGGTGTACGCGGGTGGGCGTCGGGGTGCAGACGGTTCCAACGCTCGGCAGCGAGGCCGTCCTCGCGTAGCAACTTGTAGGACGTGGCCGACCACAGTTCGCAGCCGACGCCGTAGTTCCTGATCAGCTCCGTCGCTGCTTCGCGCACCGCACCATTGGCTGAACCGGAGAACAGCAGCGTGGCCTTGATCGACGCCTCCGGCGCTTCCTGCCACTTGTACAAACCGCGGACGATCTCGGCCGTCATGTTCTCGCGCACGGGGGCGGCGGGCATCGGGTACGTCTCGTTGTACAGCGTCAGGTAGTAGAAGATGTCTTCCGGATTCGGACCGTACATCCGACCGAGACCGTCCTTGACGATGGCGGCGATCTCGTAGGCGAATGCCGGGTCGAACGACTGACATGCGGGAACAGTCGTCGACAACACCAGGCTGTGTCCGTCCTGGTGTTGCAGGCCTTCACCGAGCAGGGTCGTGCGGCCGGCAGTGGCGCCGAGGAGGAAGCCCCTCGTGCGGGCGTCGGCCGCCTGCCAGATCAGGTCACCGACGCGCTGGAAACCGAACATCGAGTAGAAGGTGTAGAACGGAACCATCGGTACGCCGCGGGTGGCATAGCTCGTCCCGGCTGCGATGAAGCTGGACAACGCGCCGGCCTCGGTGATGCCTTCCTCAAGGATCTGGCCGTCGCTCGACTCGGCATACGACAGCAACAGGTCATAGTCGACGGGCTCGTACTTCTGGCCCTGCGAGGCATAGATCTTCAGTTCGCGGAACAGCGCGTCCATACCGAACGTGCGGGCTTCGTCCGGAATGATCGGCACGACGCGCTCGCCGAACTTCGGGTCTCGGGCCAGACCACGGAGCAGGCGGGTGAAGCCCATCGTGGTGCTGACGGACTGCGAGCCCGAACCAGCGTTGAGTTCTTCGAAGACGGCCGGATTCGGCATCTCCATCGCGCGTCGGACGCGGGTCGTGCGCTTCGGTATGCTGCCCCCGAGCGAGCGCCTGCGCTCCATCATGTACTGGTACTCGATGCTGTCCTCGGCCGGCCTGAAATACGGCATCGCACCATCGGCGAACGCGCTGTCGGGAATCTCGTCCTTGAGGAATAGGCGGTCGCGCAGAACCATCAACTGATCGGTCGTCAGCTTCTTGATCTGATGCGTTGCATTGCGACCTTCGACGGACGGACCAAGGGTCCAACCCTTGATCGTCTTGCACAGGATCACCGTCGGCGCTCCGCTGCCGAGATTGTCCGTTGCAGCCTTGTAGGCCGCGTACAGCTTGCGGTAGTCGTGGCCACCGCGAGGCAGGTTGAGCAGTTCGTCGTCGGTGAGATCGGCGACCATCGCGCGCAGGCGTGGGTCGGGACCGAAGAAGTTCTCACGGATGAAGTTGCCGTTCTCGACTGAGTAGCGCTGGAACTCGCCGTCGACGGTGGTGTTCATCTGGTTCAGCAGAACACCGTCTTTGTCCTTGGCCAGCAGGTCGTCCCACTTGCTACCCCAGATGACCTTGATCACGTTCCAGCCGGCGCCGCGGAACGTGGCCTCGAGCTCTTGGATGACCTTGCCGTTGCCACGCACCGGTCCGTCGAGCCGCTGCAGGTTGCAATTGACGACGAAGATCAGGTTGTCGAGGCGCTCACGGCTGGCCAGCGAAATGCTGCCGAGGGTCTCCGGCTCGTCGCATTCTCCATCGCCGAGGAATGCCCAGACCCGACTCTGGCTGGTGTCGTCGAGTCGGCGGTTGTGCAGGTAGCGGTTGAAGCGGGCCTGATACAGCGCCGTCAGCGGGCCGAGGCCCATGCTGACCGTCGGGAACTCCCAGAACTCCGGCATCAGGCGCGGGTGCGGATAGCTGCTCAGCCCTTTGCCGTCACGGCCGATCTCGCGACGGAAATGATCGAGGTCGTCCTCGCTCAGTCGACCTTCGAGGAATGCCCTGGCGTAGATGCCCGGTGCGGCGTGGCCTTGGAAGTAGACGTGGTCGCCGGCATTGCCGTCGTCCTTGCCGCGGAAGAAGTGGTTGAAGCCGGTCTCGTACAGTGCTGCGCTGCTGGCGAACGTGCTGAGGTGGCCGCCGATTCCCTCGGCGTGCTTGTTGGCCTTGACGACCATCATCGCTGCGTTCCAGCGGACATAGGCACGGACGCGCTGTTCCAGGTACTGATCGCCGGGGAACCATGGCTCGTTCTCGCGTGGGATGGTGTTGATGTAGGGCGTACTGACCGTCGCCGGGAAACTGACCTGGCTCTCGCGAGCGCGTTCGAGCAGCTTGCTGAGCAGGAACCTGGCTCGAGTCTTGCCGTGCGCGTCGATCACGCCGTCGAGGCTTTCCAGCCACTCCTGCGTCTCGGTCGGGTCGATGTCGGGAAGTTGGTTGACGAATCCGTCAAAGATCATGTCGCCAGTTTGTCAGGGTTACCGGGGAGTAGTGCTCAAACCTGCGGAGGCAGCTGTCACGGGTGTAGCCGCGAATCGTGGTCGCGTTCCGTAGTGTCTGTGCCCGTGAGCCCATGTGTCGGTGCCCCCGTGATCCAAAATGTCGGTGCTCCCGTCGTCCAGAGGGTCGGTGCCGGGTGATCGAGGTCTTCACCGACGGTGCTTGCGCGGGCAATCCCGGACCGGGAGGATGGGCGTGGGCCGTTGCCCCAGAAGGTGCGCTGTCGGGCTCCGGTGGCGAGCGTCAATCGACCAACCAACGGATGGAGATCCGCGCCGCGCTCGAGGCGATGCGGTCGTTGCCCGGCGAGATCACGATCGTCTCCGACAGCACCTATGTCGTCAACTGCATCAACAAGAACTGGTACGCCAACTGGCAGCGCAACGGCTGGAAGAACAGCCAGAAGCAGCCTGTCGCCAATCAGGATCTGTGGAAGCCGATGATCGACTTGTATGACGCACGCACGCACACCTTCCGGTGGGTCAAAGGCCACAGCGGCGACAGGATGAACGATCTCGTCGACCAACTCGCCGTGGCCGCCAGCAAGGGCCCGTTCGACGTCGAGGTGGCACCGCCCGACACGCCGCCAGAAAGGCCGGCGACACCCTCGACGCTGTTCTGACGCGCTCGCCGATGCGCTCGTCGATGCGCTCGTCTGGAGAAGTCTGGAGAAGTCTGGAAAAGTCTGGAGCCGTGATGCCGAGGTCACGGGAAGCGATCGCTGATCGGCCCTGTTGTTAGTTTGACGTCCATGGATCTCAATGGAGTCAGCGCAATCGTCACGGGTGGAGCATCGGGAATCGGGGCAGCAACGGCCCGTCTTCTGGCCAGCAAGGGTGCCAAGGTCGTCGTCGCCGACCTGCAAGAGGACAAGGGCAACGAGCTCGCGACCGAGATCGGCGGCTCGTTCTGCAAGGTCGACGTGACCAAGACCGACGACATCATCAACGCCGTCGAGATGGCCAAGAGCATGGGACCGCTGCGGGTGCTGGTCAATTCCGCCGGCATCGGCTGGGCGCAGCGCACCGTCGGCAAGGACGGCAGCTACGACAGTGCGGCCAACCTCGACGCGTTCAAGAAGGTCATCGCGATCAACCTGATCGGCACGTTCGACTGCATTCGCCTCGCGGCTACGGCGATGAGCACCACCGAGCCGCTCGAGTTCGGCGAGCGCGGCGCGATCGTCAACATCGCTTCGGTCGCTGCATTCGATGGTCAGATCGGCCAGGCCTCGTACAGCGCGTCGAAGGGCGGCGTCGTCGGAATGACGTTGCCGATCGCCCGTGACCTCGCCGCGATCGGCGTCCGAGTCAACACCGTCGCGCCCGGCTTGATCGACACACCGATCTACGGCGAGGGCGAGAACAGTGCTGCGTTCAAGGCCAATCTGGAGAAGGGCGTGCTGTTCCCGCACCGTCTCGGCGACGGCAGCGAACTGGCCAGCATGGTGGTCGAGTGCATCACCAACAGCTACATGAACGCCGAGACGATCCGTGTCGACGGCGGCATCCGTATGCCTCCGAAATGAGCTGCTGTTCGGCCCGGTCTCGTTTCCGACTGCGGCCGTAGGGTGAACTGATGAGAGCTACATGGAAGGGCGAGATCCTCGCCGACAGTCAGAACACCGTCGTCGTCGAGGGCAATCATTACTTCCCGAGTGACGACGTCAACTGGAGCCTGTTCACCGAGTCGACCACCACGTCGGTGTGCCCGTGGAAGGGCACGGCCAGCTACTACAGCGTGAACGTGGATGGGTCGGTCAACACCGACGCGGCGTGGGTCTACCCGGACCCGAAAGACGCAGCGGCCGAGATCAAGGACCACGTCGCGTTCTGGAAGGGCGTCGACGTCTCCGCCGCCTGACGCGTCCGCCGCCGAGATGGCTCGGCCGGGTCGTGGTGAGGGTCGGCGGGTCAGGTCGTGTAGTCGGCGTTGATCCGGATGTATCCGTCGGTCAGATCGCATCCCCAGACGGTGGCTGCACCCCTGGCGATGCCGAGGCTGACGTGGATGACCACTTCGTCGTTGGCGAGGTAGGCGGACAGTGCGGTGAGGCCGCCGTCGTCGACCGGCGTCGGGTAACACTCGATCGTTCCGAAGCGGATGACCACGTCGGACTCGTCGATGTCGGTGTCGTCACTGCATTTGCCGATTGCCATCGCGACGCGACCCCAGTTCGGATCGGCACCGTGGACGGCAGTCTTGACGAGGGGCGAATTGACGATCGATTTGGCCACCCGCCGAGCCTGTTCGTCGTTGCGCGCCCCGTCGACCGTGACCTCGATCAGTTTCTCAGCACCCTCTCCGTCACGGGCGACCTGCTTCGTCAACGACAGCGCGACAGCGAACAGTGCTTCCACCAGCGCAGCGTTCTCGACAGGGCCGGCCGAGCCGCTGGCGAGCACGATTGCGGTGTCGCTGGTGGACGTGTCCGTGTCGATCGAAACACAGTTGAAGGTGCGGTCGATGACTGCCCGGAAAATCTGCTCGAGGATCGCAGGTGCAACGTCGGCGTCGGTGAAGATCAGCGTGATCAGGGTGGCCATGTCCGGCTCGATCATGCCGACACCCTTGGCAACGCCGACAACGACGGCGTCGCTGCCGGCGATCTGGCTCGTCGCGATCTTGGCGACGGTGTCCGTGGTCATGATTCCCGTCGCCACGTCGAACGCATCGGATCCACCGAACGGGGCGGTCTGCGCGCCGAGTTCGCTCAGACCGGCCCGGATCCGGTCCATCGGATACTGACGTCCGATGACGCCCGTGGACGCGATCAGGATCTGCTCGGGATCGCAACCGAGGGCAGCGGCGACACCGTCGACCACCTCGTGAGTGTTGGCAAGGCCTTCATCGCCGGTCGCGACGTTTGCGTTCTTGGAGATGACGACCACGGCGCGGGCCAGACCATCGGCGACATGGTCACGACTGACGACCACGCTCGGGCCGGCAAACCGGCTCCTTGTGAACATCCCGGCGGCGGAACACGCGGTGTCGGCGGCGATGACCACGAAGTCGACCGTCGCATCTTTGATGCCGATGTTGGCGATGTGGCAGGAGAAGCCACGGGGGAGCGGTGTGTGCGTCGGCGACATGTCCGGCTCAGGCTACGCGATCGTGGGCGTGCGCCCGAGGCCAGTTCCGACGGCAATGAAGATGTCGCCCAACGCGATGATCTGCGGCACCGTCAGTCTGTCGATCAAATGCCGACGAACGCTGCGCAGGTGATCGTCGGCGGCCGCGCGCATCGCGGCCAGTCCGCTCCCGGTCAGTGTGGCGAGGATTGCGCGCCGATCGACATCGGAGGCCTTGCGGACGACGAAGCCGGTCTTGACGAGGCCGTCCAATCGGCGGGTCATTCCGCTCGGGCTCAGCCCGAGGCGGTCGGCCAGGTCGCACATCCGCAGGTGTTGGTCCAGGGCTTCGGACAGATTGACGAGGACCTCGTAGTCGCCGAAGGTGAGGCCGTGGACGGCGAGGTCGGCGGCCAGAGCGGCAATCAGATGAGCATTGATCTCGGCGAACGCTCTCCAGCCGCGCATCTCGTTGTGCGTCAACCACTTCGTTGTCATCGGCGGCCACAGTAGCGATGCCTTGCGCAATGATTGCGAGGCGTGGCAAAGGTCTTTCAGCCGAGCAGATGCGTGAGAGCCGACGCCAAGGTCGGTTGCGCGAACACGTAGCCATCAGCAAGCAGGGCGGCCGGGAGCACCCGTTGGCCGGTGAGCAGGACGTTGTCGACGAGCTCTCCGCCGAGCAACAACTTCGGGCCGAATCCGGGAATCGGCAGCACGGTCGGACGATGAAGAGCGTGACCGAGTGCGTCGGCGAACTCGCTCTGTCGCACGGGAGTGGGTGCGGTCAGGTTGACGGGACCGGAAAGATTTCCGGCGAGGAGATGCAGGATCGCACCGACTTCGTCATCGAGCGAGATCCAACTCTGCCACTGCTTGCCCGAGCCCATCTTGCCTCCGAGACCGAACTTGAACAGCGGCAGCTGCTTGCCGAGCGCTCCGCCGTGCTCGCTGAGCACGATTCCGGTACGAATGTGGGCAACGCGAATGCCGGCAGCTGCGGCCGGAGCCGTCGCTGCTTCCCATGCGACACATACGTCGGCGAGAAAGCCGCTCCCCGCCGGACTCGACTCGTCGAGCTCCTCGTCACCACATGCACCATAGAAGCCGATCGCCGATCCGGAGACCAGCACGTCGGGCTTCTTGTCGAGACCAGCGATCGTCGTCGCGATCAGGTCGGTGCTGCGCTGGCGGCTGTCGAGCAGAGTCCGTTTGTATTCATCCGTCCAGCGGTGATCGGCGATGCCAGCGCCGCTGAGATGCACGACCGCGTCGAGGTCGCGCAACGCTGACGTTTCGATCGAACCATCGTCGGGATTCCACCGGGCCTCACCCGGTCGGGGTGTGCGCCGAACGAGGCGAGTCACCTGGTGTCCCTCGGCGCTGAGCTTTTTGACCAGCGATGTGCCGATCAGACCGCTCGACCCGGTGACCAGAACATGCATACCGCCGACCCTACGTGCCATGACGTGGACGGTGCCCGTGTTCAACCCGCCTCAAACCCTCGTCGAATCCCGTTGCTCGGCGGTTTGGAATCGTCCGAAGGACCTTTCGTGCGGACAGAATGCGCTTACACTCGTTCGATTCGGCTCGACTGTTCGGGAGGACAACGTGAGCGATTCGTTCGACAATTCGGGTCATGGCGTTCCCCCGCCGCCCCCAGGCATTCCGCCGTCGGGCAATCTGCCGTCGCCGTCGCCGTCGCCGTCGCCGTTCCTGCCGCCGACCCAGCCTGTGTATTCCAATCCGGTGCATACGCCGGCGTATAGCGATACCAACATCGCCGAGCTGACCGAGGGACCGACGTCGGCCCCGAAACGAAGTCGCGGCAAGATGTTCGGAGCGCTCGCCGGTGTGGTCGTCCTCCTCGGCGCGGCCACGTTCGCGGTGACCAGGATCAACAGTGACAAGAGCTCGTCCGGTGGTGCGTCGAGCCCCAAGGACGTCGGCGACAAGCTGGTCACGAGCCTTGGCGGTGAAGACCTGCTCGGTGTGGTCGACCTGCTCCTGCCGGGCGAGCGGGAGACGTTCCGTCAGCCGCTGGTCGATCTGAACACCCAGTTGCAGCGGTTGGAAGTGACCAGTGGGTCGGTCAATCTGAACAAGGTGCCCGGCCTCGCGATCAACATCACTGGTCCGGTCGTCAAGGTCCATGACACCAACGTCAGTGACATCTCGAACATCGAGGTCACCGGAAACGCCTCCGTGGCTGTCAACGGCAAGGACGTGCCGATCGGCAAGCTCCTGATCGAAACGGTGTTCAACGGCAAGCGGCCCGATGTGCACACGAACGCAAACCCCAAGCACTTCGACGTGACGATGACGACGGTCGAGCAGAGCGGGCGCTGGTATCTGAGCATGCTCTACACCGCTGCAACGCAACTCGGCAAAGGTCAGGACATACCGGCCAAGGGTGTGACAGCGGTCGGTGCTGACACGCCCGATGGCGCATTGGACAACGTGATCACAGCGGCCGGCAAGCTCGATCTCGCCTCGGTCATCGCTGGACTGAATCCGAACGAGGCCGGCGCGCTACAGCGCTTTGCACCGCTGTTCCTCGATAAGGCTCAGAGCAACATCGATTCGTCCAAGGTCGATGTCAAGATCCGCAAGGCCAAGTACAAGGTGACCGGAAGTGGCGACCGTCGCCAGGTTGCGATCACCGCCATCACAGTCAGGGCCAAGCGAGGAAGTCAGGTCGTCGAATTCGAACTCAACAAGGGATGCATCACGGGCACCTCCGGGACGACCACCTTCGACACGTGTTCGGCCAAGACCACCGGCGATGGAGCCATCGGCGGCTACCTCGATTCGTTGAAGCTGCCCAACTCTGCGGAGCTGACCAAGTTCGTGGACGATGCACGAAAGGCGTTCAGCGATTTCGAGATGCATGGCATCGTCGTCGACAAGGTCAACGGCAAATGGTTCGTCAGCCCGATCGGTACCGGCTCGGAGTTCGTTCTCTCGGTGCTGCGTGCGTTGACCCGTGACGAGGTGAACACGTTGGTCAACGACGGCAAAGCAGCGGTCACGGGCCTACTCTCCAGCATTTTCGGCCAGATCGGCATCAACACCAACGTCCCGACGGACAACTCGACGGTGACAACGTCAGGCTCCACATCCGACACGACGTCGGGCTCGGCATCCGGATCGACAGCCGAGACGACGACATCGGACACGACGACATCGGACAGGACGACATCGGGCACGACGTTCGACACCTCGCCAGTCAGCGTGAACCCGGACGAGTCGTCGTTCTGGTACGACTGTCTGTCTGTCACCCCGATCAGCGCTGCATCGGCGTGCATCCAGAAGGGCATCAAGGAGGGTCGGTTCGATGTGAAAGAAATTCCCGGGCCGTACCAGTATCCCGACTGTGGCCTGCTCGACTACTACAACGGCAGCAAGATATTCTCCGACACGCCGGCTGAGTTCGACAAGACGATTGCACCGGCACGGAAATGCATCCTCGACGCAGCAGCCAAGGCGGGCACGGACATCAGCTACAACACTCCTGAGATCGCCCACCCGGAGTGCTACGTCGGCGTCAACCCGTTCAACTACACCGACAGCGACGCGGATGCGATCAGCGCCGCATACGACTGCGCAACGGCCGCCGGCTGAACGTCGCCCCTGACAAAAGACGTTCGCAGGCACCTGTCGACTTCGACGTCTCGCGTTCGTCGTACTCCTCGACCGCACTCGACGATTGGGTGACGGACCGGACACCTTGGGAGACCGGTAGCGATCGGCGAGCGGATCACACCGGGTCGGTGCCCGGTGTCCCGTTGTCGGCGACGTTCGGGGTCCACTGCCAGCCGTCCCAGTATCGATGCTGGTGGCGGCGGGTCGGGTCGGAATGCCAACCCGGCGGCGTCGACGCGGCGGCCGCCGGTGCTGGTGCCATTGCCGGTGCAGCTGCTGGTGCCGTCGGTACGGGGAAAGTCGGTGGAGCGCTGAGCAGCTGTGGTTCTGGTAGGCGACGTGGGTCCGGCGATGGCGCTGGCCTGGGCACAATCTGCTCCGCAACCGTCGTCGCAACGAACGTGGGAATGGAAGTCGGTGCTTCCGGTGCTGGGGCTTGTGTACGCCAGAACTCGGCGTTGACGCCAGGAGGTCGAGTCCCGAAGTTGTACTGGCACCGCCCGCATCGGCGCAGGACTGCCTCGTCTCGGCGTTGACCGCAGTTGGGGCAGTACGTGATCACCGACGAATCAGCGTCGAGTCCTTGACAGCGAGGGCACACGAACGGGATGTCGAAGTTCTTGAGGCGCACGAACGAACCAACGAGCACGAACGGGTTGATGCCGCTCGACGACACCGTGGCGCCCACGGCCCCCGTGAGCGCCTTCCTGCGACGGTTCTTCTCCTGCAGTTTCTCGTAGTCCGGGTTGACGACCTTCTCGAACTTGCACGTCGTGCAGACGTGAAGCGTGCGCAGCGGGAGCTCCTGGCGGATCGCCGCTTGGAGGCCGAGGAACTCGGCAACCGGCACCTCCGCTTCGTCGATGTCGATGACCACCCGGCCGCTCGGCTGCTGGGCCACTGCCGTTTCCAGCCGGGTCGCCAACAACTCCACGTCGTGAGCAAGGTTGGCAGGCATCGAGCCGTGGTTGTTCGAGACGAGCAGGCCGACGGTGAACATCGCTTCGACGTCCATCCGGTCGAACGAAGCGTTCCCGTTCGGGCCGCGCAGGACGACCTCCTTGAACGCCTTGACGGTGGCGTGGTTCGATGCCGGCGTCAGCAGCGCGTCCGTCTTGTCGGCGATGACGCCTCCGGCCTTGCCCAGCGCTGCGTTGCCGACGGACAGGCCTGCGACGTCGCGGGTTGCGGTGATGACCGTGCCCTCGGTGAACGTGATGTCGGCGCCCGCAATCGGTACGAGTACGTGATCGAGGCCCATCTGGATGTCGGCCATCAGTGTTCGATAGGGACCGTTCATTCCCCAGACCTTGCCGGCCATCGGCGAGCGCCATGCGTCGGAAATCCTGATCGAGACGGTGCAGCCGGCCCCGGTCGGCTGGAACGTCGCCCGAACGACGACGGGCAGCTTCTTCGGTTGCACAGAACCAACGACCTGCGATCCACGCTTGGCGATGACGATCGAGACCTGCTCGCTCGTCAACGTGAACTGTTGATCCCGAAGCGCTCGCACGACGACCATCCGCGCCTCAGCGGCGCCGACGCCGAGCACGCGTTCGGATTCGAGGACGATGGAGTCCATCGCCGCTCAGACCTCTTCGCCGCCGACGTCACTGCTTCCAGTGCCATAGCTGGTCGAGTCACCAC
>JAYTOM010000324.1:0-9396 GCA_043747765.1 Actinomycetota bacterium
GCGATCGGCACGAAGCCCTGGAGCAACCGCGGGGTGCGATGCAGTTCCAGCTCGGCTTGTACGTCCGCACTGCCGGGGCGCGGGAGGGTCAGCGTGCCCGAGAACGTATTGGTGGTGAACGTTCCGGCAACCTTGGCGCCGGCAGCCGTTGCCCAGTTGGCCACAGCATCGGCACGTTTGCCCGTGACGGACCCGAAGTCGAGGAGGCCTCCGACTGCGGGGTCGCCGAAGTACAGCACGCCGGCCAGCGCGTGCGTGTTGGTCTCGCGGATCGTGGTTCGAACATCGATCACATCACCGTTCAATTGGGCCTGTCCGGCCCAAATTCCGGTCGCGTCGAACGAGACATCGAGCGTGCTCATCGGCTGATCCTTTCCAGTGCGATGATCCCGGTCGTTTCCGTTTCACGGAGCAGACGGTTGACCGCTGCGCGGCCGCCGGACATCGCCGAGCCGGTCATGCCGTCGGTCGCGACGATGACCGCACTGGGTGTGCCGCTGATGCCATAGCGCTCGGCCACGGTGCCCTCCCGGTCGACCAACGTCGCAACGAAGCCGGGACCGGCGAACCGCTGCGCAACGTCTGCGGGCGTGCCCTGGACGATCGCCACGATCCGGTTGACGGAAGGATCGATCCGAGTGTTGAGTTCGGCCGCCAACTCCACGCATGCGTCGCAGTGTGTCTCGAAGAAGGCAAGGACGGTCGGCTGACCATCAGCAAGGGCGTCGTCGATGCCGTACCGAACGCCGTCGAAATCGGGAAGCTCGAAACGGGGTGCAGGTGAACCGATCGGCAGAACGGTTCTCGATTGATCGATGCGCTGCCCGGGTGTGGGGGCAGCGACGGGCACGGGTCGGAAAGCGGCTTCGAGCTGATCCATCCGGTCCAGGAGGCGACCGTTCTGCTGCATCACGTTGACCAGGAGCCACGAATGGAATACGAGCAAGCTTCCGACGACGAGCGCGGTCGCAGCGACAACCAGTTGGGTCGTACTGATCTGATCGAACCGTCCGAGGCCGTCGTCACCCGCTGTACGACTGCGGATCACAATTGCCGCCGCCACCGAGCCCAGCACGGCATTACGGAACAGTGTCGACGCGCCGATCGGCGCCTTCGATCTCCGCCCGAAGCAGTTGCATGCCGGCCGCCGACCGGCGCGCAGATTGACGGCGACGATTACTGAGAGGACGATGAGAAGGGCGAGTGCACCCAGTGCACCGAACGCTGCCAACGGCGTCACGACGAGACACGTCGCGACTGCAATTTCGGCGATCACGACCGCTGCCGCAGCGCGCGACACAAATTGCTCGTGGATTCCGAGTTCTGTGACGGCGGTCTGCGTTCCCTTGCGGTCCAGAGCCTTGGACACTGCGGCAGCGGCGAAGATTGCGGCCAACGCACAACGAAGGAGCAGGAATGTGAGCGGCCATGGCGCAACCGATGCAGTCAGGACGGTGACCATCACGGACACTGCTGGGCAGTGGCCGGGCCACAGATCTGGCTGAAGCAGCCGAGTGTTCCGTGGCATTCCGTCGTGCATAGCGATGCGCTGGTGTAGCACTTGTGGTTGCAGCCGCAATACACCATCGGCACAGGACGGCAACACTCGCAATCCTTCTTCTGAGCGGCGTCATAGGCCGATCCACCTCCGGCCGAAACTCCCGCTTCGTACAATCCGGCGAGCGCAATGCACGCCGTCTCACGCAGGAACGACCCGTTGTACGTGGCGACACACGTGTCGACCATCTGATCGCCGAACGTCGAGTCGCAACCGGCCTTCGGCGAGTTGCAGGTCTCGTAGCAGATGTCGTGCCCGTTGCACGCTGTGGTGAACGACGCAGATCCGAAGCCCTGCGGTAGTGGAAAGGCGCTGCCTTCTGGCCCGCAGCCGTTCGATGTCCGCACGTTGCCGGGGTGCGGCCGCTTGTTCGGGCAGTCGGTAAGGTTCGCTGGCGGGTACTCGGTCAGACATGCGGCGTGAGCAGACCGGGCGCCGAACATCTCCATCGCCCCGACGCCGACGGAGCCAACGAGAGCCGTGCGACCGAAGAGTCCGAGCACCTGTCGCCGAGTCGTGGCCCGGCCGAAGCGACGAGCGCAGTCATCAAATCCGTTGCCCATCGATGCCCTCGCTGACCTCGGCATTCTGCCGAGAATCCTTCGTGGCCACCGCCTGCAAGAGCGGCGTACCGGAAACCGTCAATGTACGACGCGACCCGAAAGCGGTCTACTGGGGAAACCACCAGTTTTGTCGGCACGCACGTTGGCTCAGCCCTGCGCGGCCAACACCACCACGGGCTTGGCCTGACCACTGCGGAACGCCTCGTAGACGGCCAACAACTCACCGTCGTCGGCGAACACCGCCCATGGGCCTTCGCCCGGCCACACCGGCCGCAGTCCCCCGTTGGCGATCAGTGCAGCGGTTACAGCATCCGCTGTCACGGCTGGCAGGTGTGCGACTGCCGTCTCGATCGGCAGTAACGTGGATTCGTCGATGGCCTGGGCTTGATCCAGTGTGAACCTGCCGACGCGTGTCCGTCGCAGGTTGCGCAGATGTGCGGCACCTCCGAGCAGATGGCCGAGGTCGTCGGCGAGGGTACGAATGTAGGTGCCCGATGAACAGTCCACGGTCGCCCGCAGGATCAACGGATCAGCGGTGGCCTCGATGTCGAAGCGCGAGACGGTGACGGGTCGCGGTGCGCGCTCCACTTCGATCCCTTCTCGTGCCAACTCGTGCAGACGCCGACCGTCGATCTTCAGCGCCGAAACCATCGGCGGGATCTGCTCGATGTCGCCGGTGAGACGTTCGCGCGCAACGGCCCGTGCAGCCTCCACGGTCACACCGCTCATGTCGAACGTCGCGGTGACCTCGCCGGCGTCGTCCAACGTGGAGGTCGACGAGCCGAGCACGATTTCACCGACGTACGACTTCTCCGCACCGGACAAGAATCGCATCAGCCGCGTCGCATTGCCGACGGCGACCACCAGAACTCCTGTCGCACCAGGGTCGAGCGTGCCGGCGTGGCCGATCCGCCTTTCGCCGAAGTGGCGCCGGAGCAGGTTGACCACATCGTGGCTGGTCATCCCCGCCGGCTTGTCGATGACCGTCATCCCATGGACGGTCGGCGGCTTACGCCTCGCCATTTAGTTCCGGGTTCGATTCGTGGGTACCCGCACGCGAGTGCGGCTCCGCGCCCGGAGCCTCATCGACCGACACAGCGGGACTGGGATTGTCACGCAAGATCCGCTCGATTCGCTCGGCAGCCCGAATCACTTCGTCGGGACGGAACTCGAGGATCGGCGTCTTCTTCGACCGGATCTGGCGGGCCACGGAACTCTGCAGGCGCACGCGATAACGGGCAAGCGCTTCGAGGATCTCGGCGTCGGCGTCCTCGCCACGCAACGAATCGAAGAAAACGATCGCCCGGTTCATCTCCGGATCGACATCGATCGACGTGATCGTGACCAGATCGAGATGTTCGTCGTCCAGTGCCACCAACTCCTCGGCGATCACCTGCCGCAATGACTGACTGAGGCGGGCCTCACGTGGATACCGGTGTTGCGACGGCGCCGCTGCTCGACGCTTGATCTGCTTGGCCATGACAGGCTCCTGCTCACTGGACGGGACGTTTCGAATGGAGGGTGACGGGTGGGTCGATCGGTGTGTCGAGCGACCCGGCGTCAGGTGAAATCGAGCTTCGCCCGGTTCGAGCGCTTCAGCTCGGACATCGAACTCGAGGTGGCGATGGTCTCGATCGCGTCCCACAACTTCAGCGCTTGTTCACCACGAGGCGCCTTGGAGATCACCGGACCGAAGAAACTCGACGGCGTGTCGGAGTCCGGGTTGAACGTGATGATCGGCGTGCCGACATCCTTTCCAGTCCGATCCAGGGCGAGCTCGGTCTCGGAGCGGATGTAAGCGTCGTGCGATTTGTCGGAAGCATGGGCGACGAGCGCCGGGTCGAGGGCCGCCTCGGCCAACGCTGCAGCGATCATTGCTTCGGGGTCCTCGCGGATGTGCCCGATGGACCGGTTGACGTGGATCGCAATACCGAGCGCCGTGTAGAGGCGGCCGACCGCTGCGTTGTCATCGGTGAGCCGCACCTGGTCCGCGACGCGCAGGGCCTTGAACCCGGCCATGTGCCCGGCCCGGTATTCAGGCGTGTACCAATCGGCAGTCTGATTCTCGTTGAGAATGGCGAGAGCGATGAACCTCCAGCGCACGTCGTAGTCACGGAGGTCCTTGACCTCGGTGACCCATCTCGACGTGATCCACGCGAACGGGCACACCGGATCGAAGAAGAAGTCGAGGTCAGCCATACCCGAACGCTATCTGTGGGATGACTGACCTCGATGATCCGACGAGCTACGGCGAACTTCGACTCAGGAGAGCGTGCGAGGAATCTCGCGCTCCTCGAAGGTCTCGATGATGTCGCCCGGCTTCAGGTCCTGGAAGTCGCTGAGGCCGATACCGCATTCGAAGCCCTCGCGCACCTCGCGCGTGTCTTCCTTGAAGCGCTTGAGCGACGTGATGCTGCCCTTCCAGATGATGACGCCTTCACGGAGGAAGCGCACCTTGGTACCTCGACTGATGACACCGGAACGCACGTAGCAACCGGCGATTCCGCCGATACGTGGCACACGGAACACTTCGCGGACCTCGGCTTCACCGGTGATGACTTCCTCGAACTCGGGAGCCAACATTCCGACCATTGCCCGCTCGACATCTTCGAGCAGCTTGTAGATGATTTCGTACAAGCGGATCTCGACGTGCTCGCTGGCAGCCATCTCCCGGGCCTTCTTGTCCGGGCGGACGTTGAAGCCGATCAGCGTGGCGTTGGTCGTGGCCGCCAACATGATGTCGTTCTCGCTGATACCGCCGACACCCCGGTTGACGAAGGCCAACTTGACCGTCTCACGTTCGAGGCGGCGCAGGCTCTCGGTGACCGCTTCCAGCGAACCGTGGACATCGGCCTTGAGGACGATGTTCAGCGTTGCGACTTCTCCGGCCTGGATCTGGCTGAAGATGTCCTCCAACTTCACGCCGCGCTGCACTCGTGCATCGCCGCGCTGGTTGGTCAGCGTCGCCCGGTTCTGACGGGCCTCGCCGACCAGGCGAGCCATCTTCTCGTTCGATGCCGCTCGGAACTCGTCACCGGCATTCGGCACCTGCGACAGGCCGAGGACCTGGACGGGCGTCGACGGACCGGCTTCTTTGATCTGCTTACCCTGGTCGTTGATGATCGCCCGGACCTTGCCCCAGGCGGCTCCGGCAACGATGGGGTCACCGATCTTGAGCGTGCCCTTATCGACGAGGATCGTGGCGACGGGGCCACGACCGGTATCGAGGTTGGCCTCGAGCACGATGCCCTTGGCGCGGCCGGTCGGGTTGGCGGTGAGTTCTTCCAGTTCGGCAACGGCGGCGAGCTGCTCGAGCAGGTCGTCGATACCGAGGTTCTGGTTGGCCGCCATCTCGACGACGATCGTGTCGCCACCCCACGACTCGGGGACGAGCTCGTGCTCGGCGAGTTGGGCCATGACACGTTGCGGATCGGCGTTGTCCTTGTCGATCTTGTTCAACGCGACCACGATCGGCACATCGGCTGCCCTGGCATGGTTGATTGCTTCGATCGTCTGCGGCATCACGCCGTCGTCAGCAGCGACCATCAGAACGACGATGTCTGTGACCTGAGCACCACGAGCACGCATCTTCGAAAAGGCTGCGTGGCCCGGCGTGTCGATGAAAGTGATCTCGGCACCACTGTCGGTCATCACCGTGTAGGCACCGATGTGCTGGGTGATGCCGCCAGCTTCGCCCGAGACGACGTTGGCGTGACGGATCTTGTCGAGCAGCGTGGTCTTGCCGTGGTCGACATGGCCCATGACCGTGATGACGGGGGCCCGAGGGGCCTGCAGCGACTCGTCTTCGTCGTCGCTGTCGTCGAACATCGCCTGGAGTTCCATCTCCTCCTGCTGGCCGGCCTCGACCAGCAACAGGTCGGCTCCGACCTCGAGCGCGAACAGTTCCATCTGCTCGTCGGCAAGGGTCATCGTCGCGGTGATCATCTCACCGTTGTTGAGCAGGAAACGGATCACGTCGGCCGGTGTGCGATTCAGCTTGGGAGCAAACTCCTGAGCCGACACACCGCGCTCGATGATGATCGTGCCTTCGGGAACGGGCGCATCACTGTTCGTGTAACTGCCCATCGACTGGGGCTGCAACTCGTTGAAGTCACGACGACGACGACGGCTCTTGCCTTTGCGGGGCGCACGGCGCTGGCCACTCGGACGAGGGCCGTTGTTGCTACCGGGCGCGCCGCCGCCACCGGGACCGCCCGGGCGTGCACCACCGGGACCACCGGGACCGCCGGGACCGCTCGGGCCACCTGGGCGAGCCGGGTATCCACCCGGACGAGCACCGGCAGGACCGCCGGGACGTGCGGGGTATCCGCCGGGACGCGCACCGGCAGGACCGCCGGGACGGGCGCTCGGACCGCCGGGGCGGGGCGAGAAGCTGGTACCAGGACGAGCGCCGGGGGCCGGCGGACGAGCACTACCGGGCGGCGGCGGAATGGGACGGCCGGTTGCCGACACGGGACGACCACCACTACCGGGCGGCGGCGGAATGGGGCGACCGGACCCGGAGGTCGGCCGTCCTGGCGGCGGGCCGGTCGGGCGTGTCGGCGCCGCCGTAGCAGCGGGACGTGGTGCGGCCGGAGCGCTCGGCGCTGACGCCTGCGGCTGCAATGGGCGCGCAGCGACGCCGGACGAGGTTCGTGGGGACTCCGGAACGAACGTCGGCGCAGATGCCGCTGATGATGAAGTCGATGATGATGATTGCGACTGAACCGGCGGGCGGTTGCTGGAGATGACCCGATGCTCGGGCTCGGCCGTCGCAACGACTGCGGCGGGCGCTGGCTCGGCCACAGCGGGCGGCGTCGCGACCACGGGTGGCGTCGATGCGGGAGCAGCGGGGCTCGGGGCGACCGCCGGCGCCGCAGAGACGACGGGCGCCTCGACTCGCGCCGGGGGCGGTGTGGGTGCAGACTGGACGGCCGGCGCAGGCTGGTCAGCCGGCGTCGGCTGGACAGCCGGCGTGGGCTGACTGCGTACCGGTGTCGGGGCGGCCGGCGCTGGAGCAGCGGCTGCCGGAGCCACCGGCGCTGGAGCCACCGGCTGCGTGGCAACCACGGGCGGGGCTGCCACAGACGTGGGAGCTGCCGCTGGCGACGTCGGAGCTGCCGCTGTCGGGGCTGCGTCCATCGCCGCAGCGGTCGCCCGGGCGGGGGCTGCGCTGACGGGAGCGACGGGCTCGGTCGCTGGCTTGGCGACAGCGGGTTCCGACGTGACGGGTGCCGCTGCGGCTGGCGCGGCGCCAGCCGCATCTGCTCGTGCGGCGGCCGCCTTTGCTGCTCCGGCTTTCAGGGCGCCACCCTCGTCGAGGTCGACGGGAGCGGCCTTCGGGGCCGCCATCTTCTTGGCAGCGGTCTTCTTCGCCAGCTTGGCCTCTTCAGGCTGTTGCTCACGGGTCAGGCCGTCTCGCTCGGCGCGCCGGCGAAGCCGGTCGGCCTGCTGCTCGATGATGGTGGAGGAATGGCTTTTCGCTCCGACGCCCATGGCGTCGGAGAGATCCATGATCTCTGCGTTGGTCATCCCGAGCTCTCTGGCGAGCTCGTGCATCCGCATGTTCTTCGACAAGACCGGTACAGCCCTTTCGTGGTTTTGCGCTGAACCGGGCGACCGGAACAGCGTTGCTTAGTTTTCCATGTTCGTCTTCATCGCTTCGTATGCGATCGTCAGAATTTCTTGATCAGTGGGCCCCACCGAGCGCTTCCACGCCCTGTCGAATCCACGTCGTTTGATTGCTTGCTGCAAGCAGGTTGTGGCCTGCTCTGATCTGGTTGCGCAGAGCCATGCTCCACGTCCAGGTGCTGTGCGGCTGATGACAGGACTGCCGTCCGCCGCGACAACGCACCGCACGAGTTCTGTCTGCGGTCGTTTGACGCGACAACCGACACAACTACGAACGGGAACGTTGCTATTGGTTCGCACTGACGTCCTCGGTCTGCTCCACCTCGGTTGTCGGTTCGGTCGTAGCTGTTGTTGTGTGCACCGCATCGTCTGCGGAATCTGTTGTGAGGGCCGTTGCAGCACCCGCTGCTGCCTCGGAGGGCGTCGACTCGTCGACGGCAGCGTCGGCTCCGCCGCGCTCCCACTCGTCGGCGCTGACGACGGTGCCATCGGCGCTGTGCCATTCCATCATGCCCGTCTCGGCGTTCTCGACCCATTCGCCCTCGGCGTAGTCGGCCTCGTCGTAGGGGGCTTCGACTTCCTGGATCGGCTGGCTCTCGCCGCGGATGTCGATCCGGACGCCGGTGAGGCGGGCGGCGAGGCGGGCGTTCTGGCCCTCCTTGCCGATAGCGAGCGACAGTTGATGGTCGGGAACGATGACGTCGGCCTGAGTGCCGTCCTCGCTGACGATGACGTGGGTGACCTTGGCCGGTGACAGGGCTTTGGCGATGAAGTCGGGCAATTCCTCGCTGAACGGCACGATGTCGATCTTCTCACCGCGCAGTTCGTTGACGACCATCCGCACCCGACCGCCACGGGCGCCGACGCACGCGCCCACGGGATCGACATTGGTGTCATTGCTCCACACCGCGATCTTGGTGCGATGCCCTGGTTCACGGGCGCAGGCCTTGATCTCGACGACGCCGTCGGCGATCTCGGGGACCTCGAGCTCGAACAACCGCTTGATCAGGCCGGGATGAGTCCGGCTGACCACGATCTGGGGACCCTTGACGGTCTTGCGGACTTCGACGATGTACGCCTTGACCCGGCCACCCGGCTCGGGGCGCTCGAACTGGACCTGCTCAGCCTGGGGCAGCAGCGCCTCCACCCGGCCGAGGTCGAGCAGGGTGTAGCGGCTGTCGGTCTGTTGGATGATGCCGGTGACGATGTCGCCCTCGCGGTTCGCGTACTCCTCGAACTTGCGATCGCGCTCGGCCTCGCGGATGCGCTGATTGAGCACCTGGCGGAACGTCTGCGCAGCGATCCGGCCCATGTCGTCGGGGGTGTCGTCGCGGGCGTTGACCCAGTTGCCGTCCTCGTCGATGTCGTACGCAATGATGCGGATGTCCATCGTGTCGGCATCGATCTGAACTTCGGCTTCCTCGGCCGCACCGTGGCGGCGCTTGTATGCGCTGACCAGGGCATCGGCGAGAACCTGGAGCAGCGTATCTACGGAAATTCCCTTGTCCGCGGCCAGCATGCGGACGGCTTCGGCCATGTCGAGACCACTCATGCGGTCGCCTCCTCTTCGATAGGTGAATCAAGTTCGTCAGATGGGCCGGGGGCAGGCTTGGCTGACACGTTGTTCGAGTTCTTCGGAGATCG
>JAYTOM010000325.1:0-2401 GCA_043747765.1 Actinomycetota bacterium
CTCCTCCCAGGCCCCGACGACGCCGACCTTGGCTGCCGCGTGGATGATCGCATCGCATCCCTCGGCCGCTGAGGCAACGAGATCGGTGTCGCGGATGTCACCGAGGACCTGCTCGGTATCGACAGGGGCTGCGTGACGCTGCAGGCAGACCACCTCGTCGCCACGGCGCAGCAGCGCTTCGGCAGTACGTCGAGCCAACAGGCTTCCGGCTCCCGTGACCAGAACTTTCAGCACGACCGCCTCACCACGCGATGCCTCACCACGAAAGGCCTCACCACGATCGCCGCGACCGTTCACCGGCCAGGACTGCGCCAGCCCAGACTGCGACAGCGGTGCGGTCGATCTTGGTGTTGTGGCGGATGTCCACTGGCAACGCGCGGACCGTCAGCACCGCCGCAACCGGGTGCCCGACAGCGGCGCGCACCGATGCACACAGCTCGCCGTCGGCCAGGCCGTCCGCACGATCAGCATCCTCGATCACCACCACCAGTTGCTGGCAGCCGGCCGGTCCGACACCGACCGCTGCGGCGCAGCAAACGCCGTCGATCATCTCGACCGCCACTTCCACAGGCACGGGCGTGACAGGGCCGCCATCGGCGTGGATGACGTGCACGCTGCGACCCTCCACCCACAGCCGACCAGACGCATCGATGTGGCCGACATCGCCCGATCGATGCCAGACACGCCCCTGTGAATCGTGCGGGCGGGCGTCGTGCTGGGTTCGCCACAGCTGGTCGTACCCATCCGACAGCCACGCCGCACGAACGAGGATCTCGCCGGTCGAACCGAGGGGGTCAACGGGCTGGCTCGCATCGAAATCGAGCGCGGCAATCATCACCGACACGCCCTCGACGGGCACGCCGACGCACACCCCACCGATCCCGG
Source organism: Actinomycetota bacterium (assembly GCA_043747765.1). Lineage (GTDB taxonomy): Bacteria > Actinomycetota > Acidimicrobiia > Acidimicrobiales > Ilumatobacteraceae > WLMZ01. Next base: position 886 of record JAYTOM010000325.1, read on the forward strand.
CGGCCGCGTGTTCGTCGTCGACGGCAGCGGAGATCTCGCGTAACTCGATGTCGGCCACCGGCAGGCACTCGGTCATCCCGTACGGCGTGTGCAGTTCGGCTGCCTCGCACAGCCGCGCCGCAGCCTTCAACGTGGCAACCGGAACCGGGGCGCCGGCCGACAGCACCAGCCGCAATGAGGCAAGCCGATGGTCGCCATATGTCGGTGCGGTCCGGTCGACATTGGCAAGCGCTGCCGGTGACGCGAAGACGATCGTCGCGTCGATCGAAGCAACCGCATCGCCCAACGCAACCGACGTCAACGAACCCGGAGCGGTCACGTCGACGTCGGGGATCGTCGATGGGATGCCGAGTGCAGGTCCGTACAACGCGAATGGGGCGAAGGCGGCAACGAGACGATCGTCGGCCGTGATGCGGTAGACGGCGGCCAGAGCGTCGCGCTGGGCAGCGATCTGGCGGTGTAGGTAACGCACACCCTTGGCCGGCCCAGTCGCTCCCGATGTGTACAGGACGGCGGCCGGAGCATCACCGGCCGGTTCGGGCGGCAACGGTGCTGTGCAGCCGGCGAGACGGTCGAGGGTGCTGACCGAGCCGAACACGGCGCGCTCGCCAACCGTAATCGATCGCGCCCGCGGTGCCCAGCGCATCAGTCGGGCCGCAGCGAGCGCCGTTGGTTGCCCGACGACCCACTGCACATGCGCGCCACGCACGGCCCGACCGAGTCCGCGCAGCCCCAATCCGCGATCGGCGATGACTGTGACTGCGCCGGCCCGCCAGCAGCCATAGACGGTCGCCAGCAGATCGACGCCCGGTTGGACCAACACGGCCACCCGGTCGCCGGGACCGACCCCGGATTCGGCCAACCCTGCGGCGATGCCCATCACTCGCCGGTGCAATTCGGCGAACGAGGTCGATCGACCAGTTGCGCCGTCGACGAAGGCCGGCGACGGATCCGTCGAACGAGACTGCAGGCCGGACCAGACCGGTGCCGGTTGATTCAGCGCGGACGGCGGGTGCGGCGCGACGACCGGGATCGGGTGATGACGAATCGGCGTCGCGAGACGATCACTCAACCAGCCGTCGACGAGCCCGGCGACGTCGGTCTCCTCGACAACCAGGTGACCCATGCCGGGGAAGCGGTGACGATCAGCGTGAGGAATTCGAGCCGCCAGGTCGAGGGCGAAGTCGTCGTTGAACACCGGATCTGCCGCGCCCCATGCGAGGAGAACCGGCATCGTCAGCGACCGGATGCCCTCGGCCACCGCAGCCACCGCAGGCGCCGACGGGTACGACTGATCGAAGGGCACGTCGGCGACGAATTCGGCAATCGCCGAGCGGTCAACGGCGCTGCGGTACGGGGCACGGTATGCCGCGCGTGCGATTCGACCGACACGACGGCCGGACAGGGCGAGCGTGCCATCGACGAAGATACGCGTCCGGTGGCCGACGAATTCGGTGATCGGACCCGCGCCGGCGAGACGGATCAGCCATGGCGCGTGGCGGCCCGCCGGTACGGC
>JAYTOM010000326.1:0-14337 GCA_043747765.1 Actinomycetota bacterium
AGTGCCAGCGTCGCCCGTAAGCCATACACATCGCCCAGTCGAGGGCAAGAAACGACTTGTACGATCCGCGCCGCCCGTACAGCAGCGCAAGCGTGTCGACGTCCATCAACGATGTGATCAACGTCGCCGGCTGAGGCAGGTTGCGCAGAGCGATCATCTTCAACAGACGAGACCGGATCCCGGCGGGCGGCTGACCAATGACTGAACCGTCGTCGCCTGGGTGCGGAACATCCGCGTACGGGTCGATGTACGTCATCTCGTCGAACTTGTCGACGGCGGTCATGCGGCCACCTCCCGCTCGAGCACCCGTCGGGCGACATGGCGGTCGACGACACCAGCGATCACTGCTCGGGCCAGTCGCTCAGCCCACGCATCCACGGCGGTCGCGTAGCGTTTGTCGCTCGGGTCGATGTCCGGTCGACGGAGCACGATCTCGGCCTGCCACTCACAGACGATTTCGTGAGACCGCCGGCACCACCACAGTGCTCGCCGACGATTCCGACCTCGGTCGTTGCGCATGCGACGCATTCGACGTCACAGAACGCTGGTCCCCAGTCAGGTCGCATCTTGCCGGTCTGGATCATGACCCCATTCAGACCGAACACGACCGGATCGAACCTCGAGTACAACTCGCTCAAGTGAGCGGCACAGTAACCGCGGGTGCCGAGATTCCGCACGCTAGTACCACCGCACTCAGAGCATGACCAGCGCACGCTCATGCTGCGTCACCCGTCGTGTCGAACAGACTCGGCGGCAACGGCGGCTCCAAGTAGTCAGCGCACGCCCGCAGGAACAGCACGGCTGCTGCTCGGCTACGGAACGCATGAGCGATCGTCTCCGCCGAGATCTTGACCTCGCGCAGCTGGATTAGCGCTATGTTACGACGGCGGGCCGTCATCGTTGGACCTCGGCCGCTTCGAGGCCGACCAGCACGGCGGCGATCGCGTCGACAAGCCGAACTGGACATCGAAAGCAACAGGACGGCGAACAGCCGAATAAACACTCAGAGCGAGCGTCGTCTAGTCTTGTCGGTGGTCGAACCTTGTCGGGGCTGATCTGAACGGCCGGCGTGTGCAGCGCCGGCCGTCTCGCGCCAAGGCTCAAAGCGCATCACCGCCACGGTGATTGGCATTCACATAGCTCTCGACGTCAACTTGCCGGTAACGGCGGTATCGGCCGACTTTCGAGAATGCCGGCCCGATCCTCCGGTATGCCCATTGATCGAGCATGCCTTCCGGGACGTCGACGAACGCTGCGACGGTCGAAGTGTCCCACTGTGCCTTGAGGTCCACGTGGAAATCGACGCTGATGGGATCACGGTGGGACTCGGTTTGATCGCACCGAAAGACGAGTTCCAGGCCACTCGACTAAATGGCGAACTGGCCCGCATCGTTCCTCCCGGTGGCATCAGTGTCCGCAAGATTCGCGGGATTCAGTGGACCGCTGCCGAGCGGTTCGCCCGCGGAAGTGCGCGCCAGGCGCGACAGATGGATTTGAGCGACGTCACTGACGAGATAACGGGGTTAAACGATGGCGTGGTGGTTTGGCGGCAGCCCCAAAGGCCTGGGGCTGGCCCCGGATCCGCCATTGCGCAAGCTGCTCAGGAACGCCTCGACGGTGTGTACGGCAAGTCAGCAGCTCGAGCGCGTCTGGATCGTAATCGGCTGCTGACATTGCTCGAGCTGTGTGAGAGGTACGCCGAGTTGTCCGATGAACCCTCGCCGGTGAAGACGCTCGCCAGCGAGAAAATCATGAGTGCATCGCAGATCCGCAACCTTCTGTACTCGGCTCGCCAGCAGGGGCTCCTGCAGGGTGCACCAAACGCATCAACGGGCGACAAACGCGGCGGTAAGGCCGGCGGCGGGCTCACACAAAAAGGAATTTTACTACTCGCAGAACTACGCAAGGAGACGAAATGAGCATCGACAAGCGCAGCAACGGCAAGTGGTGGCGCGGTGGCGCGAGTCCCCCGGCGGTCCGCAGAAGTCGCGGCAGTTCGAGCGCAAGATCGACGCCCAGCACTTCCTGACGTCCGTCGAGCATTCCAAGCTCGCTGGAACCTACGTCGATCCGGCGAAAGGCAAGATCACTCTCAAGAGCGACGCGGAGTCGTGGTTCGACCGGATGAGGCCAACATGGCGAGCATCGTCGGCGGTCGCGATCGAAATGAAACTCCGCATCCACGTGTATGAGTCGCGCGGTGGCCGACCGCTGGGCACCATCGGCAAGGCTGACGTCGAGGCCTGGGCCGCAGCATTGAAGCTTTCGCCCAGCACCGTCGCAACGATTCGTCAACACCTCAGCCAAGTGCTGAGCGCCGCCGTTGAGGACGGGCTCATTCCCCGTAACCCGGCTCACGGCGCTCGACTTCCACGGCAAGATGCGAAACGGGCTATGCCGGTCGACGACGCGACGCTCAAGGCGTTGACCAGAGCGGCCCCTGACTGGTTCGCGATCGCGATCCCGCTCGGGGTTGGCCTCGGGTTGAGACAGGCCGAGGCGACGGGGCTCACCGTCGACCGCGTCGACTCTCTACGTCGGACGGTACGAATCGATCGCCAGCTCGTGACGCTCCCCGGTCAACCACCGACGCTCGAAGATCTGGAGCGACCTCCGTACCGGCAGCGTTCGATATCACGATCTGCGTCACACGTTCGCCTCGACCCTGCTCTCGAACGGGGTATCGATCAAGGCAGTCGCGGACTGGCTCGGCCACGCTTCGCCCGTTGTGACGTTGACGACGTACAGCCATCTGATGCCCGTTGACGAGGACCGTGCACGGTCCGTTCTCGACAAGGCTTTCAGCGCTGAGGACTCACTGAGGACTGCGACCGCTTAACCGAAGCAATACATGCAGCTCAGAGCTACTAATCGTTCAACGTTGGTCTGATCAGGAACTTCTGGCCGGTGGCTTGACGCGCGTAGGCGGTGATGGCTTCGAGACCGAGGGCGCCGGCGAGGGAGACTTCGTCGGTGTAGCGGCTGGTGAAGGTGGTCTCCAGTTCAGCGACGACCCGTGTGCGAAGCCGGAGCATTCCTTCGACACCGAGCTTGCCGAGGAACGGGGTGAGCAACCAGCCGCCGATGCCCCACGACATGCCGAAGTCGCGGTCGAGGACGGTGGCGCTGCGGTCGAGACCGCCGTACACGTAGACCTGCTTGTGGACGGTGCTGCCATAGCGGCTGTATTCGGCAGCGGTGGCATTGGCCGCCGTCTCCATACAGCTGAGGATCTGCCCGGCCAATTGGCCACCGCCGATCGCGTCGAATGCAATCGTCGCGCCGGTAGCGATGAGTGCTGCGGTGAGGTCATCGAGGAACGTCGGCAGACTGGAGTCGCACACGTACTCGGCGTGGAGGTCGCGCAGGATTGCAGCCTGATCCGCGCGTCGGACGATGTTCACCAACGGCACGCCATCGGCGAGGCAGACCCGCTGCAGCATCTGTCCGAGGTTGGAAGCGGCGGCCGTGTGAACGAGAGCATGGTGACCCTCCATCTTCATCGTCTCGACCATGCCGAGTGCCGTCAGCGGATTGACGAAGCACGATGCGCCGCGAGCCGCCACTGTTCCATCGGGAAGGTCCATGCACATGAAGGCCGGAACCACTTTGTACTCGGCGTACGTGGCGCCACCGACGATGCCGACCATGTGTCCGAGCAGGGCCTGCGACTCGGCAGATGCTCCTGCGGCGACGACGACACCGGCACCCTCGTTACCGACTGTCATCGACTCGCCGATGCGAGCGCCGAGGCGGCCCATCACGTTCGCCGAAATCGGGGCCGTGACGACCGGTGCCTGTACCGGACCGCTGCTGGTTGCCTGGCTGATGTCGGCCATTGCCAGCAGGAGGCCGAGGTCGGACGGGTTGATCGGGGCCGCCTCGATGCGAACCAATACCTCGGCCGGTCCGGGTACCGGGGTGTCGACCGAGTCGATCGACACCTGCAGATGTCCGTCGGCTGTGACCAGCGACCGGATCTGACGCATGGTGGTTGGGATGTCGGCATTCGCATCGTTGTTCACAGGTCTGCTCCGGTCGTCGATGGTCTTCGGCACGTTACGCCAGCGACGGGTCTCGGGCCGAGGGCTGCACGGCGCCAGCCCGACCAGTCGGTACCCTCGCTCGTTGTGACGACCGAGCAGCGAGCAGAGCAGATGCGTGAGCTGACGCGTCGACTGGAAGCACTTGTCGCTGACCGCAGCCTGCTCGAAGTGCTCAGCGTGCAGGACCGCAGTCGACTGTTGGCTGCGGCGGGCGATCTGTTCAATCCCGACGTCGATGCGCGACGCCAGCGCGCCAAGGAACAGCGCCGGCGCGAGAAGGCCGACAAGGTGGAGCGCGATCAGGCAGCGCTCTCGGCCACAGGAATCCGCGAGCTGCGCCGGCGTCCGGTGTTTCATTCGCCGAACGTCTTTGCCCCGGTGGCTTCCTCGCAGATGGCTCTCGGTCCGGCCGATCAGACGACGGAGTTCGCCGGCGCGACCGACGATCCCGCGGCATTCGGCTCCGAGCCGTCGCGACACTGCTACGTCTGCAAGCGGCACTACGTGGAGGTCCATCATTTCTACGATCAGCTCTGCCCCGATTGCAGCGAGCTCAGTTTCCGCAAGCGCACCGAGACAGCAGACCTTCGCGGGCGCACAGCTCTGTTGACCGGGGGTCGGGTCAAGATCGGTTATCAGGCCGGGCTCAAGCTGCTCCGAGCAGGTTCACGGCTGATCGTCACCACACGATTTCCGCGCGATTCCGCGCAGCGGTTCGCGACCGAGCCGGACTTCGCCGAATGGCATGATCGTGTCGAGGTGTTCGGATTGGACCTGCGCCACACACCGAGTGTCGAAGCATTCTGTGCGCACCTGTCCGAGACCCGTGACGGATTGGATTACATTGTCAACAACGCCTGTCAGACGGTGCGCCGTCCCCCGGAGTTCTACCGGCACATGATGGAACTGGAAACCGCGTCGGCATCGATGATGCCGTCCCATGTACGCGCCCTTCTCGGCGAATTCGAAGGCGTGCGCCGACCGGAATTGTTGCAACCGGCCGACGTCAGTACCACGACGGAGGCACTGGTCGAAACGGCGCGGGCTGTGAACTCTGCACAGTTGTCGCAGGTCCGACTCCTGCCGGACGACGGCATTCACGAGGACGATCTCTTTCCGGAGGGTCGTCTCGATCAGGATCTGCAGCAGGTGGATCTGCGCCGACGCAACTCGTGGCGGATGATGCTCGACGAGGTGTCCTCGGTCGAACTGCTCGAGACCCAACTGGTGAATGCGATTGCCCCGTTCGTCTTGAACGCGCGGCTCAAGCACCTGATGCTCCGCGCTCCCGGACGTGATCAGCACATCGTCAACGTCTCGGCGATGGAGGGCCAGTTCTATCGCCGCTTCAAGACCACACGACATCCGCACACGAACATGGCCAAGGCGGCGTTGAACATGATGACGCGCACGTCGGCGGCCGACTACCAGAGTGTCGGCATCCATATGAACAGTGTGGACACCGGTTGGGTGACCGACGAGGACCCTGCCGAGTTGGCGGAGCGCAAGACCGCTGAACACCAATTTCATCCGCCGCTCGACATCATCGACGGCGCGGCCCGGATCGTCGATCCGATCATCGACGGTACGAACACCGGCCAGCATGTCTGGGGGCTGTTTCTCAAGGACTTTCGTCCAACCGACTGGTGATCAGTGGGCGGCGGCCAGCCTGGTTTCTTCGTCGACGACGATTGTGCGGTCGGAGAACAACTCCGGCTGCGGGATCAGGAAAGAGACGGCGAGTGCCATCACGCCGGTCGCGCAGGCGAACAGCAGTGGCCACCGTGCGCCCGATGCAAGCGCCTCGACGAAGATCTTCCGCAGTGTCGCAACCTCCTGCGTCGACGCGATCTTCGGGGGGACGAACGTGACACCGTTCGAGCGCAGCAGATCGGCCGCCCGCGACTTCACCGCCGGCGACAGGTCAGACGCGTTGTCGACCCTGGTCAGGGCAGCCGCGATCGTTCGTGAGCTGAGCAACGAGCCGATGATCGCGACGCCGAGGGACACGCCCATCTGTTTGGCGGTGTTGTTCGCTCCGCCTGCAGCGCCGGCCTTGTCGGTGTCGACATCGGTCAGCACGATGTTCGTGATCTGTGGCACCGACAGCCCGAAACCGATTCCGTACATCGCGAACGTCGGGAACAGCGTCCAGAACTCGAGCGTCGAGGAGATAACCAGGGCCAGGTAGCCGAACCCGCAGATGGTCAACAACACTCCGATGCGCACGATCACCACCAACGGGAACCGCCGTGCCAGCCGGCTCCCGGCTTGGGCGCCGACGAGGAAGAACAATCCCGACGGGAGTTGCCACAGTCCGTTGGTCTGCGCGCTGAGGTGGCGTCCCTCTTGGAGGAACACCGGCAGCACGAAGGCCAGGCCGAGCTGACCGAGGGACAGAACACCGACGGTGACGAGGCCGTAACGGAAGCCGCGGTTCTTCAGTTGGCCGAACTCGAACAATGGCGAAGCATTCTCGCGCTCTTTGGCCCGCGAGCTTCGAGAGAAGGTGGTCAGGACGATGATCGCGAGGACGAATGCGGTTGCTACCAACGACACGGGTCGTGATGCAGGCCACACATCGTGGCCGGCGATCGTCATGCCGCGGGTCGGGGTGAACCAGCCGTAGGTCTCGCCTTCGCTGAGGCCGAAAACCAGGAGTGCCATGCCGAGCGCGACGAGGATCGCTCCGCCGACGTCCAGTCGTTCTCGACTCCGAGCGGACTCGAGCTTCGGCATGAACAGCAGAGCGCCGATGATCGAGACGGGAACGATGATGACGTTGATCCCGAACGACCAGCGCCAGGTGTAGTTCGATGTCAGGAAACCGCCGACCACGGGTCCGAGCGCGGCGCTGGCACCACCGACCGCGCCCCACACCCCGAATGCCACTGCTCGTTCGTGCCCGATGAACGACTTGGAGAGGATGGCCAGGCTGCTCGGCATCATCAACGCTGCGCCGATGCCTTCGATGATGGCTTCGCCGATGACCAGTTGTGGTACTGATTGCGAGAGCGCGGCGATCAACGAACCAGTTCCGAACAGACACGCACCGATCACGAAGATCCGACGGTGGCCGAAGAGATCGCCGAGTCGTCCACCGATGATCAGGAGCGAAGCGAACGTCAACGCGTAGCCGGTGATGACCCACTGCAGGCTCGGCAAGGTGGTGTGGAAGTCACGCAGGATGGTCGGGATCGCCACGTTGAGGACCGTCGTGTCGAGGCTGATGATGACGACTGTGGCCGTCGTGATGGCGAGCGTGATCCACCGCCGAGGGTCCTTGCCCTCGGCGAACGCAGGCCCGACGAAGAGTCCGTCGGTGGCGGTCACGAGACGTCCACGCGGCCGTAGGACTCGGCTCGGTCGGCGATCAGGTGGGCCAGTTCGAAGAAATCGGCGAGACGGGTCGCGTCGATGCCGGCCAGCAGCTCTTCCGACAACTCAGCGAGCAGCGGGGTGGCTTGCACCAGAACCGATAACCCGCTGGTGGAAATGAACATCTGGATGCCGCGCCCGCCGCGTGGATCGGGCAGGCGAGTGATGTAGCCATCGCGTAACAGCATCGACAGCATTTCGTTCATGCTCGGGGCGGCCACAGACGAGCGTCTGGCCAGCTCGGCGCCGGTCAGCCCCGGGTCATCGGCGAGCAAACGCAGCACACCGAACTGCGAAGCCGAGAGTCCTTCGGCCACCAGGCACCGGTCTGCTGCCGCACGTGCACTGAGATGGAGTCGCTTGAACGACGAGAGAGGAGATTTCGGTCGGGCCTCGATATGAGGAACCTAACATCGAAATCTGACTTCACGCAGATTGGTTTCTGCGAGGTGTCCTTCGTCAGCGGGCGAGATGAATCGGCAGCTGCTTGAGACCGTTGTTGAGGTTCGACCGGATTCTTCGGGATGGCCCCGTTTGCTCGATCGTGCCGAACGTCTTGAGCAGTTCGTCGAGGAAGACCCGGCCTTCGAGCCGGGCCAGGTGCACGCCGAGACAGAAGTGCTGGGCATAGCCGAACGACAGGTGGTTGTTCGGTGAGCGGAAGATGTCGAAGTCCTGAGCGGTGTCGCCGAAGACATCCTCGTCACGATTGGCCGAGGTGTACATCATCGCCACTTTGTCGCCGGTCTTGATGTTCACGCCGTTCAGTTCGGTATCGGTCAATGCGGTGCGCCGGAAGTAGTGGAGCGGATTGGCCCAGCGCAGGATCTCCTCGACGGCACCAGGGATCAGGCTGTGATCGTCGCGCACGGCACGGAGCTGGTCCGGGTGGTCGAGCAGTGCTGCGAGGCCGGAAGACAGCATCGTCTTGGTGGTGTCGTTGCCGGCCGTGACGAGTTGCACGAAGAAGCTGCCGAACTCGAGATCGTTCATCGGACCATCACCGAAATTGCCGGCGAGGATCAGCGATGCAAGGTCCTCGCGTGGCTCTTCCTGACGGCGGCGTGCCGCGAACTGAATTGCATAGATCGCCATTTCGGTGAGACCGGAGCCGCCGTTGCGGTATCCGTCGCCGGCCAACTCGGGATCCTGGGCGCTCGTGCTCTGTTCGGCCCAGTCGCGGATCTGATTCCAGTCTTCCTCGGGGATTCCGACCAATTCGCCGACGACCTGACTTGGCAGCGAACCGGAGATGTCGTGGACGAATTCCACATCCCCGTCGCCGGATACGCCGTCGAAGATGATCCGACACAGCGCGCGGATCCGGTCTTCCATCTGACCGATGACCTTGGCCTGGAAACTCGCCGCCAAAGGCTTGCGGTGTGCGGTGTGGCGGGGCGGATCCATCATCAGCAACATGTTCCGGCTCTGGGCCAACTGCTCTGGGGCCATGTTCTCGAGGACCACACCCTGGTCCTCTGCCGAGAACAGATCCGGGCGTCGGGCGACGTGGGTGACATCGGCATGCTTCATCACAGCCCAGTAGCCGGGCTGATCGGGCATGTCCTGCCAGTGAACGGGGTCGGTCCGACGGAGGTCGGTGAAGATCTCGTGGATCGGTCCGTCGACGTACAGATCGGGGTCGTAGATGTCGTAGGTGACGTTCATGGTTCAAGTCCTCCGGCGGATCAGATCTGCCGCAGAATACATCTCGGTATCCGTCACATCGTCAGGGGAGTCGGTCGTCAGATACGTCTCGACGGCGAATGCCTGGCGATGCCCGGCGACGTCGTGGACGCGAACCATTGCTGCGCCGTGACGAGCTGCGAAGAGATGGGCGGCGATGCTGCCGATGTCACGGTCGGTGGTGGGAGCGAGTGACGCCATCTGTTGGATCGACCGCTTGCGCGAGATTCCGATCAGCGTCGGATACCGGTCTGTCAGTGGCAAGGCGCGGAACAGGGCGAAGTTGTGGGCAAGCGTCTTGCCGAACCCGATTCCCGGGTCCACCATCACGCTCGGCACGCCCTGTGACAGTGCCATGTCGGCCTGCTCGAGCAGCCACTGCATGACGTCGCCGACCACATCGGCGTACTGCGGGTCCTGCTGCATGTCGACCGGATCGCCACGCATGTGCATGATGATCGCCGGCACACCCGCAGCGGCGCAGACGTCGACCATGGCCTGTAGCCGGAGGCCGCCGACATCGTTGACGATGTGCGCGCCGGCGGTGATTGCCGCGGCAGCAACCGTTGGCTTTCTCGTATCGACGCTGATCAGTGCTTCGCCGTCTGCAGCGATCCGCTCGATCACGGGGATCGTCCGCTGCAACTCCTCGTCCAGGGAGACCTCGTCGGCCCCTGGCCGGGTCGACTCACCGCCGATGTCGACCACGAACGCGCCGTCCGCAACCAGCCGCCGCGCATGCGCAATCGCGGCCGCTTCAGTGAGGTATAGACCACCGTCGCTGAACGAGTCAGGGGTGGTGTTGACGACCCCCATGAGTGCGCAGCGGGTCCACTCGATCGATGAGCAGTCGTCTGCATCGCGCACACCGCGCACGGATGACGGAATGCGTCGACGCGATCGCAACTGCCATCTCTGTGGCGTCTGACGCGTCAGCATGGGGTCGGGTCGTGAGCGGGGCGGTCGACGAACATTCGGGTCATGTCTACACCTCAAGATTTCGATCAGGTCCTGTGGTTTCGTGCCGAGAGCAGAGAGCGGCGGAACCCGGGGTTTCTGACGATCAACAGTTCGGGGGAACGGTGATCAGGATAATCATCGAGCACTGTCGCGATCATGTCGCCGGCGTATCGGTGGATCGGCTGCTGAGCCTGGCCAACGAGCGTCGCAGCCTGAGTGTTCTCGTGGACGATGCCTCGTGGAGTTCATACGGCCAGGTTCGCGCGGTGCTCGAGGCCGCCGCGCAGTTGCTCTCCGGCGCAGAGAAGTTGGCCGCCATCGGCGAACGCGCCGCTATCGCGGTCGCGTCGATGTCCGACAGCACGGCGGAACGAGCATTGCGACAGCGGACAGGGTTACCTCCCCGCCCGGCCCCTGACCGCACCGGACGTCGAGGCACTCCTGACTCGACAGGCCGCCGCCATCAGCAGTGTGCGCTCAACGTGTCATACGGATCGACAGCGTCACCGCCGCCTGGATGGATCTCGAAGTGCAGGTGGTTGGCCGGTGAGTCGCCGGTGTGACCGACGTAGCCGATGACATCGCCCGCCTGCACTGCGCGTGACTGGCCCTCCCACGAACTGAGGTGGGCGTAGTAGTACGAGTTGCCGTCGGCGCCCTGCAACCCGATCGTGTTGCCCCCGAGCGTGTTCGTCTTGAATTGTGCATAACCGGCGACAACCGCGACGAGTGGGGTGCCGAGTGGGCTCATCATGTCGACACCTTCGTGAATTCGACCGTTCGGCCGAGGGTCGCCGAAGGTGTGTCCGAAGGCCTTCGGACCCGCGACAGGACACAGCCACGAGCCCCCCACGATCACGGCTGCGGGGTGTGCCGGGGGCGTTGTCGGAGGCGGTGCGGTGACTGCCGGGGGAGTGTTGGCTGGCGATCCGGTCTGGGCCGCTGGTTTGCTGGTGGTGGGAGTCGAGTTGGCCCCGGAGCCGACAATCGGTGTGACGACGGCATTCTGCGTGGCCGGCGATGTCGGCTTGTTCCCCGCATTCGCCGAATTCGCCGACTGCGTCGAGTTGGTCGTCGAAGTGTTCGTCGAGTTGGTCGGCGACACATTCGCTGAATTCGCCGCAGCAGCGGAGGGAGCCGCCGCTGCCGCAGTTCGCGCTGCGGCTTTGTCAGCGGCAGCCTGCTGCTTTGCTCTCTGGGCTGCGAGTTGCGCGTCGTACGCGCGCTTCACTTCAGCGTCCTTCAAGTTCGTTTCGAGCGCAGCGAGTTGGGTCAGCTGATCGTTGAGATCGGCCTGACTCTTGGTCAACTGTGCCTTGGCATTGTCATTGCGTTGTTGCAGGGACGCCAGGTCGGCCTGTTGCTTGTTCAAACTCTTCTGCTGCGCTTCGAAGTCGTCGAGGTTCACTGCGCCAGCGCCGATCGCGACATTGACCAGCGCCTCTTTCTGCAGTTCGGGGACTGGATCGGCGCCAAGCAGACCGATTGCCGAGATTCCGCCGCCCATGAACCGGTTCACGGCAATCGATGCGAGCGCCGCCTGTGTTGTCTGGAATGCAGCTGTCGTCCGTTCCAGTGCGCTCTGACCAGTCGCCATTTGATCGGCCAACGTCGTGGTCTCGGTGTCCAACTCGCTCCAGCGTTGCGCCGCGGCGTCCGCTTTTGCTTGGACGCGGAGAATCTCGCTCGCCACGTGATCTGAGGTCTGCCCGGAGTCAGCGCGAGTCATCGCGACTGGCAGAGTGGCCATCACGAGACACGCCAGAACAGCAACGCGAACAGAGCGCCGACCGCTCGGCGGGTGCTGGTCGATCCCTCGCTTCGTCATCAACCGGACGACGCTAGCCGCAGACCTCGCCGGCTTGACGTCATACCCATTGCCGCGATGTGTGCCGGGCCTTGTGTCGAGGTGATCCAGAGATGCGGTTCAGACTGCGGCGGGCGCGTAGACGACGCCGACACTGCCAGCGCCCGTGTGTGCTCCGACAGACGGTCCCACGTCGTATCGGACGACCTCAGCGATACCGGGAACGCCCTGCAGGCGAGCGGCCAATTCATCGCCCATGTTCTGACGTCGGGCATCGCCGACGCCGATCCGTAGTGGTCGTTCACGAGCCAACGCGATGGTGTGACGGACCATCGAGTCGAGGGCTGCTTCGACGTCATCGACTCGGTCGATCTGGCGCATACCGTTGGCGTCCAATTCGATGATCGACGTCGCCGCCAAGGGGCCCGTGACTCCGACGAACCGACCGCCGCGCCGGGCCAGTTCGGGCACCCCGACAACGAATACGCTTCCCGTCGAACTGGCCACGAACCGGGCTGACGCAGCTGCGTCGCCGACCGCGTCGCCCCGCGCGATCGCCTCACCGGCGGCCCAGATGCACAACGTCACCGGGAACGAGACCAGTTCGGTGTCGACGATCGTGACCGGTGTCTGGGCGAGGGCGGCGGCCACGGTTGCCGCTGAAACAACGGCGGAGAAATTCGAGCCGGTGTGGATCGAGAGGACTTCGCGCGCTCCGCTGGCGGCCGCGCGCCGGTAGGCGTCGAGGAAGGCACCTGGCGACGGAGCGGCCGTTGTCACCGTTGCTCCGGTGGCGAGACGGTCGTAGAAGTCTGCGGTCGTCAGATCGTGCCCTTCGTGATATTCGACGTCGTCGATCGTGATCGTCATCGGCACGACATCGACGACGTAGCGGTCGCGCAGCGTGGTCGGCAGCATCGAGGTGGAGTCGGTGACGATCCGGATCATGCGGCGGCCACTGATCCGTGCGGTGTCACCGGCTCGCGCTCGCGACGCGTGCGGTGCGGAACTTGGTGATGATCATCGCCGAGCCGGCAAGAGCGAAGACCGGTAGCCCGATCGTCGGCTCGGGCCCCCACGCGTTGGGGAGGCGGCGTCGCCACCAGAGCAAGCTGGACATGATCCAGGCCGTGCACGACATCCATACGGCCCGCTCGGCGTTACGGCTTGTCACAGCACCGACCACAGCGACCGCCGTGTCGATCGGGAAGAACGCTGGGAACACGACCGCGCACGCACCTGCAGACGTCGCCACGCCCTTCCCGCCAAGCCCACCGGACCAGACCGGAACAATGTGCCCGGCGATCGACGCAGCGGCCGCGGTGTACGCACCGGCAGTGCCACCGATCGCTCGGCCGGCGGCGCCTGCGAGGGCGCCCTTGGCCATGTCGCCGATGAGTACAGCGATGCCCCATTGGGTGCCGAGCACGGCAGCGGCGTTGGTCGCTCCTGGATTTCCGCTACCGGCCGAGCGCAGGTCGGACACCTCCGTACGGGCCAGATGTGTGGCGATATCTGCCGATGGAATCGTCCCGAAAAGGTATCCGACGAATGCTGCAGCGGGCACGATTCCGATCAAACGTGTCAATTGCCCCTGCTCGATGGTCACATTCGGACCGTACCTCCTCGGCTCAGCGCTGATCACCCCCAACGCGTCCGGTCTCGTCGATCAGCTGTACGTCGGGAAAGCGATCAGCGACGCCCAGATTCATGCCCGTTGCGCACGAAGCGCAGGCCGAGCGTGGAGGCCGGTCGAGTTGCCGAAGAACTGAACGGCGGCCTGCTGGACGGCCATCGACCACGTGGGATAGGCATGGATGGTTTGGGCGAGACGGCCGACGAACATGTTCGTCTGCATCGCCAACGCCGCTTCGTGGATCAATTCTCCTCCGGTCGGGGCGACCGTCGTCGCTCCGATCAAGCGACCACCCCCGACATTGCCGATGCCTCGGCGGGGGGCGACGATCAACTTGACAAAACCGGCTTCCTCGCCGACCGCCATTGCTCGGTCGACCATCGACAGCGGGAGATGAGCGACTCGGGCATTGGAGTGCTCCGTGGCTGCTTGGTCCTCGGTCAGACCGACTCGTCCGACCTCCGGGCTCGTGAAGGTCGCCCATGGCATCGCTCGCGGATCGAACCGCGCCGGACGAATTCGGGCCGTTCGCGAGAGGGCGTTCGAGGCAGCAACCCAGGCCATCCGGCCGGCTGCATGCGTGAACTGGAAGTGGCCCGTCACATCGCCGACTGCCCAGATACCGTCGACGTTCGTCGCCATTGTCGTGTCGACCACGATGGCACCGTGCGGATCGGTGCGAACCCCAAGGTGATCCAGACCGAATCCACGACTACTGGCGACACGGCCGATGGCCACCAAGAGCTGATCGGCAGCGACCACGTCGCCTGGTCGCTCGCTGCCACCGGCCGACAGACGGAAGTGCATCTTGCCGTCTGCTGACG
>JAYTOM010000327.1:0-1906 GCA_043747765.1 Actinomycetota bacterium
TTCGGCTCGCAGGCGATGACCAGCGAACCAACGTCGGCCGCTGCCATGGAGGCTGTCGCGTCGCCCTTGCCGCAGCCGACCTCGACGATGATCGGCCAATCGGTCGGAATCGGGAGTTCGGCCTGAAAGCGAGGAACGAGCAGATCGAAGGCCCGTTGGCGAGTGGGCGACATCCGACCCTGACGCCCACCGAAGGTGTAACTGCCTCCGACGGGGCGAGGCGCGATGAACTGCTTCTGATTCGGGCCCGGCACGACCATCGAGGGTAGTGGTGGCTACGGTTCGCCGACATGCCGTCGACGACAACCGCGACGAGTACGACGAGTACGACGCCGGTGCAACTGAACGAGTTGTCCTTCTACGGACTCGCCGGGGCACCGAAATCGCCGCGCGACCTCATCGCCGAATGCCGAGATGGTGAAGCACTCGGCTTCGGATCGGTGTTCCTCAGCGAGCGGTTCAACATCAAAGAGGTCGTCACCCTCTGCGGTGCAGCCGGCGCGGTCACGGAAACACTCGGGATCGCCACGGGCGTGACGAATCACAACACCCGCCACCCGATCGTCACCGCCGCCTTCGCTACGACGATGCACCGACTGACGGACGGCCGGTTCGCGCTCGGGCTCGGTCGTGGCATCGAGAGGATGTTCGACGCGTTCGGCATTCCCCGAATCACCACAGCGCAGCTCGAAGACTTCGTGGGGCTGATGCATCGACTGTGGAACGGCGAAGTGATCATCGGCCACGCCGGCCCGGCCGGCCGGTTTCCCGTGCTTGCCCTCGATCCCACCTTCCACGAGAAGATCCCGACCATGTTCACCGCCTTTGGTCCGCAGTCGCTGGGCCTCGGCGGCCGGGTGTTCGACGGCGTGATCCTGCATACGTTTTTCACCGACGAGACACTGCAACGATGCGTGAGAAGCGTCAAGCAGGCAGCCGAGGAGGCCGGTCGTGATCCCGATGACGTGCGCGTCTGGAGCTGTTTCGCAACGATCGGCGACTGGATTCCCGAGGACATCAGGCTGAAGAAGACCGTAGGCCGATTGGCCACGTACCTCCAGGGATACGGCGATCTGCTGGTGCGGACCAACAACTGGGATCCGGCGGTTCTCGTTGCATTCCGGGCCGATCCGTTCGTCGCCGGGTTCCGTGGCGCGCTCGATGCCGTGGCGACCACCAGCGAACTCGAGCACGTCGCCACTTTGATCCCAGCCGATTGGCTCGCCCCGGCAGCATCCGGCACCGCAGACCAATGTGCAGCGGCCGTGCTGCGTCAACTCGACCTCGGCGCCGACGGCGTCATCCTGCATGGCGCGGCACCGAGCGAATTGGCACCGACGGTCGAGGCGTACCGTCGCATCCGCCCAGCCGACCGGTTCGACCACCTCGCTGCGAATCCGGCCGGCTGACCCGGCCGATTGCCGGACCGGTTGTACGCTCGGCCGATGGCAGCTGCAAACCCATGGGAGCAACTTTCGAAGGGCATCGATCTGCCCTTCCACCCGGGTCTCACCGTGCCGGAGTTGCACGAGGTCAGGCTCGACATCCCGCTGCCGCCAGCGGTCGGCGATGTCGCCAAAGCCGCTCGGGCTGCGATCGTCGCCCGACTCGCGTTCGATGTTCGACCGGGCCTGACGGTCGCGGTCGGTGCGGGCAGTCGTGGACTGAGCGACCGAGTCGACGTACTACGGGGCACCATCGAGGGGCTGCGAGATCTTGGCGCCGAACCGTTCGTGGTCCCGGCAATGGGCAGCCACGGCGGGGCGACTGCAGAGGGTCAGCGGGCGATGCTCGAAGAACTGGGGATGACCGAAGCGGCGATCGGCGCCGAAATCCGGGCGACGATGGAGACCGTCGAAGTTGCTCGCACGGCGGACGGCATGCCGCTCTACCTCGATCGCCACGC
>JAYTOM010000328.1:0-24631 GCA_043747765.1 Actinomycetota bacterium
ATGGCGAACGGGATCAAGGTCGAGATCTGGTACCCCGCCGTCGACGGCAGCAGCAACGGCACAGAGACCTACGACGTGCGCGACTTCACCGCCCCGGCGATCAAGGCGCTCCTGACTGCTGACATTCCAGCCACCTACAGCTATGCCGCAACGCGCGACGCCGCAGTCCGTGCTGGCTCGTTTCCTGTGGTGTTGTACAGCCATGGTTACAGCGCGATGCGGCTGGCGAGCAGCTTCTTGACGTCACATCTGGCGTCATGGGGCATCATCGCCGTTGCGCCCGACCACCCGACGCGGGATCTGTATCACGCGGTTGCCCAGATCACACCCGATGTCGTCACCGACCCAGCTGAGGACCTGCTCGGCAGCCTGGATCTGGTCACCACCAAGGGTTCGACACCCGGCGATCTGTTGGACGGCCACGTCGATACCAGCCACGTCGGCGCGATAGGCCACTCCGCTGGCGGCGGAACGGTGCTGAAGGCAGCGCTCGACCCGCGCATCTCCGGCTACGTCTCGATGGCCTCAGGGCTCGGCCAGAACTCGGCTGGGGCCACTTTGCCGAGCAAGCCGAGCTTCTTCATGTCCGGCTCGCTCGACGGCGTCGCCGATCCGGCGCGCACCCACGATGCGTTCCTGGCCGTACCGACGCCATCTCGGTTCTGGGAAATCGACGGGATGGGTCACAACGGCTTCGACGACTTCTGTACGTTCGGCAACGGAACGGGCATCATCGGCATCGCCGAGGCGTCGGGACTCGGCCCGGTTCTGGATGCCCAGCCGCAATTCCGCAAGCTCGGCCAGGATGGTTGCGTGCCGCCGGACGTGCCGGTCGCATCGACGTTTCCGATCATCGACCACGCTGTGACGGCGTTCTTGCTCCAGTTGTTCGGCGTCGACGCGACAGCCAAGGGTCTCGGCCCCGATGTCGGTGGTTCGTACAGCCAGAAGATCACCATCGAGCAGCGCTGACCTGGCGAACAGCGCTGACGCCGGTCACCGATAGACACGCCGGGCGGAGTGTCACGTCGACCCTTTCCGGGAATGTAGGGTCGCTTATACAGTCACATCGGCGACCCGATGTTGTGGAGGGAAGAGTCCAGTGGCCACAGGTACAGTCAAGTTTTTCAACACCGAGAAGGGGTATGGCTTCATCTCTCGCGAAGGTGGCGCAGATGTGTTCGTGCACCACACCGGCATCGCAGGCAATGGCTTCAAGAACCTCCAAGAGGGTCAGGCCGTCGAGTTCGATGTGGTTCCTGGCCGTAAGGGCGATCAGGCCGAGAACGTCCGCACGCTCTAGCTCACACAATCGCTGGCGGTCAGTCGAACGGAGCGTCAGCGGCGAACCCGGCTCCGGAGCCGAATCCATTGCCGTCGCCGAACGCATCTCCATCGTCGTCGAGCACGGAAGAGCTCGTCGTGCCAGCTGGCATGACGCCGAACGCGGCGCTGTCGATTTTGACGTCGTCGGCATCGTTGTCGCGAATGGATTCATCGACGAGTTCGGTGCGAATCTCGACGTTGGCCCCGATGATGTCCTGAACTCCGTCGCCGTCCAAGTCGGCGGCTGCAAGCGAAGCGAAATGGTCGGCGTGATCACCTTCGAAGCTGCTGTGCCGCCGGGTCAGATCGAGAAAACGGGCCGCCTGCTCAGAACGATCGAGGATGCCGGATTCGGGTAGGCCGTCCTGGGAACCTCGGCGCGGCTCTTTCATGGTGCCCATCAAACCTGGCACCGCGGTTCTTGACGTGAGCAATGGCTACTCATTTCCGCTGAGCGCATCTGCGAGTTCGGCCCGACTGCCCACGCCGAGCTTCGAGTAGATCCGAGCCAGGTGGTTGTCGACGGTGCGGCTGGTCACAAAGAGTCGATCCCGATTGTCTTGCTCGACAACCCCGAGCGGCCAGCGAGGCGATCTCACGCTCGCGCTGCGTCAGCGGAATCATCGCCTGGATCTGCATCAGACCAGGCGTCCGAGCCCCCTCGCACTCGGCGGAGAGCTCGGCTGCACGACGTGACCATTTCGTGCCCCGCCGTTGATCGCCGTCGCGTCGGAACGCATGGCCAGCAGCGACCGCCATCTCCGCAGCGAACAGCAATGCTCCCATGTCTGCGAATGCTGCAGCCGTCGCAGCAAGGTCCACCGGATTCGACCGGGCCATGGCAGCTGCTGCCTCCGCCATCGTCGCGTGAAGCGCGCTCTGCAGCGGATCGCAGATCCGTCGCCCAGCGAGCCGCCTCCCGGAGGCGCCCGGCGTTCATGCACACCCGCGTCAAGGCAATCCCACAAAAACCCTGATTTGCAATGTCATTCGAATCGGCAGAGAGTGTCCGGATCAGTGCCGCCGTGTCGTAGGCCTCCTTGATCCGGCCGGTCTCGTTGAGAACTGCGATCCGATGGGTCGTGAGCAAAGCCCATTGGCCAGGTGACAGTGGCTCACCCTCCTGCGGCACGAGACCGAGCGCGCGGTCAGCGACGGCGATGCCGTCCTCGCAACGTCCCGTGATCGACATTGCCAGCACGGCGCTGAGCGACACCAACAGGAAGGGCCGACCGTTGTCGTCGGCAAGAATGTCCTTCGTCCGAAGCAAGGCTTGACGCGAATCACCGGCCTGCACTTCCATCGCCGACAGGAACGAGATCACTTCGTTCCGGTCGTCCCGGTCGGTCATCCGCTCGAGCGCGTCGAGCAGGATCGATGTCGCGCCGATCGCGTCCGACAACTTCCAGAACCTGGTGGTCGCCCTGCTCAACGAGAACTGGGCCAGCTGATGATCAGTGACGACCAGTTTCTCGACGATGTCGTAGATCGCTTCACTCTCACGGGCGCCATCACCGTCGTAGAGTTGGTGGAGCAACAGCATCCCCGTGTCGAAGCTCTGTCCCGAGTCGAACGCGGTGCGGGCGAGACGAATCGCTGTCTTGTAGTCGTGGGCGAATTGCGCTTGGGTCGTGGCCTCCATCAGCAGCGACAAGGACGGCAGGCCACCCCCGTCGAGGCGCAACAGCGAGGCTCGCAAGGCATCGCCGCGACGCATGGAACCGTTGCTCTCCAACGCCTCGGCCAGCACTCGCGAGAGCGAGCGGACGCGCAGACCCGGGGTGCGTTGCCGCAACACCTCGCCGAACATCGGATGCGACAAGCGGATCTCGTCCCGTTGGCCGTCGCGAACCAATTCGACCAGCTTCTTTCGTTCGAGCTGCTCGATTGCAGTCGGATCAGTGAGCGAACTGAGCACGCTGACGCTGAGTGGCTCACCGAAAGCGACGAACTCGAGCACATCGAGCTCAGCCCGGTCGAGACCGCTGAGTCGCGAACCAACCAGCTCCGAAAGGCGGTCCGACGGCTCGACATCACCCTCCGCGAGCCAACGGCGCGAACGCCGGGTGAGTGTTCCGTCGGCCACCGCTCCGAGCACCAACTCGCGAAGGAACAGAGGGTTGCCTTCGGTCTTAGCCCACAGCATCGATTGGGTCAGGTAGTCGACTTCACCGCCGAGCATCGTGCTGACAAGGCGTTCGAAGGCCTCGCGTCGCAGAGAATCGACGACGAGTCGTTCCACCCCGTGGGTCTTTCCACAATGCGATGACCGGCTCGGGTGGCAGCTCTCCGCTGTGCAAGGTGACAACGAGGAACGCTGTCTTCGTCGCCGCGAGTTGCTGGAGCAGGACCTCCGAGGCGTCGTCCAACGTGTGGGCGTCGTCGACGAGCAACATCAATGGCTTGCCAGCGGCCCGTTCAGTGAGCGCAATGGTGGCCTGTCGAAGAGCGTTGAGACCTTGCGCGAGCGTCGCGACACCGGACGGCAACAATGGGGCCAGAGCACCGAACGGAATGGCGGACGCCGCACGGCTGGCCACAACTCGCTCGGTGGCGAAGCCGCTGACGTCGCCGAACCGAATGGTTTCCGTCGCCAGTCGCGTCTTGCCGACCCCCGCCTCGCCGACGAGGACGACACCGGTCGCGTCGGCACGCCCGAGGACGCCTGCGATTCGGGCGAGCTCGCGTTCACGCCCGATCAGCGGCCAATCAGGCACCTGCACTCGCTCCGTCCGTCAGAGAAGTCGGCATCGGCCGCCAATCGCACTCACCTGGACGAAGTGAGGTTCGGAACCCTTTCGCTTCGACCATCGTTGCTGCTCAGACGCTTGCACTCCGGCGCGCCGAGGCCCGCGATCTACACTGCCCGGCGGATCACAACGAAAGGCAGACGCATGGCAGGGCCGATGACCGGAGTTCGTGTTGTGGAGCTGGGCGTGTGGGTGGCCGGCCCGGCTGCCGGAGGCGTTCTGGCCGACTGGGGTGCCGACGTCGTCAAGATCGAGCCACCGCGCGGCGATCCGGCGCGAAGCTTCCAACGGATGCTCGGCGGCGACATGCCCAACAACCCCGTGTTCGAACTCGACAACCGCAGCAAGCGGAGCATTGTCATCGACCTGACCGTGGACGAGGGACAAGAACTGGCCCTCGAACTGCTCGATGGGGCCGATGTATTCGTCACCAATGTCCGCGCCGACGCCCTGGCCCGGGTCGGTCTCGATCCGGACACGCTGTTGGCCCGTAACCCTCGCCTCGTGTACGGCCACATCAGCGGCTACGGCCTCGAAGGACCGGACGCAAACCGGGCGGCATACGATATCGCCGCGTTCTGGGCTCGGTCAGGCATCGCCCACCTGCTCAAGCCGGTCGGCGGAGCATTGCCGTTCCAGCGTGGCGGCATGGGAGATCACTCCACAGGCGTGCAGTTCGCAGGCGCGATCTCCGCTGCGCTGTTCTCTCGCGAACGAACTGGGCTGGGCCAGCTCGTCGCGACATCGCTGCTCCGACAAGGGGTCTACACAATCGGTTTCGACCTCAACATGGTGCTCGGGTGGGGACTCCACCCGAGCATCGGCAACCGCGAGACGATGGGCAACGTGTCGATCAACAACTACACCGCTGGAGACGGCCGCGAGTTCTGGATCGTTGGTTTGGAAGGCGACCGCCACTGGCCTCCTCTGGCACGATGCGTCGGTCACCCCGAGTGGATCGCCGATCCCCGATTCGCAACCGCCAGGGACCGGGCGACCAACGCCGCAGAGCTGATCGTCTTGCTCGACGCCGAGTTCTCCACGAGACCGCTCGACGAGTGGGCGGCGATCTTCGAGCAGGAGATCGACATGTTCTGGGCGCCCGTCAATTCACCCGACGACATCATCAACGATCCGCAACTCCGCCACGCGGGCGGGCTGATCGAGGTGCCGGACGAGTACGGCACGACAACGATGATCGCTTCCCCCGCAGACTTTCACGGCACGCCCTGGGAGGCGCGTTGGATTGCCCCACGCCTCGGTGAACACACGGCGGAGATCTTGGCCGAATTGGGCCGCACGATCGAACAGATCGACGCACTCGTGGCCACTGGTGCGGTGGCGCGAGAGCAAGCGACCTGACGAATCAGGTGTTCGACAACGGTGAATCTGGCGGCCAGTGGTCCAGCCGAAAACGACGAGGCGCCGACCACGCTCATCGATCGACTGCGTGGGCAATCGATGCAATGGACGGTGATCGGCGACCTCGTACTGGAATCGTTACGTCAGATGACGCGGACCTTCTGGGCCTCTTCGCCCTTGCGGCCGGGAGCCACTTCGAACTCGACCGTGTCGCCCTCGTTGAGGGACTTGTAACCACTGCCTTCGATGTTCGAGAAGTGAACGAACACATCGTCGCCACCCTCACGCGAAATGAACCCGAAACCCTTTTCGGCATTGAAGAACTTAACCGTACCTGTTGTCATTGCTTTCCTCTGAACCATGGAGAGCCAACGCGGCACTCGTCTGCCAGTGTACAGACCGGCTCGCCAACACGACGCTCATCGCGGATTCGTTGTCAGCTGCTCGCCCAACATTTTCGGCTTGCACACTCCGTGTCCGCTTCACCGCCGAACTGGCCTTTCCGGTCGGCCGACAACTCGCCGCTGCGAAGCTCGCGTCCCGGTCCGTCGACCCAGCCAGCACGGTTGCCCGGCGACCGTCGAAACGCACCGTCACTGGCCGAGCAACCAACCGTCCGGTTCGGCCAGCCGGGCTGCATCGTCTGGTCCCCAACTGCCCACGGCGTACGGAAGCACCGAGGGAGCCTCTTGCATGATCGGCTCGATCGTCAGCCACGCGCTCTCCAGTCCGTCCGGCCTGGTGAACAACGACCGATCACCGAGGATCACGTCGTGGATCAGCCTCGAGTACGGCGGCAACGGCTCGTCCGAACCGACCTCGTCGATTCGAAGGGCAACTCGAGATTCGGTCAAAGTCAGTCCGGTGCCGGGACTCTTGACAGACATCGACAGCGCTATCTCGCCCGAGCCACCGAGCGAGAACGACAGCACGTTGTCCTGTGTCTCGGCACCGCAGAACAGGCCGACATAGGGGCGACGCATCAGCAGACTGACCTGTTGTGCGCTCGCCGACATCTGCTTCCCCGTCCGCAGCAGGAACGGCACGTCGCGCCAACGGTCCGTGTCGATCCACAACCGGGCGGCGACGAACGTATCGGTGGTCGATCCCTCGGCGACCCCCTCGACATCGGTGTATCCGTCGAACTGACCCAGCACGGTCTCGTCCGGGTGCAGCGGACGGAACGCTGCGATCACGGTCTCGCGGGCATCCTGGAGATCCTCGGCGGACAGACTGAGCGGCGGCTCCATGGCAACCTCGGCTGCGACCTGAAACAGGTGCGTGACGATCATGTCGCGGAGCGCGCCGGTGGTGTCGTAGAACCCGACGCGGCCGGAGACATCCAACTTCTCTGGTACGTCGATCTGCACAGCGCGTATGTGCTGGCGGTTCCAGATGCCCTCGAAGAGTCCATTGGCGAATCGCAGAACGTGCAATTCCTGCGTCGCTTCCTTGCCCAGGAAGTGATCGATGCGGTACACCTGAGATTCGTCGAGCACGTCCTGGACGACCGAGTCGAGCTGACGGAAGTCGGCCAACGAGATCCCGAAGGGCTTCTCGTAAACGACGCGCGCCCCACCCGCGAGGCCGTGAACGGCCAGTGCCTTGGTGTACCCGGAAAACGTGCTCGGCGGCAACGCGATGTAGTGGATCAGCTGCGCATCCGAGCCGACCGATGACCGAACCGTCTCCACGACGGCGGGCAGCATCCCAGGATCGTCCACCGCGAATCCCTTCCCTGCGAATGACAGCTTCCGACTGAAGTCATCCCAGTCGTCACCAGTTGGCCTCGTGCCGAACTCTGTCAGTGCATCGTGGACATGTGTGCGGAAGTCATCGTCGGAGATGTCGCCCCGACCGTTGCCGATCAGCGCCCACCGACGTGGTAGCAGTCCCTCGAGCGCCAACGTGTAGAACGCCGGGATCACCATCCGCTTGGCCAGATCACCCGTCGCACCGAACAGGACGAAGATCGTCGGCGTGTCGTTGTTCGGTTGTTCCGTGGCGTCGGCAGTCGATGTCATGTGGTGGCTATACCCGGGCGTCCGAGCCATGAACAGTGCTCGCGAGTATCTCGACGGCGAGGGTGCGGCGGCTCGGCACGTACGATGAGGCCATGAAAGTCGTCGACCGACTTTTCGACCGCCGCCCGTTGGTTCGCCGCGCCGTGTTGTCGAGCACCGATCAGAAGCGGAATGTGCTGCCATCGGTCTGCGTCAAATCAGGTGTGTCGACCGACGGCGCAATCGTGGTCCGCGCGGTCGACTCAGAGCACGCCGAGGCCTTCACGATTGGAATCGGTCAAGCGGCGACGGTTGCTCTTTTCCGACTCCTCCGTCGACCAACCGCACCCGTTACCGTGACGGTCTCGGTGGCTTCTTGGCGCCTGTGGAAGAGCCGCCTCACTGTGGCGGTCGTCGTCAGCACGGTCGGTTTCGGACTGGCACTGGTCGGAGTTCTCCGAGGCATCACCGGTTTGGTCGTCGTTGGATTGATCGTGCTCGCGCTCGGCTGGGTGAACAGAGTGAGGGCCTGGCACAACGCGTGGATCGGCATCCGGTATCGAGCGACCAAAGGCGAGTTCGTCGTCAGCCGGGTCCATTCGGCCTTCGACGCCGAAGCAAAGGCGTTGTACTCCGCAGCGGTGATCAATCGCTCGAGACGACCCTGAAACTCCCAGCGAGCCGGGTGGCGGATACCGTTGGCGTGATGAGGTTCTCGTCGTGAGGTTGACAACAGTGCGCACGGCAGACGGAACGTTCGCCGCCCGAGTCGAAGCCGATCACGTGGTGCAGTTGGCCTGGACAGACCTCAGCGATCTGCTCTCCCAGCCGAGATGGAGGGAGCTGGCGGCCGCCGATGGCAGACAACACAGCGTGAACGACGTCGACCTGGCCACCCTCCTACCGTTTCCGGACAAGATCATCTGCTTGGGCCTCAACTACGAGTCGCACATCCTCGAAATGGGTCGCTCACGTCCCGAATACCCGACCCTCTTCGCCAAATATCGTTCGGCGTTGATCGGACCGAATGACGCAGTACAACTGCCGTCCGTGTCGCAGGCAATGGACTGGGAGGTCGAGCTGGGAGTCGTGATCGGCACATCGGGTCGCTACATCAGCGAGGCCGACGCACTGGATCACGTCGCCGGGTACACGATCGTCAACGATGTCACCGCGCGCGACTGGCAGAAGCGAACCCTTCAGTTTCTGAGCGGCAAGACGTTCGAGGGCACCACGCCGGTCGGGCCGGTGCTCGTCACGCCCGACGAACTACCCGCAGGTGGGCTCGGCCTGAGCGTGCGTTGCGAAATCGACGGCGAGATGATGCAGGACGGCAACACCAGCGATCTGTGCTTCAGTCCGGCTGCCACGATTGCCTACATCAGCCAGATCATCACGTTGCTGCCAGGTGACCTGATCGCCACGGGCACGCCCGGCGGGGTGGGAGACGGCCGAGACCCGAAGATCTCCCTGCGCCCCGGCTCCGTGATGCGAACGACCATCGACGGCATCGGTGAGTTGCTCAACGAATGTCAGACTTCGCCACTCGGGCCAGTCAGCGGCTGAACCGGCGGCTGCATGGGCGGTTGACTGAGCGGCGTCGGGGGCTGCGTCAGAGGTGGTTGGGCAATCGTTCGTTCGGTCACGTCGGCAGCGTTGACCTCGGCCAGCGCTTCGTTCAACGCATCGAGCCGCTGATGGGCATCGGCAACAGCGGAAGTGATCGCTGATCCGGCAGCTGTCGCGTTCGATGCCGACGAACCAAGTCCGACGACGGCGTTCTCCAGCGCGGCGACCGATGGCTCGAGCGCGGCAACGGCTGCGCCGCGACCAGACGCGGGAAGCGCCGCCGCTGCGATGAGCCGGTCGTCGATCTCTTGCGCACCTCGGGCGATCGCCGCGACGACGTCGTCCAAACCCGATCCCACTCCCCCAACCTGGGCGCGAGCGCCGTCGACGGCCGTCCGCAGCCGACGATGCAACAGTGCCTCCGGGGTGTGAGCGCCAGCCCATGCCGCCGGGGCCCGACTCTTCGTGCCAGCGGCGATCTCGTTCTGTGTGGTGAAGGCGCGCTTGTTTTGCATCGCCACCAACGAAACAGCACCGACGACGGCGAGAATCAGGAGCAGCAGGCCGATCAGGAACGTCATCGAAGGACCTTCATCGCGGACATCATTTCTTCCGTCCGGCGAAGACCGCAACCAGCAGGATGACGATCAACAGCGCAATCACAGCAGCGACGATGATCTTCACCTTGCTCCACGGCCGGGCACCCTGGACCTCGCCTGTGACACCGTTGATGTAGACCTGAAACGGCTTCTCCTGATAGATCACGGTGAGCAACCAGATCGGCAACAAGAGGTGTTTGTACGTCATCTTGAACCAGTTGATGTTGCGTCCATTGATGTCCTGGTGGTCCCCGCCGATGTCCTGCCTGATCGTTTGGTCGATCGCGTGCTCCATCACTGTCGTCGCCTCGCCCAGGCACTCCTCGACGTCATGGTCGTACGTGCGGCACAGGTGGCCGGCGACGAACTCGGGCGAGTACGGCTTGGCCGTCTGCGTCGGCCATGGCTCGAGTTTGTTGACCCGCTTCTTGTCGAAGCCATCGTTGGCGAAGACGGTCACATCGTCGAAGCTGTTGGCCACCTGCCCGGAAACGGAGTGCCACTCGGTGCGCGTTTCCGTGTGCTGATCGTTGCCGCTGCCGACGGTGACGGTGTAGTCGTCCCCGCGTCGACCGGTGTAGTCGGTCTGGGTGTCGGCGTCGTAGGTGAAGTAAGCGGTGTAGACACTGGCGAAGGAACCTGTGCGGTTGTAGGTCTTGAACTCAGTCGGAGCGAAGCGGCGACTGTTGATCCACTTCTCGATTGCCTCCGTGGCTGTCTTCTGGTCGATCAGAAACGGCACGACACCATCCACGGCCAGCCGGTTCGGCGCATCCTGGATGTCGTTGCGTTGGATCGGCGTCGCACAATACGGGCACCGTTCCGCGGTCATGCTGCCGTGGAAGGTGGAGTGGCCGCCACAGTTCTGGCAGACGATTTCCTTCTCGGTCAGGGCCATCTGCTGACCCTGAAGGCGACCGGCCTGGAGAGCGCTGAGCGCCGTCCGCAGATCTTGTTCGACGGCAACGCCGGTCATGTCGGCCGTCATGTCGAACGCACTGCCGCAGTGGTCGCATGACAACTTCTGCAGTTTGATGTCGAAGTGGAGTTCGCCACCGCAGGCGCTGCACGGGTATGTACGGGTGCCCTCCGTGTCGTGCAGGGCCGCTCGGTCGTGAGCAACCAGTGCCGGCGCGGCTCCGGAAGATTCGTGTGGCGCCTCCATGACCGGCGGCGCAGGCATCGGTTCTGGCGCCGGCATCGGCATCGGGTCGGGCATCGGCATCGGGTCGGGCATCGGCTCCGGCGCGGGCGGTGCCGGAGGAATGGGCGGGGGCCCGGGAAGTGGCGGCGGTACCAGCGGAGGAATCGGTGGCGGTATGTCGCTCACGGTTTCAGGCCCCGGGAGTTGCTGCGGGCGGCACCGGCGGCGGAGCGGAAGCCGATGGCGGCAACGGCGGAGGGGCGGAGAAGAACACCTGCAGCGCGGGCACCGTCTGGGCTGGCTCCCAGGCTGCCATGCCCTGGCACCACACCAGGGTCGACCCGACGACCTGGCCCCCGGCGATCCCGGCCTGCATCTGGGCGAGGTTGAACGGTCCACCGGGCTGGCCGCCGGCGTCGATGTGATAGTGCACCTGACCGGGCAGCGGCGGGGGCGCAGGTGCCGCCGGGGCAGCAGGAGCCGCCGCAGCGGGTGCGAACGCGCCGCCCATCATGTTGGCCATCTGACCGCCCATTGCAACACCCAGACCGAGCTGCATGCCGGCTCCGGCTACTCCCCCGCCGGGGTTCCCGGCCGCAGCGACCATTGCTTCGGCAGCCATGGCCTGCTGATAACGGTCCATCGAACCGACATTGTCGAGAAAGCCACCTTCCTCCACGCCTCGGGCGACGCCGCGCGTCATCGCTGCCGTGATCTCGTCCGGCAGCGAAATCGTCATCGTGATCGACGGAATCTCCAAGCCGTACTCGTCATCGACACGTTCCTGGACGAACTCACGCAGCTTGTCGCTGAGTTCGACCTGACGACCCTGGAG
Source organism: Actinomycetota bacterium (assembly GCA_043747765.1). Lineage (GTDB taxonomy): Bacteria > Actinomycetota > Acidimicrobiia > Acidimicrobiales > Ilumatobacteraceae > WLMZ01. The sequence goes on from JAYTOM010000328.1 coordinate 11,589, forward strand.
GTCGATGACACCAAGCTTGGTGGCCATCACCATGTCGGAGAACGCGAGTGAGATGACCCGACGAAGGAGCTCGGCGATCTCCTCGACATCGACCGAACTGTCGGTGCCGATGACTTCCTTCATGAATATTTCGGGGTTGGCGACTTTGACCACACACAGTCCGTTGGCGCGGACCTGAACCATCTTGAAGTCGGGGTCGCGCACCGTGACCGGGGTCGGCGTGCCCCACCGCAGACTCGTCACCGGGCGGGTGTTGATGAAGTACACCTCGCTGCGGAAGGGGCTGTCGAAGCCGTACTTCCAACCCTGCAACGTGCCGAGCACCGGCAGGTTCTCCGTCTTCAGTTCGTAGTTGCCGGGATCGAACGTGTCGGCCATCGCGCCGCGGTAGACGAAGATCGCCTTCTGTCCCTCGCGGACGATGAGCTGCGCACCGTTCTTGATTTCGTTCTGGTAGCGCGGGAAGCGCCAGGCCAACGTCGAGTGTGAATCGTCGATCCATTCGATGATGTCGACGAACTCGTTCTTGATCTTGCTCATCAAACCCATGTGTTGTTCCCTGTGCTGAACTCGGGACCACGCTGACGTGGCTGGCCTGGCGCCACACGCTACTTCGATTGAGACTGCCGGTCAGGCAGTCGCCGAGTCCAACATCTCGCTCGACGGGGCGAAGTAGAACGCGCCCGAAGCCGGGGTCGAGTAATTTGTCAGAGCGTCGCGCTCTTGACCGTTGTTGCCGTACATCGCTTCCATGCGTTCGCGCAACGGTGCCTGCTCCTTGCAGAAGCCCATGAAGTACAGGCCGATCGTGCCGTCATGAAAGGCGTACGGGGTGGAGCGACGCACCATCTCGCCACGCTTCGGGGTGGCCTCGTCGGCCGTCTCACCCTCGCGAAGTTCCACGTGCTTGAGGTGTGAGGTCGGAACCTGAATGGGAAGTTTGGTCGAGTCGTCCTTGGTCCGGCCGAACGTGTTCTCCTGATCCTCGAGTGACAGGCCGGAGAAGTACTTCAAATCGTGGACCCAGCGCTGGGCGATGCAGAAGGAGCCGCCGGCGCCAGGCTGACCGTCGGAAACGATGCCACGGTCGTACTGATCCTCTGGCTGTGGGTTCCCTGTGCCGTCGATGAAGCCGGTCAGATCGAGGCTGTTGCGGTAGATGAACGTCGGCGTTTCCCGAGCTACCGTCATGTGTCCGGCAACGGCGTTGCGGAAGTTGAACTGGGTCTCCCAGCAGAGATCCTTGTCGTCGGAGTGGACCCACAGCAGCATTTCTTCCTGTGTTCCCTTGGCGATCTTGCCGTCCGGGGACTCGTAACCGGGGTATGGCTGGAAGTCAGCGGGGATGTCGTCGGTAAGGTCGGCCAGCAACGTCGGTCCGAAGAGGATGCAGACGTTCACGACAGCTGTGACGCCGGTCTGACCGCCGGCGGCGCGCACGTCGGCGATGGCCTTTTTGATGACCCCGAGGTCGGCACCTTCGGTGCGGCTGAAGTGCGTGTACCACTGGTACTTGGCGAGGTTGGTGAGGATGGCATGCTGCGGGTTCGGCATGGGGCTGCTCCGTTCGGAATCGAATCACCCTGATGGCGCCAGCAGTGTGAACTGCGGACATCGTGGGTGTGCGCATCGTTGCGCGGTGTCAGGTCGGCACGCGCAAAATACTAATCGTCTGCGATCGCGCACACTGATCGACCGATCGGCGACAGCGCGGATCGAGGCAGCGGACGTCCACAGATGCGCAGAAGTTCGTTGACGTGTCATCTATATCCACCGAGGCAGCTAAGCTGTGCTGATGATGAAGCCTCCGACAGTCCGTTGGCTCGACGACCGCGAGCAAGCGGCGTGGCGCGGATACCTGCACATGCATTCGTTGCTGATGGCTCAGTTGAACCGCAACATGCTGGCCGGATCCAGCATGTCGGAAAGCGACTACGCCGTGCTCGTCAGCCTCTCCGAAGCACCTGATTCACGGATGCGTGCGTTCGAACTCGCCCGGCGGATGGTCTGGGAGAAAAGTCGGCTGTCGCACCAGCTGACGCGGATGGAACGGCGCGGCCTGATCAAACGCGAGAACTGTCCGAGCGATGCCCGCGGAGCGTTCGTGGTGCTCACCGCCTCAGGGCGGGCTGCGATCGAGGCGGCGGCACCGCTGCATGTGAACGACGTGCGTCGGCACTTCTTCGATCTGCTCACGTCTGACCAGTTGGACTCGCTGGCCGGAATCGTCGACGCGATCGTCTCGCACATCGAGCCGAGCTGCCCGTCCGCAACTGAATGCGAACCCTGACCGTGCCCGTGATCACCGACCAGAACGTGTTGCTCTACGCGTCCGTGTCGATGTCAACGCCCGCCCAGTGCGTGCGCATGTCCCTCAGCCATTCCGGGTAGTCGAGCGGCGGATCCGGGAGCACCGACGCACCGCTGGCCGCCAAGGCCTGCTCGAACAGCTCCGGCTGATCGCCCCAACTGCGCGGGTCACCCAACATCACCTCGAAGAACGTCACTCCATCCGGCCCGGCGACGACAGGTCCGAACGCAGCGCCCATTGGCAATTCGATGTGCGTTCCCGCGGGGCATTCACGTTGACCGAACGTGGCCGAGCCTTTGATCACGTAGACGACGTGTGGGCTGTAGTGACCGTGCCGACGCACGATCATGCCCGGGTCGTACTCCGCATACAGCGACAGGTACGGCGGTGTGTTCGAAAACGCGAACCACTTTTCGCGCACGAAGGCCTCCGAGCCATCGGCGTTGAGCTGTGCCCGCACATTGCGCCAGCCCATGTCGTCGTCGTCCATGTGGCGGAAGATCGGCTCCAGCCCTTCCACCTTGGGATTGCTCACCGGCTGTTCGGTCACCTCCGCACGATGCCACGGGCTACGAGGGATCGGCGAACCGGCGAACCGACACCACAGCAGGCACTGCCGACACCGTTGTCCCGGCGTCAATATGTATGAACCATCGATCGAAAGCGCTCTGAACACTGACTGCTTGACCGGATGCGCGGTCTGAGGAACCGGGGTCCTACCACGAATTCGAGCGGTAGCCGAAACTGCCGCCAGCGCCGATGGCAGGGTCACTACAATGACGATCGCGCCCTCGGCCGCCGATTCACGTCGGTTCCCTCGCCAACGTCATGCCGCGCGATGGGGTTCTCGGAGGCCACACCATCCACGTTGGATGCGCACTGACGGTCGCGCGCGCGTTCGGCGATCGCCGTGGGTGATCGAGCAATACAATTGTTGGTTCATGGCCAGTTCGCTCAAGAAGCTCGATCTCATTGACCTGGCGTCGGTGCCTCTGTTCATCGCAACGATGATCGCCGAGGCCGTCGTGCTGAAAAAGCGTGAGAAGCGGCGGATCGGCGATCTCGCGGATGCTGATCTCGACGTGCTCTCCGGTACCCATCTGCCTGCGGATCCGCTGTTGCCTCTCGGATACGAGCGCAAGGACACAACCGCCAGCCTGTCGATGCTGGTCGGCAGCGTGGCCGCGGGCCTGGCGACCGCCGCGCTGCTGGAGAAACTGGATGGTGCAGTGTTCCGGCGAAGGTTCAGCGAAATCGGTTCGCAGCGAGGGGCGCTCATCGGCGCGATCGTGGTGTGGGACTTCCTCTACTACTGGAATCACCGGTTGATGCACGAGGTCCGCGTCCTCTGGGCGAACCACGTCAGCCATCATTCGAGCGAGCACTACAACCTGTCCACTGCATTGCGACAGCCGTGGTCCGGGTTGACCATGGCATGGATCTTTGCCCCGATGCCCCTCCTCGGGTTCAGCGCCAAGACCACCTTCCGTGCCGGACAACTGAATCTGCTGTATCAGTACTGGATCCACACCGAGACGATCGATCGGCTGCCCGCGCCGATCGAGAACGTGTTCAACACGCCGTCCCACCATCGGGCTCATCATGGGGCGAACCAGCAGTACCTCGACAAGAACTACGGGGGCATCCTGATCGTCTGGGACAAGCTCTTCGGAACCTTCGAGCCCGAAGTCCGCAGGATCAAGTACGGCTTGACCAAGAACATCGCGACGTACAACCCGTTGCGGATCGCCTATCACGAATACGCCGCGGTGGTCCATGACGTACGCGCCGCGAAGGGCCTGCGCCGCAAGCTCGGCCATGTGTTCGGTCGCCCGGGATGGACACCGAGACAGCCAGCCGAGGGGCACATCACTCAGGCTCGAGTCGACGCAGTCACCCCAACGGCTGGGTGACAGATTCCATGCCCGACCATCAGACGAATCCTTCCGACCACGACCACGAACACGAACACGAACACGAACACGACCCGCCTGCGCACGAGGGACGTCCACACGAACGACACGTTGCGCCGAACACGAGCGGGCGCCGGGAACGTCGACTGACGATCGCCCTCGTCCTGAACCTCGTCATCGTCGTCGCCCAGGTCATCTTCGGATTTCTGGCCACATCGCTGGGTCTGATCGCCGATGCCGGACACAACCTCACCGACGTCGCAGCGATCCTCGCCTCCCTCCTCGCTGTGCGCTGGGCGCGGCGACGTCCGACCGGCCAGCGCTCGTTCGGGTATCACCGGGCCACGATCCTCGCGGCCCAGGGCAATGCCGTCAGCATCCTCGCAGTCACAGTGTGGATCATCTACGAAGGCGTCAACCGGCTCATCCATCCCGAGCCGGTACACGGTGGCATCGTCGTGGTCGTCGCGCTGATCGCCGCTGCCGCCAACCTGATCGCCGCACTCGCAGTCAGCGAGAGTCACGCTGGTCACGATCACGGCTCCGGCACCCCCGGCGACGATCTGAACATGCGCTCGGCAATGCTGCACATGATCGGCGACACCGCAGCGTCGATCGGTGTGGCTATCGCCGGAACGATCATCCTCGTTTCAGGGGGCGCCTACTGGCTCGACCCGGCAGCATCGATGGCTCTCGGGGGACTGATCGCCTACCAGGCGTGGAAGCTGCTCCGAGCAGCCACCGATGTACTCCTCGAATCCACCCCCGCTGGAATCGACACCGGCGAGGTATCGACTGCAATCGCAACGATGGCGGGGGTCGAGGCCATTCACGACCTGCATGTCTGGAGCCTCTCCAGCGACGTTCGGGCGCTGTCGGCACACCTCGTGATGAGCGGGCATCCGACGCTCGAGGAGGCGCAGGTCGTCGGCGACGCCGTCAAACAGATGATCGGTCCGCGCTTCGCGATCTCACACATCACCCTCGAGCTCGAGTGCGAGGCCTGCTCCCCGAACGGCCGGTGGTGCGCGATCGACGCGACGTTGGAGGCACCTTCTGCTCGTCAGTGACCGACGCCGAGAGCGAGGTCCACGAACGCCCGAGCTGCCGGTGACAGAGCACTCGCACGGTGGATCAGCACAAGGTCGCGCCAGACGCGAGGTTCCAACGCGACGACTCCGGCGCCCTGCGCACCGGCCGCCGCCGCCATTGCCCGCGGCAGCAGTGCGGCGCCCGCTCCGGCAAGGACGAGCGGGATGATGGCCTCACGCTGATCGGTCTCGACCGCGATCTGCGCTGACACACCGGAATTCGAGAACACGGCGTCGAGCAGGGTGCGCGTCGACGTGCCCACAGGATTCGTCACCAACGGAAGCCGTCCGAGCCCTGCGGCGCTCATTCGTCCCCGTCTGGCAGGCCCCGGCGATCCGGGCGGCAGCACCGCAACGATCTCCTGTCGACCCAGCGGATGCGCGGTCAGTCCGATGTCGACGATCGGTGACACGGTGATTCCGACCTCGCTCTGTCCGGACTGCACCGAGCGAATGAGATCGGCGGTGCCGTCGGGATGGGCGAGCCGTACGACCACACTCGGGTGCGCCGAACGAAACGCGCCGACCAGGGGCGTGACCGGCTCGACGGCCAAGGTGGGCAGCGCAACGAGGTCGAGGTGCCCGGCGACGACCCCGGTCACAGCATCCACCTCGATTCGGACGTTCTCGACGGCACGCAGCGCTGTCCGCGCAGCATCTGCGAACGCCTCGCCGGCAGCCGTGACGACGAACCCGCGGCCGATCCGCTCGAACAGGTCGACTCCGAGCTCGCGTTCGAGATTGCGGATCGATTGGGACAGCGACGGTTGGGCCACGAAACACTGCCTCGCGGCGGCCGTGAAACTGCCTGCCTCGATGACCGCTACGGCGTATCGCAATTGCTGAAGCTCCATAGGCCAAGACTATGAGAGCCAGCCGACTTTCATCTTGGACGGTCGCCCCGTTCGATGGTCCCCTGAGGATGTGCGTTGGATCTTGATCGCTGCGATCGGTGCCGGGGTCGGCTACCTCGGCGGCCTGTTCGGAAAGGGCGGCTCAGCGATCGCGACGCCGTTCCTGGCGCTGATCGGGGTACCGCCGATCATCGCGATTGCCTCCCCGCTGCCGGCAACCGTGCCGGGAACACTCGTCGCGTTCGCCCGATATGGCAAGGGCGGATTCGCAGACCGTCGAGTGATCATCTGGAGCGTGGCGTGCGGGGCTCCGGCGACCGTTGCCGGTGCTCTGCTGACGCGCTGGATCGACGGATCGACATTGATCAAGGTGACCGACGCCGTCATCGCTTGCCTCGGCCTACGCGTGCTGCTGCACACCCCACCGAAGGAAAGCGATCAGGACATCCATCCGAATGCACTCCTGCTCGCACTCGTTGCTGTCACAGTTGGTCTGCTCGCTGGCCTGCTGGCCAATTCGGGCGGGTTCCTGCTCGTCCCCCTGTACCTCGCCGTGCTGTCACTCCCGATCAAGAATGCTCTCGCCTGCTCGTTGGCGGTGGCATCGCTCCTGGCCATTCCCGGCACGATCGTGCACGCCGCACTCGGACACATCGACTGGCGAGTCGCGGTTGTCTTCGGCATGGCATCGATCCCGCTGTCCAGCCTCGGCGCACGGACGGCGCTCTCGATGAACGCAGCCAGGCTGGAACGTGTCTACGGGGCCGGGCTGTTCATCCTGGGGGTCGCGCTGTTCGCCTTCGGCTGAGGGCACGGCAGTCCGTTCGATGACAAGCGGGAACTTCCTGTGGTTCTCGGACGACTGTGCACTCGTCAGCATCGCCGCCAGAGGGAGTTTTCATGAGTCGTCTGTTCCGTGTCGCCCGGATCTCGACGGCTGCGGCTGTTGCCTCGTGCCTCGGCGTTCTGGCCGGTGTCGGTATCGCCTCCGCACACATCGCAACCGACCCCGCAGCAGTCGCCGCCGGGACTGCCACCACGGTTGGATTCTTGGTCGAGCACGGATGCAACGGGTCGAATACGAAGCAGATCGAGATTAAGGTCCCCAGCGCAATCACCGACGCAAAGGCTGTCGACAAGGTCGGTTGGACCACAGCGTCGGCAGGCTCGACCATCACGTTCAGCGGGGGCAGCCTCGATGCTGCCACTCCCGACACCTTCCAGGTGTCCTTCACTGCGCCCGCCGCGCCGGGCACCGTCTATTTCCCGATCGTCCAGACCTGCGTGGCGGGCGACACGGCCTGGATCGAACTCCCCCAGGCCGGCCAAGCCGAGCCGCAGCATCCAGCACCGGCCGTGAAGATCACGAGCGGTCCGCCGACCTCTGCCGACCTCGCCCCCGTTGACAATGGCAGCGACGACGCCGCCGTGCCGGTCGGGAGCACGACCGGCACGATTGGCGTCTCCGTTTCGTCGCAGTTGCCGGTCACATCAGCCCCGGACACATCAGCCCCGGTCACCACGAAGGCCGACTCGAGCAACACCGGCGTTGTCGTCGGTGTGATCGTCGGCGCAGCGATCGTGATCGGTGGCGCGGTTCTCCTCGCCACGAAGCGCAAGAAGTCGACTCCACCAACCACGTGACGTCGACTGTCGGTTGCTGTCGCCGTCGGCCGTGGTCGGCGATGTACGGTCGTCGCGATGAGTGCCGCCGAATCCCCCATGGCAGCGCAACCCGTCGACGAGTCGTCGATCGTCCAACGCCTACGGGACGGTGATTCCGCAGCTTTTCGTGAACTGGTCACGAAGTACCAGCCGTCTCTGTTGCGCCTCGCCAACACGTTCGTGCCATCGCTGGCCGCTGCCGAGGAGGTGGTCCAGGAAACATGGTTCGCGGTGATTCGGGGCATCGACAAGTTCGAACAACGGTCGACCCTCAAAACCTGGATCACGAGGATCCTTGTCAACATCGCCAGGACGAAAGGCGTCAAGGAGCGTCGCACCGTCCCGATGGGTTCGTTGGTCGGGGACACCTCGGACAATGCCGCTGTCGATCCGGACCGCTTCGTCGGACCTCCCGGTCGAGGAGGTTGGGCCGACCCACCGGCGCGCTGGAGCGACCTTCCCGAAGAAGTTGTGCTTTCCAGTGCAACGATCGCGAAGGTCGTACACACGGTAGGGAAGTTGCCGGATCAGCAGAAGTGGGTGGTGATGTTGAGAGATGTGCAGGATTGGTCGTCGAGTGAGGTCTGTGACGCGCTCGGCCTCACCGAAGGGAACCAACGCGTCCTGCTCCATCGCGGTCGCTCCGCAGTCCGCAACATGCTCGAGGGCCAGTTCGGTGTCGAGTCATGAGTCTTCTTCGCCGTGAGGTCATCGTCTGCCAACAGTGGACCGAGATGATCACCGATTACCTCGAGGGTGCGTTGCCGCGTCGCCTCGTCAAAGCCGTCGATCGACATCTCGCGTCGTGCCCACACTGCACCGAGTACCTGGCCCAGATGCGTCGCACCATCGAGATCACAGGCGCCATCCCAGACGATGAGCAGGTCCCGGAGGAAATGATCGACGTTCTCCAACGAGCATTCGAGGACTTCCACCGTCACCCCGATTCCTGAAGTCAGCCAACGGGAGTACCGTCTGGGTCATGGCTTCAGCTGACATCAGCACGAGCGCTGTTCGGGAACGCTTTCGAGCCCTCCACGAGTCCGATCCGATCTTTGTGATGCCGAATCCATGGGACGTCGGTTCGGCCAAGCTGCTGGAGCGGATGGGCTTTGCTGCGCTGGCCACCACGAGTTCGGGATTGGCGGCCAGCCTCGGCAAGAACGATCAACACCTGACCCGCAAAGAACTCGTCGATCACGTCAGAGCCGTGACCGCTGCGATCGGCATGCCCTTGAACGTCGACGCCGAACGGTGCTATTCCGAGACCCTCGATGGCATCGCCGAAACCGTTGATCTGCTGGCCGAGGCCGGGGCATCGGGCTGTTCGATCGAGGACTACGATCCGGCAGTGTCGGGTATCGACGAGTTGCACAAAGCAGCCGACCGTGTCGCTGCGGCGGCGACCGCTGCGCACGCCAACGGCATGCTGCTCACCGCCCGCGCCGAGGGCCACCTCTACGGGCACGCTGACATCGACGACACGATCGACCGGCTGATCGCGTTCGGCAATGCCGGAGCCGATTGCCTGTACGCGCCGGGACTCGTCGACCTCGGCGAGATCAGTCGAGTGGTCGAGATCGGAGTGCCGGTCAATGTACTCGTCGTCGCCAACGGCCCCGGCGTCCGCGACCTCGAGGGCATCGGGGTCAGGCGCGTCTCGACCGGAGGTGCCCTGGCGTGGGCCGCCTACGGGGGTCTCGTCCGCGCAGCCCAGGAACTGTTGGATTCCGGCACCTCCACATACGCCTTCGACGGGCTTTCGAAGACCCACCGGCACGCCTTCGATGACTGAGAACGACGCAGCCGATGACCGGGCTCGCTGGTCGACGAGCATTGTCCTCTCCGATGGCGACACTGCATTCCTGAGGCCGATCACGACGGCGGATGCGCCCCGCCTGCTCACGTTCCACGAACGTCAGCCGCGGGACAACCTCTATCGCCGCTTCCTTTCGCCGAAGCCAACGCTGACCCCCAAGGAACTCGACCACTTCACGAACATCGACTTCCATGATCGCGTCGCGTTGGTGGTCGAAGATCGAGGCGACTTCATTGCCTGGGCAAGCTACGAACGGTGGAAGGCGCGCGACGACGCCGAAGTTGCGTTCATGGTCGATGCCGAACATCAGGGGCGCGGAATTGCCACGATCATGCTGGAACATCTGGCAGCAATCGCGCGATCGAACGGCATCGAACGATTCACCGCAGAAGCACTGTCGGACAACAGGGCGATGCTGCGTGTGTTCAGTCGCGCCGGATGGCCGGTCGAGCGCCACTACGACAGTGGCCTGACCGAAATCGAGTTCTCGCTCACCGACACAGAACGCTTCGTCGACTCGGTCGAGGAGCGTGAGCATCGAGCCGACAGCCGCGCAGTCGCCCGTCTGCTCCTTCCCAAATCGATCGCCGTGATCGGTGCGTCGGACGAAGTCGGCTCCGTCGGACACGAGCTGTGGCACAACACCGTCGTTGGTTTCACCGGCCCCGTGTACGCGGTGAACCACTCACACACGACCATCGGTGGTCAAGTCGCCTATCACTCGGTGGGCGACATCGTCGACGATGTGTGGTTGGCCGTCGTCGCCGTTCCTGCGACACATCTCGCGACGACCATCGATCAATGCATCGCCAAGCGCATCCGAGGTGCACTCGTCATCACAGCCGTCGACGGGTTGGACATCGACATGCCGAATCTCGTCGCCCACGCGCGACGCAACGGACTACGGATCATCGGTCCGGCCAGCATGGGCGTCGCTGCGCCCAGTGGAACCGGAGGATTGCAAGCGTCGCTCGTGCGCGGTCGGCTGCCGTCCGGCAACCTGGCCATCTCGATGCAGTCCGGATCGTTGGGTGCCTCGTTGCTGCAGCTCGCGGCTGATCTGCAGATGGGCATTTCGTGGTTCGTGTCACTCGGAGACAAGAGCGACATCTCGGGGAACGACTTGTTGCAGTTCTGGGAGGACGACGAGACCACGGGCGTGATCGCGATGTACACCGAGACGTTCGGAAACCCACGCAAGTTCGCCCGATTGGCGCGCCGGGTCGGCATCAAGCGGCCGATAGTCGCCGTCCGCACGGGCGCCGCTGCAATCGGCAGCGCAGCCGATGCTCTCTACCAACAGGCCGGTCTGATCGAAGTACCGACCGTGCGCGCGATGCTCGACGTGGCGCGGGTCCTTTCGTGCCAGCCGGTTCCACGAGGACCCCGCGTTGCAATCCTCAGCAATGCGCGCAGCCCCGGCGTGCTCGCGGCTGCAGCCGTGGAGGCGGCAGGACTGATCGCAGCCGTCGCACCTCGACCGTTGGATTGGCGCTCGTCACCCGCTGACTTCGCCGATGCGATCACCGCAGCCCTGGCCTCGGACGAGGTCGACGCGGTGATCGTCATCCACGCCCCACCGCTCGCGGCTGCTTTGGCGCCCGTGACGGAGATCGATGCTGCCGCGGATGGTACGAAGCCGGTGCTGGCAGTAATGCTTGGTGGCAGCGACGGACCCCTGCTGTCGCATTCGACCGTTCCCGCATTCTCGTTTCCCGAGCCGGCCGCATCCGTTCTGGGTCGGATGTGGGCGTATGGACGGTGGCGATCGACCGAGGCCGGCTCCACCGTCGTCACGCCCGCCGATGTCGATGTCGAACGCGCAGCTGCCATCTTGCACGATTCAGGCGCCGTCACTCTGACCCTCGACGACGCCACTGAACTACTGGCTGCGTACGGCGTGGGAGCGCCTGCCGGACGAGCGCTCCAACGTCCGTCGTCCGAGCAATTGGTTGCCACTGCTCGCGAGATCGGATACCCGGTGGTGCTCAAGTCGACGATGCGACGCGTCGGCAGGTCGGCGCGGGCCGGGATCGCCCTCGATCTGCCCGACGACCGCGCCCTGATCGGCGCGTTCGATCTGATCAAGAGCTCGCTCGGGGCCGACGCCGACTCGCTCGTCATCCAGCGGATGGCGCAGCCGGGCGTCGATGTACAGATTCACTGCACCACCGACACACTGCTCGGGCCGGTGATCAGCCTGGCCCTCGGCAGCCTCCAGACCACGACGCCGAGCGATGCGGCGAGCCGGCTGCTGCCTCTGTCCGCTGCAGCCGCCGATGCGCTCGTGGATACATCGCGGGTCGGACGAGCGCTCGACACAGCGGAGCTCGATCGCGCGGCACTGATCGAGACGATCGTGCGCATCGGCCAACTGATGGCCGACCACCCGGCGCTGGCAGAAATCGACATCAATCCCGCGATCGTCAGTTCCGACGGTTGCTGGCCCACCGACGCGCGCATCGTGGTCCAGCCCATGGCGTCGTCCGACCTGCCCCTCCGTCGGCTCGGCTGACGGGCTGTACGTTGGCGGTGTGATCGAACTGAAGATACGCAAAGTGGTGTCCATCGTCGAAACGACGCGGACCGAGATGGGTATGGCGGTGAACGGCCTACACCGCAAGGTGGCGACCGGCGTCGTGATGGTGAACCCGTTCGCAGGACGGTACGTCGAGGACTTGACCGAACTCATCGAACTCGGCGCCCGGCTCGGTCAGGTGTTGATCGAGGAAGCGCTGGCAGTCCTCGGCTGTGCCGTCGAGGACGTGGCGGGCTACGGAAAGGCCGCTGTCGTCGGTGTCGACGGTGAGATCGAGCACGCCGCCGCACTCATTCATCCGAAGTTCGGCGCGCCGATCCGCTCGATGCTCGGTAAGGGTCCAGCCATCATCCCGTCGACGAAGCTGCTCGGCGGCCCGGGGACTCGCATCGTGGCACCGATCACCAACTGCTCGGACATCTGGGCGTTCGACGACATGGACGCGATCGCCTTCAGCATCGACGACGCACCTCACGCCGAAGAAGTGCTCGCGGTGCTCGCACTCGGTGTCGGTGGCAGGCCGCTGCACCGCATCGGGGCCCCGACCTGATGTTCAAAGCGATGATCCTGCTGTTCCGGCGAGACGACATGACTGCCGACGAGTTCCGGACCTGGTGGCTCGACGAACATGCGCCACTGGCCGCGTTGCTGCCCGGCGCCAAACGAGTGCACTTCAATGTCGTGGCGGATGGCGGAGATGACGTTCCCGACGGCGTGTCGGAACTGTGGTTCGAATCGCGAGGTGAATTCGACGCCGCCTACGCCACCGATATCGGCCGGCGAGTGGCCGCCGACTCGATGGCGCACGTCCGGGCCCGGACCCGGATGTTCGTCGAGGAGCGTCCGATCGT
>JAYTOM010000329.1:0-5068 GCA_043747765.1 Actinomycetota bacterium
GTCGTTTGATCATGGTGTTTCCCCCTTGTTGTTATGTGTGATGTCGCGCGTGGCGGCTGCGTCTGTAGAGACGCTGCCCCCACCGGCAGATGCGTGCCGGTTGCGATCTGGGCGAGCCGCTGCCTTGCGGGCAAGCCCTGCGAAGGTCAGTGCGGCAACGAGGATGGCGCCGTTGGCCACGGTTTGGGCGTAGCCGGGGACACCGAGAATGATCAGGCCCGAGAAGGTCACGGTCATCAGCGTGACGCCGACGGCTGTGCCGACAATGTGGAACTCTCCTTCTCGCAGCGTTACCGCCCCGAGGAAGCACGCTGTGAACGCTTGCAACAAGTAGGAACTTTGGTTGCCGACCAAGGTGACCGCGGAACCGGTCCGTCCGGACGCGAGAACAATGCCAGCGAACGAACCAACAACAGCGCAGAGCACGAACGCCATCAGCCGGTAGCGGCGGACGTTGATCCCCGCCAGTCGAGATGCCTCCGGATTGCCGCCGACTGCGTCCATCTTGCGGCCCGCCTCGGTGTGGTTGAGAAACGTCCACAGCAGACCGAGCACCACCACGGCCGCGAGCGCGATCAACGGCAGGCTCAACCCGGAAAAGTTGAGCTCGAAATCCCCACCGAACAGTCGGACGTGCCACAGCCAACTCTTGGGTGCAGTCCAACCGAAGAGAGTTCCCTGCGCGGTGTTGGTGACCCGTTCTGGCAGCTGAACCGATCGACCGCCGGTGAGTCGGATCAGATAGCCCTCAACGATTCCGGCGATCCCGAGCGTGGCGATGAAGGCGGTAACCCCGAAGTAGGACACCACGACGCCGTTGATCAGTCCGAGGAGAATACCGAACAGCAAAGTTGCCACGACAGCGAACCCGATCGACGATTGCCAACTCGCTCCGAAAACTGCGCCGCCACCAACGCCCGTGAACGGAATCCGCGGCCAGGTCAGCACGTAAGTCCCCTGCACGATCTGGGCGAACATCGCGCCGCCGAGTGTGAGCGAAGCGGCGATCGACAGGTCAAACTCGCCGAGAATGAGCACCACTGTCAACCCACCGGCGAGGATCGCCAAGACCGCTGACTGGCGGAGCACGAGCGACAGGTTCGCGCCGGTGAAGAACCGCTGTTGACTGAGGACGATCTCGGACAGAACGGTGAACAGCACCAGCAGCACAACGAGAAAGACCAGTGTTCCGTAGCGTGACGCGAAGGCGAGCGCGCGCTGTCCCCTGTCCGGTTTGTCCGTAGCACGCCGCGTTGTGCTAACTGCCGGCGGTTCGTGCGTTTCGGGATCAGAGACTGGCTCCGTCATCGTTTCATTCACATGTCCCCCCAAGCCAAACGTCACATTTACTACCCCGGCCACAACAGCGCTCTCACTACCCAACGCCGCTACGTTGCCATATCTAGCCACGAAATGGAAGCAATAGTTAACCGAACGTTGGTTGGGCTATGGACTATCTTTTCATTCGAAGATTCGCTACAGTTCAATCGAGGGCGCTCTTGGGGGAGCGTCGAGGACCGGGGAAATATGTCCGAGCACCACTTCATCGAGATTGAGGATCTGTGTAAGCAGTTTCCCGGCGTGCGCGCCCTGGATGGCGCATCGCTGATGATCGACGCCGGGACGGTCCACGGTCTCGTCGGTGAGAATGGGGCCGGCAAGTCGACTCTGATCAAGATCCTCGCTGGCGCGCAGCATCGCGACTCGGGCGTCATCAAGATCGATGGCGTCCCGGTCGAGATCCGTAACGAGGCCGAGGCCTACCGGCTTGGCCTCCGTTTCCTTCACCAGGACGTCGCGCTCGTGCCGCGGCTAACAGTCGCAGAGAACATCTTCCTCGGTCAGACACTGCCGCGGACCGGGTTGCTCGTTTCGAGACGAAAGGGCGAGCAAGCAGCTCGAGAGGTGCTCCGTGGTTTCATCGATGTGGACCCGGCGGCGAAGCTTTCTTCATTGAGCGTTGCCGAGCGATGGATGGTCGGCATCGCCCGGTCGTGCAGCGGCGACGCCCGCCTCGTTGTGATGGACGAGCCGACCGTCGCCTTGTCCGATGCCGAGGTCGAGCTTGTCTTTGAGGCCGTCGCTCGTTTGCAAGCCCGGAACATCGCCGTGTTGTTCGTCTCTCATCGTCTCGGGGAGATCTTGCGAATCGCAAAGGCCGTCACCGTGATGAAGGACGGCCAGACCGTCGGTCGACACCGGATCGAGGCACTTGACCGCACCAAGCTCGTCGCCGCGATCATCGGCCGCGAGGCCGGTGAGATCGACACGCTCGGAGAATTGGTCGCCCCGCGCGACGACGTCGTGCTCGAGGCTCGAGGACTTGCCGGTGGCCCGCTCGAGGACATCAGCTTCGCGCTTCGGGGAGGCGAAATCCTCGGTGTCGGCGGCCTGGTCGGATCGGGCCGCACATCGCTGTTGATGAACATCTTCGGGCATTTCCGACCTACTGGTGGTGATCTGCTGATGGACGGGAAGGTGGTGCATTTCCGCTCACCCGCCGACGCGATTCGTGCTGGAATCGCCCTCATCCCCGAGGAACGACGCGACCAGGGCTTGATCGGGCGGCGCTCCGTTCGCGAAAATGTTGTGCTGGCGCATCTGCGCAGCTTCCGCAGATCGAAGTGGCTACCTACACAACATCGCGGCCGCGAGGTCGAGCAGACCCTCGCCGAGATCGATCGATTGCGTATCGCGACGACAGGTCCCGAGCAGGTGATCTCGACGTTGTCGGGCGGGAACCAGCAGAAGGTGATGTTGTCGCGGTGGCTGGTGGGCAGGAACACCAAGGTGCTGATGCTCGACGAGCCGACCAAGGGCGTGGACGTCGGGGCCAAGACCGAGATCCTCCGGCTCATCAGCGGCCTTGCAGCGAACGGCATCGCGGTGGTCGTCGCGTCATCCGACCTCGAGGAAGTAGCGGCCATCGCGCACCGTGTCATCGTGCTTCGTGAAGGGCGCCTCGTCGGTGAACTGCACCGACCGGTCGCGGAAGCCGACATCCTCCACCTGTGCTACGAAACCACCCCCGAACCCGCAGGAGCACCATGAGCGATCTGAATACCTCGTCACCGAGCACCTACTGGATCGTCGAGCGGGACGACCACATCACTGTTCTGCGATACGACGGTGGCAAGCGCCGCACGATGAACATCGAAGGTGCGCGCCAACTCGCCGAGCATGTCACCAGTTGCGCCAAGCGCACCGATCCACCGGTGTTGGTACTCATCCTCGACGTGGTTCACGCCGAACTTCTCGAAGTACGCGAGATGTCGGAGGGCCGGCCGATCTCGGACTGGGGGCCATGGCTCAACGCGATCGAGTCGGTCGAGTCGTACCCCAACGGCGTAGTGGTGGCCGTGCCGAAGCAGGCAACCTGTGGAGGGCTGGAGCTCGCACTCGCCGCAGATATACGTGTGGCCGCGCCCCGAGCACGGCTCGGGGTCTTGGAGACGCGGATGGGCTTGGTCCCAGGGGCCGGTGGCACCCAACGCCTTCCGGAGCTGATCGGCTTCGGGAATGCGGCGATGCTCGTGCTGACAGGTGAGTCTGTGTCGGGCACCGAGGCGCGGCGCCTCGGATTGGTGCAGATCGTCGATACTGATCCGGTCGGGCGTTCGATCGATCTCGCCGAGGGAATCGCACGCAACACACCAGCGGTGATCGCAGCGGCGAAGCGTGCGCTGGCCGGCGGCCGGGTTCGAAGTGCCGACGGCTTTCGCACCGAAGGACGCTCATTTCTCTCGGTTGTCGGCACCGACACCACCAAGCAACGCATCGACGCATGGCTCGAAGCACAGCAGGATGGCCGAAACCCGGCCCTTCGCAACAGTCCTTTGCCGTGAGCTCCCGCCGGGGGCTCAGGGCGGGCGC
Organism: Actinomycetota bacterium; assembly: GCA_043747765.1. GTDB lineage: Bacteria > Actinomycetota > Acidimicrobiia > Acidimicrobiales > Ilumatobacteraceae > WLMZ01. The sequence continues at coordinate 3,874 of JAYTOM010000329.1, forward strand.
CGTTGGGGCACCCAACGGTTAAACATCCGCGTTTCATTGGGACACGGACATCACAGGGGGTTCAACCATGCATCACCACAAGATCCGAGTGTCACTGCTCGGCGTCACAGCGATAATGATCGGAGTCGCAGGCTGCGGCAGCAGTAAGGCCACGACTGCAGCGACGACCGCCGCAACCACGGCGTCGTCGGCCGCAACGAGCACGAGCGTGGCGACCGGGAAGCCGACACCAACGACGGACTACACCATCTTCAAAGGCAAGAAGATCGGAATCATCTCTCTCGCACCAGGCCTCGAACCCGTCGACCGCATCCAAGGAGGCGTCACGAAATGCGTCGCCGACAACGGCGGCACCACCCAGGTATTCGATGCGAAAGGCGGCACCCAGGCAACGCCTGCGTTCGAACAGGCCAATGCCGCCGGGGTCGACGCTATCTACAACGTCGCCAACGACGTGTCCGGCGGTGCACTCGACGCACAACTCAAAGCTGCCGGTGACGCCAAGCGCCCCGTCGTGACAGCTTGGGGGGGCCAGCGGAGCGGGACCTACTCGATCACCGGCCTCGAGTTCCAGAGCGCAGCTCGGGTCGGTCAGTACGTCATCGACCGATTGGCTGCGCAGAACAAAGGCGTGGCCAAGGGTACGGTCCTCATCGCCAACGCCAGGGTTACGCCGAGTCTCCGCCAACGCGCCGACGCCTTCAAGGCAATGGTCGGGCCGAACACCGAGTTTCCGGACATCAAGATAGTCGAGGTTGAGGTCGACATCTCCAATGCGTTGGCCGACAGTCAGGCCAAAGTCGAGCAGGCAGTCCAAGCCAATCCGGGAATCAACGCGGTCTACGCCTCGTTCGACACGATCGGCGAGGGCGCAGCAAAGGCCATTGACAGCGCAAAGGGTTCCCAGTTCGTAGTGTCCTTCAACGGCGACTCCACCGCACTGGACATGATCAGAGCCGGCGGAAGCTTCGCCGCCACCGCAGCCAACGACCTCGAGGGCACGGCCGTCATTGCATGCAACATGCTCGCTGAGTTGCTGGCAGGCAAGACGCCAGCCGCCACCACGTTCTGGATGGACAGCCCTCTCGTGACAGGCAAGAACATTCCGAAATCCGGTTTTGTGACCGGGGCAGGACCCTTCAAGCTCTATCAGCCATAACCCTCAACGGGGCGGACGCGCCGGTCACGATTGTCG
>JAYTOM010000330.1:0-14953 GCA_043747765.1 Actinomycetota bacterium
GTTCCAGAACAACCCACCGTGACAGTAGCGGCCACGGCGGAAGCGCTCGCATCGAGCGTCGGGGAACACACTCAGCGCGCTGCGCGCCTCGCAACATCACCCGCCACAATACGACGAGGTCGGAGCACCCATCTCACCGGTGGATCGGCAGCAGGTCGTGCAGCGCGTGGATACGCGCGAAATCCGCCTCGGCGTGATCGTCGTACGGGTCGAGCAGGATCGGGTGCAGACCGGCAGCCCTCCCGCCGCCGATGTCCATCGTGACCGAATCACCGATGAACGCGATCCGCTCCGGAATGATGCCCTCGAACGCCAAGAATGCGAACTCGAAGATCCGCGGGTCGGGTTTGGCCACGCCGACGACGTGACTGTCGATAATGACCCGCATCTCGGTGAGCAGACCAGGTCCGAGCTGGCAGACCCCGGCGCGCCGCAACGCCTCTTCCACCTGTCCACTCGCATTCGACACCACACCCATCGGGATGCCGGCGGCAGTGAACCGCTGCAATGCTTCGACCGACTCGGGAATCGGCCAGCGCCACGTGTACGCGTTCCTGGTCCGCTCCAGAACAGTCGCCGCATAGTGAACGTCGCGATCCGGGACACCGATCGACTCGCAATAGGCGACGTTGTATTCGTCCCAGAAGGCCTCGCCACTGCCGGCCGACGACTTGACCGCCATACCGCGGTAGTGAGCGCGGACATGCGCACCAACGGACGGATCTCCGCCGTACGGTGCGAGCAACGGGCCGAGGACCGTTGGATCGGGCAGCACGAGAATTCCGCCGGCGTCGAACAGGATTGCATCGAAGTCGGTCACCGCGCGAAGTTCTGTCACGATCGGGGAAGTTACCGGGAGGACGCGGCGATTGAGGCGCCAACACGACCAGAACTACAATGCAACCGTGCGTAGTCCTCGCGATTTTTTCAAGCCACTTGCCGTTGGTGCCCCGGAACCGGTCCGTGAGATTCCGTTCCGACCGAGCCGCGTCGTCCACTTCTTCCCACCGCAGAACGCGAAGGTGGTGGCCAAGCTCCCCCAGATCGTGGGCAAGGTGGACATCCTCCTCGGCAACCTCGAGGACGCAATCCCGATGACCGACAAGGAAGCCGCCCGAGCTGGCTTGGTCGAGGTCGGCCGCACGTTGGACATGGGCCAGACCCAACTGTGGACGCGCATCAACAGTCTCGACTCGCCGTGGGCTCTCGACGATCTGACGACACTCGTCGGCCAGATCGGCGACAAGCTCGACGTGATCATGGTCCCGAAGGTCGAGGGCCCCGAGGACATCCACTACGTCGACCGACTGCTTGCCCAGTTGGAGGCCAAGGCCGGGTTGACGAAGCCGTTGCTGATCCACGCCATCCTCGAGACCGCACGTGGTGTCGCCAACATCGAAGCGATCTGTGGCGCGTCACCCCGAATGCAGGGCATCTGTCTCGGGCCGGCCGACCTCGCCGCCAATCGGCGGATGAAGACCACTCGCGTCGGTGGCGGTCATCCTGACTACCTCGTTCGCGCCGATCCGAATCCTGACGATCCGTCCGCCTCCCGGCCGACGTATCAGCAGGATCTTTGGCACTACACGATCTCGCGAATGGTCGATGCGTGCGTCACGTTCGGGATCCTGCCGTTCTACGGACCGTTCGGCGACATCAAGGATCTCGTTGCGTGCGAGGACCAGTTCCGCAACGCCTACCTGCTTGGCTGCGTCGGCGCATGGAGCCTGCACCCCGACCAGATCGAGGTCGCCAAGCGCGTGTTCAGCCCGCGCCCCGCCGACGTCGCCGCAGCGCAACGGATCATCGACGCGATGGGTGACGGAACGGGTGCACTGATGATCGACGGAAAGATGGAGGACGACGCGTCTGTGAAGCAGTGCAAGGTCGTCGTCCAACTCGCTCACGATCTGGCAGCGCGTGACCCCGAATTGGCCGCCTCGTACGGATTCGGCGAATGATCGTGGACACCGCCGTCACGAATGATTCACTGCGCCCCCGACGCTCCGTCCTGTACATGCCTGCCGCCAATGAGCGTGCGTTGGAAAAGGCCAAAACCTTGGCGGCCGACGCGATCATCTTCGATCTCGAGGATGCTGTCGCTCCCGATTCGAAGCCGTCGGCGCGGGCCAACGCGGTCAGCGCTGCTGCGTCGGGCGAATACGGGCACCGCGAGTTGACCATCCGCTGCAACGGACTCGACACCGACTGGGGCGAACTCGACCTTGCCGCAGCGGCATCGTCTGGCGCCGCTGCGGTGGTCATTCCGAAGGTGGCATCGATTGCAACGGTCGACCGTGTCGCTCAGATTCTCGATCAATCGGGTGCTCCGGCGACGATGACGATCTGGGCGATGATCGAGACGCCGACGGCCATCTTCGACGTCCGCGCGATCGTGGCCCATCCGCGTGTGTCGGTTCTCGTGATGGGCACCAACGATCTCGCCCGAGAATTGCGCGCCGCGCTGGTACCCGGCCGTCATCCATTGTTGCCGCACCTCGCCGTCGCGTTGGCCGCTGCTCGGGAGTCGGGCAAGGTCATCCTCGACGGCGTCTACAACGACGTCAAGGACCTCGAGGGTTTCCGCATGGAATGCCTGCAGGGCATGGAGATGGGCTTCGACGGCAAGACCCTCATCCACCCCGGCCAGGTGGACATCACCAATGACGTCTGGGCGCCGTCGGCCGACGAAGTGGATCATGCGCGCCGGGTCATCGAGGCCTTCGACGAAGGATTGCGCGAGGGTCGCGGTGTCGTCACCGTCGACGGCCGGATGATCGAGAACCTGCATGTGGTCAATGCCCGCCGAGCAATCGCCACGGCCGACGCCATCGCCGCCCTGTAACCACCGGAGGTTTTGCCGCTCACCCGGGCGGGTCGAAGACCCTCCGGTGCGGCAAAGCCTCCAAGGCGTTCAGACCAGGACGGGTTCGCGGTCGTCGCTGGTCGGCATGCGACCGTCTTCGTACTGCGGCTCGGGAAGTCCGATGCCGCCCTCGATGTCGAGGTTCGGAAGCAGGTTGTCGAGCCAGCCCGGCAGCCACCAGTTCCAGTCGCCGAGCAATTTCATCGTCGCCGGGACCAAGACGGTGCGGACCAGGGTGGCGTCGATCAGCACGGCAACGCCGAGGCCGATGCCGAACATCTTGATCGTCGGATCGTCACCGAGCACGAAGGAGCCGAACACGCAGATCATGATCAACGCTGCGGAGGTGATGACCCGAGCCGTTGCCGAAATGCCTTCGATCACGGCCGCTGTCGAGTCCTTGCGATGCACGTATTCCTCGCGGATCCGCGAGAGCAGGAACACCTCGTAGTCCATCGACAGGCCGAACAGGATCGCAAACATGATCATTGGCAGGAACGACACGATCGGGACCGTTTCCTTCAAACCAATCAGATCCTTCAGCCAGCCCCACTGGAAGATGGCGACGATGATTCCGTACGCCGCACCGATCGAGAAAAGGTTCATGACAGCGGCCTTGATCGGGACGGCGATCGAGCGGAAGACCATCATCAGAAGCAGGATCGAGAGCCCGATGACCGCCCCGATGAACCACGGAAGGCGGCCGGCGATCTTGTCGGACAGATCGATCGAGACAGCGGTCTGGCCACCGACGTAGACGTGCGCGCCGGGCGCATTCACCGTTGCCGTCGGGATGACGTGATCACGGAGGCGATGGACGAGATCCGTGGTGGCCGCGCTCTGCGGAGACGATTTCGGGGTGACCTGGATGATGGCGGCAGTTCCGTCGGCATTGGCCTTGGCCGGCGAGACCGACTGGACGTCGACGTCCTTGGCGAGGGCCGTCGTGAGGACACTGAGCAAGCTGACGGTCGTACCGGAGTCCATCTCGACCGAGAGCAGCAGCGGACCGTTGAAGCCGGGGCCGAAGCCTTCGGAGAGCAAGTCGTAGGCACGCCGCGTGGTGAGCCCGGTCGACTTCGTCCCGTTGTCGGTCAGCCCGAGTCGCAGGCTGAGGAGCGGCGCCGAAAGCGTGGCGAGAACGATGACGCCACCGAACAGGTAACGCACCGGGTGGTTGGAGACGTGACGGCCCCAACGGTGCCAACCGCTCTCCTTCGGAGCCAACAACTGCTCAGCTTCTTTGCGGGCCGCCCGCTTCTTCAGACCGGGCAGACTGACCTTGTCGATCCGGTGTCCTGCGAAGCCGAGAAGCGCCGGCAGCATCGTCAGTGAAATGGCGACCATGACGAGCACGGTCATACCGGACATCAGACCCATCCACGTGACGTTGGGGATACCGGCGATGGCCAAACCACAGATTGCGATGACGACGGTGATGCCTGCGAAGAGGACTGCCGAACCCGACGTCGCAATCGAGCGGCCGGCAGACTCCTCGACGGTCATCCCTGCTTGAAGGTTCTCGCGGTGTCGAGTGACGATGAACAGGGCGTAGTCGATGCCGACGCCGAGGCCGATCATCGAGGCCAGCACGGTGGCGATGTCGTTGATGTCGGCAACCGCAGAGATCAACGTGATCAGCCCGATGCTGATCCCGAGTCCGAGGATCGCCGTGCCGATCGGCAGACCCATCGCGATGACCGATCCGAAGGCGAGCATCAGCACGATGACCGCCGCGGCGAGACCGATGACCTCTTGGCCGCCGGGTGGCTGGTTGGTGGCCGCGGTCGGTAGCTCACCGCCGAGTTCGATCTGCAGTCCCGAGGCTTTTGCTGCCGTCGCCGTCTGCTCCAGCGCTTTGAAGCCGGTGGTCTTGATGTCGGCGAGCGGGGCGGTGTACTGCACCTCGACGAAGCCGATGGTGCCGTTCTTCGACACACTCAGCGGACTGACCCCGGCGACGCTCGGCTGCGTGGAGATGTCGGCGACAGCAGCGGCGATCGCCGTCTTCGCGGAGGCATCGCCCAGCGTTGCTGTCTTGGTCGCGAAGACCACCTGGGCGGATGTCCCTGACTGCGAGGGGAAGCGCTGGCGCAGGACGTCGAGCGCCTTCTGCGACTCGACCCCTGGCACCGAGAACTTGTTCGATGCCTCTCCACCGGCGACCTTACCGAGAACCGTTGCCAAGACGGCGAAGGCCACCCAGACGATCACGACGCGTCGCCGGTTGCGTACGCACCACCGGCCAAGTCGATATAAATACTGTGTCATGGGATGACTATGTGGCATAGACTGACAAGATGTCAACCAGTGTCACCAATGTCACAGGCGATTTCGCGGGCGGTGCGGGAGCCGCAGGAAACGGGCTGGTCACGGCGAAACGGAAGCTGCGGATGAACGTGTGCGCCATGCCCGGGGGGACGTTGCGCGAACGCCAGCGTGCGGAAACACGCGACCTCATCCTCGATGCCGCACTCGACCAGCTCGAGATCAAAGGCTACGAACACACGACCATCGAAGACATCGCCACTGCATCTGGAATTTCGTCACGGACCTTCTTCCGTTACTTCGATTCGAAGAACGCCGTGCTGTTCGACGACGCCGACAAGCACGAACATGCCGACGACGAGATGATGACGGCGATGGCCGCTCGTCCGCAGAGCGAGTCCATCACCGAGGCGTTACGCGCCGTACTGCGCGAGAAGTTGGTGACCCTGTTCGAGAATGAGAACGGACGCAAACTACGTCAACTCCGGATCGTGCTGACCGAGCCGTCCCTCCGAGCTCTTGCGTGGGACAGCTTCCACGAGCACGGTCCCGATCTCGCTCGAGGATTCGCCGCACGGCTCGGCAAGAGCGCAGACGATCTGCAGCCTCGCGTTCTCGCAGCGGCGTTCACCGAGGCGATCTGGGTCATCCTCGAACGATGGTCGGCGGCCGGCGCCCAGTTCGATGCATTGCCAGCGCTGATCGACGAGGCATTCGACGCGATCAGCGCCTTCGGCTGAACCTCTCGACAGCTCGGTCTCAAGCAGTCAGTTCGGTCCGGAACAGGTCCAACACCCGGGCCCATGCAATCGCAGCGGTCGCCTCGTCGTAGACCTCGGGTCGGGTGTCGTTGAAAAACGCGTGATCCACTTCGGGGTACACGAACAACGTCGCGTCCTTGCCGAGCGAACGCAGCTTGGTCTGCAGTTCCTCCGCCTTGTCCGGCGGGAACGAATGATCGTCGGCTGCGTAGTGACCCTCGACCTTGGCGGCCATCGCTGACCAGTCGGGCTGCGCGCTCTCCCACGGGATCAGGCCGTAGAACGGCGCCGTCGCGGCAACCGCATCAGGACGCTTGCACGCGACGACCAGTGCCAATCCGCCGCCCATGCAGAACCCGATCGCGCCGACCTTGGTACGACCACTTCGCTTCTGCAGTTCGTCGATCGCGCCGGACATATCCTTGCTCGCCTCGTCGATGTTCATCGCCATCATCAGCTTGCCGGCGCCATCGGGCTCGGCGGTCGTCTTGCCGTGATAGAGGTCAGGCGCGAGCGCAACGAAACCTTCTGCGGCGAATCGATCGACGATCGATTTGATGTGGTCGTTCAATCCCCACCATTCCTGGATGACCAGGACGCCGGGGCCGCTGTCGCCCGCCACATAGCCTTCGGCCGTGCCGCCATTACTTGTGAATTCGATCATCTGACCCATGATCGGAGAGTACTTCGACCTGAGGGGCCAATTCCATCCCGCACCTCTCCCCCTCCTTTGTCCTGTAACAAACGACCGTCTGTACTCCCTCTTGTGTATCGAATACGATGACACCTATGACGGCCCTCGACGCACCTCCATCCGCAACGTATGCGAACGACCGCAAGCATGTCTTCCACAGCTGGTCGTCGCAGGGCACGCTGAAGCCGATGGTCATCGTCGGCGGCGAGGGCAGTTGGTTCTGGACAGAGGACGGCAAGCGCTACCTCGATTTCTCCAGCCAGCTGGTGAACATCAACATCGGCCACCAACATCCGAAACTGGTCGCCGCGATCCAAGAGCAGGCCGGCAAGCTCTGCACTATCGCGCCGGGCTACGCCAACGAGATGCGCAGCGAGGCTGCTCGCCTCATCGCCGAACTTGCTCCGGGCGATCTGGACATGGTTTTCTTCACCAACGCCGGCGCCGACGCGACGGACAACGCGATTCGGATGGCTCGGATCTTCACCGGGCGCCAGAAGGTGCTGGCCACATACCGCAGCTATCACGGTGCGTCCGGGGGCAGCATCGCCGTCACGGGCGATCCGCGCCGTTGGCCGAGCGAGACCGGCACGTCCGGTGTCGTCCATTTCACCGGGCCGTACCCGTACCGCAGCAGCTTCTACGCCGAGAGTGCGGAGCAGGAGAGCGAGCGCGCCCTCACCCATCTGCGCGAGACGATCATGGTCGAAGGACCGCAGACGATTGCCTGTCTGATCCTGGAGACCGTCGTCGGCACGAACGGCATCCTCGTTCCACCGCCCGGATACCTACAGGGCGTGCGCGACATCTGCGACGAGTTCGGAATCATCTACATCGCCGACGAGGTGATGGCCGGGTTCGGTCGTTGTGGCGAATGGTTCGCCCTCGATCACTGGGACGTCACCCCGGACCTGATCACCTTCGCCAAAGGTAGCAACAGCGGATACATCCCGATCGGTGGCGTGATCATCAGTCAGCGCATCGCCGACTCGTTCAGGGACCGCCAATATCCCGGCGGCCTGACGTACAGCGGGCACATCCTCGGTTGTGCGAGCATCGTCGCCAGCATCGGCATCTTCAAGGAAGAGGGCATCATCGAGCATGCCCGGATGCTCGGGACCGACGTCATCGCGCCAGCCCTGGCCAGGTTGCAGGACAAGCACCCATCCATCGGCGATGTCCGTGGGCTCGGGGTGTTCTGGGCAATCGAACTGGTCCGCAACCGCGAGTCGCGCGAGCCGCTCGTCCCGTTCAACGCAACCGGCACCGCAGCCGCGCCGATGGCCGAACTCGTCGCCGCGTGCAAAGAACGCGGGTTGTACCCGTTCACGCACTTCAACCGGATGCACGTCGTTCCCCCGTGCAACACGCCGGTGGACGAAGTACTGCAGGGAATCGCGATCATCGACGAGGTTCTTGACCTCGCCGACAACTACTACACCGCCTGATCGTCCGCCGACTACCGATCCAGTCCTGGATCGAGGGACAGGTCAATCGACGGCTCCGGCTCCGGCTCCGGGGATGGCGGGGCAAGCGCCCAGTGGGGACGTTCACCCGTCTCGAACTCGGTCAATTCGGCAAGAGCGACCCGGTAGGCGGCCTCGGCTTCGAGCATCTTGGCGTGCGGCCGGCCGTTCTCGCGCAGGGCTCGAATCGCGGCCGCTGCTGATGCTTTGCCGGCGATCAACCGCTGGTGCAGCCGTTCGTGCTCGACCGTCGCTGCCTTGCGGTCACGTTCGGCATGATCCGCGGCATCGTGCTGACGGATGCTGTCGGTGAACAATCGCGCAGCCCGTGCCTGCTCGGTTTCGGCGGCAGGCGGTTCGACCGTCGGTACCGATGCTGATCTGATCGGCGAGACATGTCCCGTCTTGCGTTGTTCGTTGCTTCGATTTCGCTTCGGCATTCTCCGGCTCTCCCGATCGGCTCGTCGTCGAGAACATATCCCGACAGCCGCCGCCGGTCCCTGTCGCCCGACGTTCATCGTCAGCGAAACGAGGATCAACGCTCAGAACGGCACGAGGTCGTCGCCCACCTGCAGCCTCCCTGGCTGACTGACCAGAGCGCCGACGCCGAGGACAGAACCGCGCTCGCGGTTGACAGTTCGCAGGACATCGAGGTCACGGTCGATCCCACCTGGCTGCGGCCGGGTGACCATCACGCACCGGTCGATCTGCTGGAGCACATCCAGCACGACACCACCCGTCGATCGCAACGAAGCACCGACGAGACCGTCCTCCGCGCCGCCACTCGACACGACGTTCGGACGGAAGCGACGGACGGGCCACGTCCGCAATGTCTCTTCACCGATGATGGAGACCCGAGCTCGTGCGGAATCGTGGAAGGCAATCGCCGGTCCCGACCACGTCCGCCACGGTGAGTTGGCTTCGTCCTCGGCATCGGTGGCGATCTCGTAGGTGGCTGGCTGGTCGGTCGCCGCGATCAGTTCGGTATCGCGACCGAGCCATCTCGACAGATCGTCGTTGCTGTCCGTCTCGATTCCGTCCGGCAGTCGAACGACTGCACGCCCGTCGATCACCAGGCCCCGAGCGAACAACAACTCCGGAGCACGCCGAGCGGTGAGCGTCAGTCCGGTGGCTGCATCACGCAACGCCCACGAGCGGTCGCCCGCAAGGCCCGCCGCAGTGACATCGACCGAATCGAAGAGTTCGCCCTGCATCGACTTGACGGGGTAACGCCACAGCTGGAGGATCTTCACCGGGTCATTCTGCCCGCCCGAGCAGGCGCGCCGGGCGAGTCACGCCGTGGTGAGAGCACCTGGTACGGACGAACCGAGAAACGCAGCGAACTCGTCAGATGACGCCCCGTTGACATCGAAGCGCTCGAACGGTTCAATCGAACGACGGGCGAGTTCACCGCTGATCAGATCATCCCAGACGCCGAACTGCTCCAAGCTCGAGCTGCCGACGGCGACCACTCGGTAACCGCTCGTTCGGTAGTCGACCAGATCGTCGACGGCATATTCGACGATGCCTGCAATGGTGCTGATCGTGAAGTCGGCCGGCGGGAGGATGACGACCCCGAAGCCAGATGTGCCGAGGATCGCGAGAACATCGAACGACGCTGCGCCGTCATTGACGATTCCGTCGGCGACGAGCGCGACCTGATAGCCCCGCGGATCAGGGTGCAGCACGACGACCACCGCCAGCGAGGAACTCGTCGAGTTCGCGTAGGGTTGTCGGCAGGTCGCGGGCTTCGTCCCAATCCGTGCGGTCGAGCAACATCCCAGTCGCTCGCGGCCACGCAACGTTGCGCTGCTCGAGACCACGCTTGAGCTCTTCCATCCACACGCCCATGCCTTCGACGACTTCGTAGTCACCCTCTTCGAAGTGCGGCCGGCCACCCCAGTTCTTGGCCTTTCCCGTATAGCGAACGCCGCTCGATGGGCTGCCGTCCAGACCGATCACAACGATCTCGAACCCCCGTCGATAGAACTCGGCGATCGGTTCGATCATGTTCGCGGCCAGGATTTGGCAGTGCCGCCGGTAGTTCGCCTTGTCGTAGAGCTCGCGACCCTGCCACCACCGATTGACGCCGGCGAACGCCATCTCCGGGCACGGCAGTTGCTGCAGCCTGTAACCATGCGCACGCAGTCGCTCGATCACGCCCGGGACGACACCGGCCGCCCTGGCGAACTCCTGGACCTTGGCATTCTGGTTTACAAGGCAGTGGGCCACGAACGCGACCCGCCTCACAGTGTTCAGAGTGATGGGCGTGTCGGCATCGTGCATGAAGGCGTGTCAGTCAGCAGGACGGCGGAAGTGGTTGATCCGAAAGACGTTGCCATCGGGATCGGCCAGGACCGACTGGTAGGCGCCGTAATACGTCTCGTACGTGTCATGCAGCAAACGTGCACCGTTGGCGACAGCGCGCCCAGTCGACTCGGTGACGGCGGCATCGCTCTCGCACTCGAAGGTGAGGTACTGCGACGTCCCCTTCGGATCGGCCCACTGCTGAATATTGAGCATCTCGTAGACGACGGGCGCTGAGAAGCCGATCGTCACGCCGGATGCATCGGCGCCGCGAAAGATCTCGCTGTGTAGTTCGGTGACCTCGGGCAATTCGAATGTCTTCGAGTAGAACTCGAACAAGCCGACGAAGTCGGCGCTGATGAAGCTCGCGAGCGAGATGCCGACGCTCATGCGTCGACGCCTTGGCCGAAAGTCGATTGCTTGACGAATTTGGAGAAGAGGTGCTCGCCAGACGAGATGGCGGTGTGCTTCGGTGCTTCGCCGGGCTTCAGGCAGGTCGGGAGGCAGGAGATCATCGCGTCGTAGTTCGGCTGGTGGAAGAAGACCAGCGAAATCCTGCGCGAATCATTTGCAGCGTCGCGTGGCGGATTGATGACTCGATGCAAGGTCGACACCCAGCGGTCGTTGGTCCATTCGGCCATCAGGTCGCCGATGTTGACGACGAGCGCACCCTTGATCACCGGTACGTCGAACCACTCGCCACTCTTCGTCATCACTTGCAAGCTGCCCGGGCGGTCCTCCTGGCGAAGGAGCGTGAGGCTGCCGTAGTCCGAGTGCGCGCCTGCGCGCAATTGGCCCGGAAGAGGCGGCTCGAGCTGATCGGGGTAGTTGAGCACCCGGAACATGCTGATGTGCTTGTCGATCTTGTCCTCGAAGTAGTCGATGTCGAGGCCCAAGCCGACTGCGAAGATCCGCATCACCTGGCGAGAGACCTCGCTCATCTCGGCAAAGTACCGTTCCCATAGCTCACGCATGCCTGGCATGCCATCGGGCCACACGTTCGGTGCGAAGTGCGGCCCCGCCGTCGTCGCGCTGTGGTATTCATCATCGGGCACGTCGAACGGACCCATGTCCATCTTCTCTTTGAGGTCTCCGGGTGCCACCGCGTCGAGTGAGTAGGACAAACCCTCTTTGCCGACAGCCGTCCATCCACGCACCTGATCCGGCGCGGGCTGTGCGGCGGCAGCCTTCTCGTCATCGCTCAGATCGAAGAACCTGCGGCTCACTTCATACACCTGTTGAACGAACTCTTCTGCGACGCCATAGCCGGTTATCTGGAAGAACCCGATCTCCTCACACGCATGAGCGATCTGCTTGGCGACACTATCGATGCCCTGGGGCGTCCCGGACAGGAAAGGCGCGATGTCAATGACTGGAACTGTGTCCATGATTCCCTCGATCTGTTGCACGTCGGTTTGAGACAGTGGATCCTGGGCTGGTCTGATTCGGCGCAGCCCAGGATCCTGCGCCCTGCTAGATGTTCTGAACCTTGCTCTTGTAATCGCTGAAGAAGTACGGGTTCTTGGCGATGACGGCGTCGATGTTGTCCGCCGTTGCGATGACCTGCTCGATGACCGTTCCGAACGTCGGCTTGTCACCCTTCAACGACGCCAACACGGCGTTGGCAGCAATCAGCCCGGTCTGCGCGGATGAGTAGTATCGCGTCGCCTTCAGATACGGCGTCTTCATCCACGTGACGAGCTCGTCGTCGCAATCGGATGAGATGTGGGTCACGTTCTGCTTGCCTTGATCTTTCAGCCACTGCGCAATCCCGTCGGACATCGAGGCCGAATAGCCGATGATGATCGACAGGTCGGGGTTTGCCTGGAACGCAGTCTCGACGACGCCAACAGCCTTGGTGCGGTCGAAGAAACCTTGGTCCCGCACGACGACCTTGAAGTCTGTGCCCTTGAGCGACGCATCGAGGCCCTCATCGATCTTCTCCGAGAAACCCTGGCCGACGACGCCCTGAACGACGCAGATCTTCCCAGGCTTGACGTTCGCCTTGAGATACTCGCCGATCAGCTTGCCGCCCGCAACCGAATCGAGCTGGGCAACCCCGACGAAGTACTTGTCTGAATCACTCGGCCCTGGCCAGATGCAGTTGCCCGCCGGAATACCCTTTTCGAACGCCCTTTGGGCAGCCGCGCCCGCCGACTCGGCCGTGTTCGGCTGGATGACGAGCCCGACGACACCCTTGGCGATGAACGCCTCGGCCGCCGACAGCTCTTGTGCCGAGTCGTAGTTGACCTGAACGACTTCGAGCGTGTACTTCGTTCCTTCGATTGCCTTGTACACGCCAGTGGCGACACCCTTTGTGTAGTCGTTGAGGCCGTTCAGCGTGAGGCCGATCAGACCCGAAGCAGGTCCGGCGGTGCCAGCACCACCGGCTGTCGAAGCAGCGGTCGAGCCAGCCGTAGTTGCCGCGGTCGAGCCAGCCGTTGTCGCAGCCGTAGTTGCCGCGGTCGAGGCCCCGGTGGTGTCAGCGGCCGACGCCGCTGTGGTCGTCGGGGGAGCCGTCGCGGGCGCTGACGTCGTTGCCGTCGACTTGTCGCTGCCGCAGGCCGCGAGGAGCCCGCCTCCGACAACGAGTCCAGCGGCACCCTGCAGGAATCGTCGCCGACCGAGTGGTGCTGGCGGCGGGTTTGGAACTGGGTCATTCATTGCTGTTTCTCCCCTTGTAGTGGATCTGAAGGATCTGCCGGCAGTCGTTCGGAAGGAACTGCCAGAGCGGTGGGCGCAGTCGTTCGGCGCATCCAACCGGACATCACAGGTCGCGAACCGGCGCGTCGGCGGCGGAGATCGCCGACCGCCGTGACGACGACGGCGAAGATCAGGACGCCTCCGAAGACTGCATCGTTCCAGAACGTCTGCACGTTGTTGAATGTCAGCGCGGACTGCACGACGGCAAGCAGTACGACACCGGCGAACGTGCCCAGCGGAGATCCGCGGCCGCCTGCCAACGTCGCGCCGCCGAGGACGACAGCCGCGATTGCCTGCAGTGCGAGCTGAGATCCGACACGGGGATCGCCCGTCGAGATCCGCGCCATCGCGACCAACCCGGCGAAGCCCGCGAGGGTGCTGGAGATGACGAAGCACATCACCTTCGTCCGCGCCGTCGGGATGCCGGTGAGATACGAGGCCTCCTCGTTCGATCCGGTCGAGTACACGTGACGTCCGAAACGCGTGTACCGCATCACGAGCGCGGCGACGACCGTGACGATCAAGAAGAACCAGATCGGCGTCTCGAGCCCGAACACCTTCAACCGTCCGAGCCACGCGAACCGCTCACGGGCGGGTACCGGCGAGCTCTTCGAGATGCGCAGCGCGATCGACGCGAACAGGCTCGTGCCGCCGAGCGTGAGGATGAACGGAGGGATGCGCAGGCCGGCGACCAGCAGCCCCCAGACCAATCCGATCGCCGCACACACGAGCAGGACGAGCACGACCGCCCACAACTCGGAGCCGCCATCTTTGATACGGGTGGCCCCGATCACGCCGGCCATGGCGGCCAGCGTCGCGACCGACAGGTCGAGCTGCCCTGCGGCAATGAGAAAGGTCTGACCGATTGCGATGATGCCGAGCACCGCAGCCTGCAGGAGGACGTTCTTGATGTTGTCGCTGCCGAGGAAGTTGGCGTTCTTGTGGTTGGTGTAGAACGAGATCACCAGAATCGCGATCAGCAGCGGTGTCACGAAACGAACACCATCGGATCGCATCATCCGCTGACTGAACGGGGTGCTCGCGACGGAGCCCTGTTGAAGCGAGTTCGCTGTCCGCTGGTCGGGACTCACTGAGTCATCTCCATCTCGAGCAGTCGGTGTTCGGTGGCCTGTCGACCGTCGACTTCGCCGATGATGCGTCCAGCACGCATGACGATGACGCGGTCGGCGACCTGCCCGACCTCTTGGAAGTCGGTCGAACACATCAGGATCGCAGCACCGGCGTCAGCAAGCCTGCGCAGCTCGGCGTAGATGTCGAACTTCGACGCGATGTCGATCCCTGCGGTCGGTTCGTCGAACACCAAAACCTTGCTGTCGACCCCCATCCAGCGTCCGATCATCACCTTCTGCTGGTTTCCCCCGGACAGTGTCCCGACGCCGACATCAATCGTGGCGGTCCTGACATTGGCCCGGGGAGCGAGCGCGGACGCCGACGTCCGTACTCGCCGGGGGGTGAACATCGGATGGCGACCGTTGGCCTGCTGACCGAGTACGACGTTGTCGGCAACGCTTCGATCGAGCAGGAGACCGTGTCGCTTGCGGTCCGCCGGCAAGAACGCCACGCCGAGCGAAAGAGCCTGCCGGCGGCCTCGAACGGGATGCATCACACCGTCCCGGTCAGCCACGCGCACCCAACCGCGTGCGGGGAGCTTCCCGCCGGCCGCCACTCGCGCCAATTCCGAGACGCCGGCACCGACTCCACCCGTCACCGCAACAATCTCGCCGCCGGCGACGCACAAGCTGACGTCGTTCAACCGACCGCTGCTGACACCATCGATCTCGAGGATCGGCGTTGCTTCGGTTTTCAGCGTGGAGCGTTCGACACGGGCAATATCGACTGCGCGCCCGAACATCGCCTTGACAACGGA
>JAYTOM010000331.1:0-10519 GCA_043747765.1 Actinomycetota bacterium
GTCGGTGTCGGCCAGTGCCTCGGCGAGCGAAACGGAGCCCAATTTCAGCTTGTTCTTGAATTCGGCGCGAGCTGCGCGAGCTTCAGCAGCCTTTGCCAATGCGTTGGCGCGTTGTTCCGGTGTGAGTGCGGGAGGTGTTGCCATGCAGGCATTCTAGAGCGATCAGGTCACCGCTTTGGTCATCGCCCCCTGTTTGCGAACCGGCGACAACCGTCACCCGAGCGAGCCGGTGAGCTGCGTGAACGAACTGATACCCTGCTCCGCCGCCCAGCTGCACAGCTCGTCCAGAACTTTCCACGGTGCATGGGGATCGGCGAACGTCGCGGTGCCGATCTGCACGGCTGAGGCGCCGGCAAGCATCAGTTCGGCGGCGTCCCAACCAGACGCGACACCACCGACTCCGACGATCGGCAGATCCGGCAGTGCATGGTGGACATCGAACACGGCTCGAACGGCGACTGGGTGGATCGCCCGACCCGACAGACCCCCTCCGCCGTTGCCCAGCGCTGGTCGTCGGGTGTCCGGATCGATGACCAAACCGAGAAGGGTGTTGATCAACGTCACCGCTTCTGCACCGGCTTGCGCCACAGCGTGCGCCACGGCGACAAGACGGTCGGTGTTCGGGCTGAGCTTGGCCCACAGCGGCCGACCTGGTCCAGCGGCCAGCACCGCGGAGACCACGTCTGCGCTGAGTGACGCGTCGTGGGCGAAGATGCCGCTGCGGGCCTCCAGGTTCGGGCACGACAGGTTGACCTCGATCGCGATGACTTCCGGGCCCGCATCAGCGAGCTGTTCGGCAGCCGCCGCATATTCAGCGACCGTGCGGCCCCAAATGCTGGCCACCACACGGACACCGCTGGCGCGCAGCACCGGCAGATCGTGGGCACGCCACGCTGCGACGCCGGGCCCCTGAAGTCCAACAGCGTTGATCATGCCCTGGGCGGTCGGGCGGACGCGGGGCGCCGGGTTCCCGGCCCATTCGTAGGCAGCCAACGATTTCACGACGAACGCGCCCAGTGCACAGAGATCTCCGTACGGGGACAGTTCGATTCCGTGCCCAGCCGTACCGGAGGCAGTCATGACCGGATTCGGCAACGTCACCGAACCGACCCGGACCGCTGCCTCGAAATGCGATGTGTCGGAGTCTGAAACGGCGAGGATCGACGTACTGACACCTGCCCCGGTCCTGCGCCGCTTCATCAGCGGGCGTGGTATTCCTGCAGCGAACGCACCTCGATCGGCTGATTGGACTGCTCGGCGAGACCCTGCATGGCAGCGAGCGCTGCTTCGACGGTGGTCACCGAGCTGACTTGATGCACGTTGGCAGCCTTACGGATCCGTTCCCCATCGGTACGTCCGCCGCGACCCTGAGGCGTGTTGACGACGAAGCTGACCTTGCCTTCCGAGATCAGGTCGACCGCAGTGATCTCGGCGCCCTCGCTGACCTTGCCGACGGTCTGATCCACGATGAGGCCGAACCGCGACAGGTAATCGGCCGTTCCGACCGTCGCAGCGATGCCGAGGCCCAGCTCACGACAACGCTTGGCGACGACGATTCCCGCCGGCTTGTCACCGTCGGCCAAAGAGAGGAACACGGTTCCCGACGTCGGCAGCAATGTCCCAGCAGCCAGTTCGGCCTTGAAGAATGCTTTCCCGAACGTGCTCCCGATGCCCATCACCTCGCCGGTCGATCGCATTTCCGGTCCGAGCGCCGTGTCCACCTCCGGGAAACGACTGAACGGCAGAACCGCCTCCTTGACACTGACGTGACCGTTGCGCACGGGTGGCACCAGCAGACCCTCCTCGCGCAACTCGGCGAGCGTCGCTCCGAGCATCACTCGCGTGGCCACCTTGGCGAGTGGCACGCCCGTTGCCTTGGCGACGAACGGTACGGTCCGGCTGGCCCGCGGGTTGGCCTCGATCACGTAGACCGTGGTGCCGAGCACCGCATATTGGACGTTGATCAGACCGCGGACATCGAGCGCGTCGGCGATGGAACGCGTGTAGGCCTCGATGACTTCCACCACCCAACCGGGAAGCGTCTGCGGTGGAATCGCGCACGCCGAATCGCCGCTGTGTACGCCGGCTTCTTCGACGTGCTCCATCACGCCACCGATCAGCACCTCGCCGGTTGCATCGCGCACCGCGTCGACATCGACTTCTGTGGCGTCTTCCATGAACCGGTCGACCAGCACGGGCCGTTCTGCCGACAGGCCGCCCTCCTTGCCGAGGCTGCCGAAGCCGGTCAATTCGGCCATCGCCCGGGCGAGATGATTCCGGTCGTGGACGATCTGCATACCGCGTCCACCGAGGACGTAGCTCGGGCGGACGAGCACAGGGAACCCGACCTGGTCGACGATCTGCAGGGCCTGCTCGAGATCGATCGCTGTGCCGCCGGGAGGCTGCGGGATGCGCAGGCCCTCGCACAAGGCGGCCCACTTTTCGCGGTCCTCGGCGAGGTCGATGGAATGCGGAGAAGTCCCGGCGATCAGTTCGACAGGAAGCAGGCCGGCCAGCTTCAGCGGCGTCTGGCCACCGAGCGAGACGATGACCTTGGGTGGGACTCCCCCGCTCGACAAGGTTTCGGCGGCGATGACGTTGAGCACGTCCTCCTGTGTCAGCGGCTCGAAGTAGAGACGATCACTGGTGTCGTAGTCGGTGCTGACGGTCTCTGGATTGCAGTTGACCATGATGGTCTCGAAGCCGGCGTCGCGCAGACTGAACGAGGCGTGCACGCAGCAGTAGTCGAACTCGATGCCCTGGCCGATGCGATTCGGGCCGGAACCGAGGATGATCACCTTCGACCGGTCCGACGGGAGCACCTCGTTCTCGTCCTCGTAGGTGCTGTAGTGGTACGGAGTCGTGGCGGCGAACTCGGCGGCGCATGTGTCCACCGTCTTGTACGTGGGGATCACGCCGTGACGCTCGCGAGCAGAACGCACGGCAGTCTCGGTCGTGTTCCAGAGATACGCGAGCTGACCATCGCTGAAGCCGAGGCGTTTGGCCCGACGCCACTCCGAACGCGTCGGCGCGTCGATGCTCGCGTGCTCGGCGAGCGCGTGCCGCTCGTCGGTGATGATGCTCATCTGGTCGAGGAACCACGGGTCGACACGGCAGGCTTCGTGGATCGTCTCGATCGACACGCCCCGATGCAGCAGCTCGCCGATCTGGAAGATCCGCTCGGGCGTCGGGTTACCCGTGGCCGTCAACAGTTCGGCGTCACTCTGGGACGCGTACTGCTGCTCGGCCGGATCGCAGTTCAGACCGAGGCGACCCTGTTCGAGCGATCGGAGGCCCTTCTGCAAGCTTTCCGGGAACGTCCGCCCGATCGACATTGCCTCGCCGACGCTCTGCATCTGTGTCCCGAGAACGCCACTCGTGCCCGGCAGTTTCTCGAACGCCCACCGAGGGATCTTCGTGACCACGTAGTCGATGCTCGGCTCGAAGCTGGCTGGCGTCATCTTGGTGATGTCGTTGGGAATCTCGTCCAGGGTGTACCCGACGGCCAGCTTCGCCGCGATCTTGGCGATCGGGAACCCGGTCGCCTTCGATGCGAGCGCAGACGACCGGGAGACCCGTGGGTTCATCTCGATCACGACCTGCTCGCCAGTCGACGGATTCACAGCGAACTGCACGTTCGAGCCACCGGTCTCCACACCGACACGACGGATGCACGCGAAGGCAGCGTCACGCATCCGCTGGTATTCCACATCGCTCAGCGTCTGGGCCGGGGCGACGGTGATCGAGTCTCCGGTGTGCACACCCATCGGATCGATGTTCTCGATCGAGCAGATGATGACGCAGTTGTCGTTGCGGTCGCGCATCACCTCGAGTTCGTATTCCTTCCACCCGGCAATGCTGGTCTCGATCAGGATCTCGCCGATCGGACTGGCCGCAATGCCGTTCGCAGCGAGCGCTGCGAACTGCGCCTGCGTCGAGGCGATACCGGTACCGCGACCGCCGAGGATGTACGCAGGGCGGATGATGCACGGCAGACCGATCGTTGTGATCACGTCCATGGCTTCGGTCATGTCGCGCGCGACACCACTCTTCGGAACCGCGAGACCAATCTCGATCATCGCCACCTTGAATTTCTCACGGTCCTCGGCGGTGGCGATCGCCTCGGCATTCGCACCGATCAGTTCGGGGGTGCCGGGCACACCAACCAGTCCGCGCTCGAACAGCGTCATCGCGATGTTCAGCGCTGTCTGGCCGCCCATCGTCGGCAACACGGCGTCCGGCTTCTCGCGCTCGATGATGCTGGCGACCACTTCGGGCGTCAACGGCTCGATGTATGTCGCATCGGCGAAGTCCGGGTCCGTCATGATGGTGGCCGGATTCGAGTTGGCGAGGATGACCCGGTAGCCCTCCTCGCGTAGTACCCGGCAGGCCTGGGTCCCGCTGTAATCGAACTCACAGGCCTGGCCGATGACGATCGGGCCGCTGCCGATGATCAGGATGCTGTGGATGTCGGTGCGCTTCGGCATCAGCGCACTCCGCTTTCGACGAGACCGAATTCGACAGCCGGGAGGCCGGACGTCCGAAGCGGCGCGGCGCGGCGAATCAGGGGCTTGTCACGCCAGTCGTGCGGATCCTTCATCATCTCGTCGAAGACGCCGAACAGGTAATTCGCATCGTGCGGCCCCGGGCCTGCCTCAGGGTGATACTGCACGCTGAACGCCGCCTCCCCGCGTATCCACATCCCTTCGTTGGTGTGATCGTTGAGGTTGATGTGGGTCACCTCGATCCGGTCTCCGAGGCTCGTAGGGTCGACGCAGAAGTTGTGGTTCTGGCTGGTGATCTCGATCCTGCCGCTCGCTTCGTGGCGAACCGGGTGATTGCCGCCGTGATGGCCGAAGGCGAGCTTGAACGTGTCTCCGCCGATGGCGCGGCTGAGCAGTTGGTGGCCGAGGCAGATGCCGAAGATCGGCACCCGGCCGACCAGTTCACCGATTGCCGTGACCGCGTAGTCGAGCACGGCCGGGTCACCCGGACCGTTCGACAAGAACACGCCGGCCGGTTTCAGGGCGAGCACTTCGTCGGCGGTGGTGGAAGCAGGGACGACGGTCACCCTGCCCAACGTCGCAAGATGATCGATGATCGAGTACTTGATGCCGAAGTCGTAGGCGACGATGTGTCGCGCATTCGGATCGGAACTGCCGACCGTGTAGGCGTCGGCCGTCGTCACTCCAGCGACGAGATCGACACCGTCCGTGCCGGGTTCGGCGGCGGCCGTACCGGCGAGGGTGGCGAAGTCACCCGACCCGAATGCTCCGCTCATCGCTCCGGTGTCGCGCAGCAATCGGGTCAGACGACGCGTGTCGATGCCGGCGATCCCTGGGATGCCGTACTTGTCGAGCATCGCGTCGAGATGCGCTTCGGACCGGTAGCTCGATTCGCGACGGGCGAGGTCGCGGACGACGACGCCCCGGCAGAACGGCCGACGCGATTCGAAATCGGCGGTGCTGGCTCCGTAGTTGCCGATGTGCGGGTATGTGAACGTGACGATCTGACCCGCATAGCTGGGGTCGGTCAGCACTTCCTGATATCCGCTCAACACGGTGTTGAACACGACTTCACCACTGGCGACACTTGATGCCGGCGTGGCGCCGATCAGCTCGCCTTCGAAGACGCTGCCGTCGGCAAGCACGAGTGCGCCCTCGCGAATCTGGTTCCGACTCATGACTTCCACTCTTGCATGTTCATGCACTGTAACGAATATTTATTCATCGCTGGGCCTCTCCGTCGATGACAGTCGGCACACCGTCGAGCATCGTGTGCCGAACCTTGCCGCGTACCGAGCGGCCTGCGTAAGGCGTGTTCCGGCTCCTGCTGGCCAGGCCGGCCGACGAGACCGTCCAGGTCAGATCCGGATCGAAGACCGTGATGTTCGCTGGGGCGCCGACCTCGATGTCGCGTCCGTGACGATCGCCGACTCCGGCGATTGCAGCGGGTCGCCACGACAGCAATGCAACGACCTGCTGCAGGCCGAGACCGAGCTCGCTGATCGACAGCGCGAGCGCCGTCTCCAGCCCGAGCATGCCTGGCGGCGCCTGGTCCAACGGCATTTCCTTCGATTCCGAGGGATGCGGTGCGTGATCCGTGGCGACCGCGTCGATGGTGCCGTCGGCCAAACCGAGTTTGACAGCGGCGATGTCGGCATTCTCGCGCAGCGGCGGATTGACCTTGAAGAGCGGATCGAAACCTGACAGCGACTCGTCAGTCAGGGTGAAGTGATGCGGAGCAGCCTCTGCCGTGATCAGCAGACCATCGGCTTTGGCGGCTCGAACCAGGTCCACGCTCCTGGCCGTCGACAGGTGCAAGAAGTGGACCGGCGCACCGGTCAATCGACTGAGCTCGATGTCACGGAACACCATCAGTTCCTCGGCGACCGACGGCCAGCCCGGCAATCCGAGCCGCGAGCAGCAACCGCCCTCGTGCATCACCGCGCCTTCGGTCAGGCGACTGACCTCACAATGCTGAGCCAAGACGATGCCGAGGCTCTTGCCGTACTCGAGCGCACGTCGCATGATGAGAGGATCCTGCACGCCTGTGCCGTCGTCGGTGAACAGGTGGACACCCACTGCGGCGAGTTCGGCGAACGGGGCCAAGGTCTCGCCGAGTCGGCCCATCGTGATGCATCCGCTGGGGATCACCTCGCACAGCCCGGCCTCGCGGCCGAGTCGACGCACCATCTGGACCACCGCCAGGGTGTCGTGCGGCGGCTCTGTGTTCGGCATGGCGACCACCGCTGTGAAGCCGCCGCGGGCTGCAGCCCGCGAACCGGTTTCGACTGTTTCCGCCTCCTCGCGACCAGGCTCGCGGAGGTGCACGTGCAGATCGACGAAGCCGGGGCTGACGATGCAATCGGTGGCATCGAGTGTGCGGTCTGCGGCCAGATTCACACCGACTTCGACGACGACGCCCCTTTCGACGCGCACATCCATCTGCTGCTCGCCGCGACGGTCGAGGACCGTGCCGTTCTTGATGACGTGACTCATGTCGGTTCTCCTCCGAGACCTGATCCGCTGCCGAGGAGGTGGAACAGCACCGCCATGCGCACCGCCACTCC
The DNA here is from genome assembly GCA_043747765.1 of Actinomycetota bacterium. GTDB lineage: Bacteria > Actinomycetota > Acidimicrobiia > Acidimicrobiales > Ilumatobacteraceae > WLMZ01. Next base: position 7,073 of record JAYTOM010000331.1, read on the forward strand.
GTTGGTGACCTGTTGGGCGATGACAGAACCGGGCAGTTCAGCCGGGTCGACCGCCATTTCGACGCCGCGGTTCATCGGACCAGGGTGCATCACGAGCGCGTGTTGCTGCAGTCGTCCGGCGCGATCAGGTGTGAGCCCGAAGTTGGCTGTGTATTCACGCAAGCTCGGGACCAGGGCTTCGTGCATTCGCTCCCGTTGCATCCGCAACATGTAGAGCACGTCCACCTTGTCGATCACGTGGTCGATGTGATGCACGACGTCCACCGGCCAACCAGCCAACGACGGCGGGAGCAGGGTCTGCGGTGCGACCAGCGTGATGCGCGCTCCCATCGCCGCGAATGCCCAGACATCGCTGCGCGCAACACGGCTGTGCTTGACGTCGCCGACGATTGCGATGTGCAGCCCATGGAAACCTTCCAGCCGATTCAAGGCTGTCCGGATGGTGTAGCAGTCGAGCAAGGCCTGGGTCGGATGTTCGTGCCAACCGTCGCCGGCGTTGATCACGCTGGCCTCGGTCCAGCGGCTGACCTGCCAGGGGACACCGCTGCTCTTGTGCCGCACCACGAAGGCGTCGACGCCCATCGCCGCAACGGTTTCGATGGTGTCGCGCAGGCTCTCACCCTTATTCACGCTGCTGGTACTGACGCTGAACGTCATCGTGTCGGCGCTCAGTCGTTTGGCAGCGGTCTCGAAGCTGAGTCGGGTTCGTGTGCTGTCCTCGAAGAACAGGCTGACCACCGTCTTGCCGCGCAAGGCCGGCACCTTGGGCACCGGCCGACGGTTGATCTCGGCCATGTGGTCACTCAGTTCGAGAAGGTGCCGCAGACCTTCCGGGCCGAGTTCGTCGATCGAGCGGAGATGCTTCACGACACCGTTCCACGAGCGTCGGAACGGACTGCGATGACGACCCCGTCAGGGCTGACGAGGACGTCCTCTTCGCGACTGCTGGGGAGGTTCTTGCCGACGAAATCCGGGCGGATCGGCAACTCCCGATGACCTCGATCGACGAGCACTGCGAGTTGAACCATTCGTGGACGGCCGTATTCGTTCAGAGCATCGAGCGCTGCGCGAACGGTTCGACCGGTGAACAAGACGTCGTCGACCAGGATCACGATTGCTCCATCGAGGTCGACAGGAATGTCGGTCACCGAGCCGGGCGAGAGGGGGCGCAATCCGACATCGTCGCGATACATGGAGACGTCGACTGACCCCACCGGAACGTTCATCGGCAACGGCGGTGTCGATGTGCCGGCATCGGATGACTCGATCCGTGAGATCGCGTCCGCGAGTTGATGAGCAATCCATACCCCACCACGCTGCAAGCCGATCAACACGACTCCTTCGAGTCCACGGTTGCGCTCGATGATCTCGTGGGCAATCCGGGTCACGGCGCGGCGAACGTCGTCGGCACCGAGCACCGATTTCGGTGTCGGACTCTTCGATGTGGACTCAGACATGCGAACGACTCTCCTCCGTTCGGGCCTCTCGGACCCGTTTGACGGCTCCCAAACGATAGCAGACACGAAGCGTTCAGCAGCCGCTGTCCGGAGGCGCCGCCCCCTGGTGGAGGTCGCTGAACGTCACTCCCCCGTTACGCACCTGCAGCGACAGCCGATCCTGGTCCGTCAGCCGCACCGCAGCGCGGATCGATCCGTCGATCACGATCGCTGCCGACTGCTTGCCGACAACAACGGCGAATCGGTGTTGTGCTGTGTCGAGCACGGTGATGGCGGCGGGCGTATTCGTCGCCGAGTCACCATTGTCGACTGCCGTGGGGTCGAAGGAAGACGGGGGATCTGCGGACACGGTCGAATCTGGTGTCTGGGTCGTTGGCTCGGAGGCCTGCGGATCGAGATACGTGCTGTCGAAAATCGCGCCGTCGTCACCGGAGAAGACCTGGTAATCAGCAATGTTGAGACGCACACTCGCCGCTGTGCCGTCCGCGCGATCGAAGCGGAAGGAGATGAACGAACCGTTCGCTCCGGGAGCGAGTGCATACGTCCCGGAAATGCGCGTGCACAGCGAGTCACTCAATTGCAGGACGTCGGTCAACGACACCGGCGACGACGCAGGCAACGCTGCGTTGCCGGTCGAGATGCTCCACAGTGTCGCTCCGCCGAGCGGGCGCAGCGGTGTCAGCGTGTGGCCAGGGTCGCCACGCAGGATTTGTGCAGCTTCGTCGGAGCGCAGGTAGATGTTGTTGTCGGCCCCCTCGTACGCTTGTTCGAAGCCGCCGCTGACATATGTCGCGAATGGTGTGCCTAGCGTGACGGGCAAGGCCGTCTCCTCCAAGAACGCTGCCGGGTGCGATTCAGCCACGTCGGCAGCAAACCATTCCCAGGTCTTCGGCAGAACGAAATCAGGACTGCTCCGGCCGAAGTAGATCTGTCCCAGCATGAAGCTCTTCCAGATCCATCGTGTGGCCGCGACCCGGCGATACTGCAGGTACACCCACGGAAACTCGGTCCACGCCAACAACGGATCCCCAGGCCGCGAGACCAGATCGAGGACCGCGCGAACCGTTCGCTGCTTGCCCGGTTCAGCATCCATCCGAGCCACAGCCACCTGGTGCACGCTGGTGAAACTGCTCGCCGCCTCGAGGCCGAGTGTGAGATGTCCACCACCGCCGACGGCAATCGACAACAACCCGGCCAGCAGCGGCCACGCTGCGGCGGTGCGGAACGCTCCCCTGATGCCGACGGTCATTCGGAACACGTGACCGACCACGATCGCAGCCATCAACGCGGTCGGCACGGCGAGAATCGAGTAGTAGTGCGTGGAATATCGCTGGCCGAGGACCAGCTCGGACCAGGCTCCCACGAACCAGACCGACACCCCCAGGTGGGCAAATCGTTCCCTCCGGGAAAGCGGCCGCCAGAGGGCACACGTCACGGCGACGAAGGCGACGACCACAAGGAACGAAACCGGCCACGCCCGGTAGTAACGCAACATGACGTCGCGACCGTACGAGATCTGGTTGGCCAGGCTGCGGCCCGTGGCCACGTTCTGATAGACGTTGTAGGTCCAGTAGTCGCTCCAGAACTCGTCGAACCGACCCCGTGCGAGGTAGTAGAGCGGGACGACGACGAAGATCGTCAGCGGTGCGCCGATCAGGATTCGGCGACTGCTCCGATACTCCTTCTCGTCATCGATGCGGTCGATCGCAGCCCAGGCCGCAAGCCCGGCGCCGATCGCCGCGATCGTCGACACGAACAGGAGTTGCACACCGATTCCGAGCAGGATGCCGACCGCTGCGGCGGCCCATCGAGCGCGCCCGGGCAGCCACCAACGCCGGCTCAGTCCGATCAGCCACGCACCTGCGTAGAGACCAACGATCATGTTGCGGGCGTAGAGCACACCCGCGTAGTCGGCCTTCCCCAATGCGAATTGGAAGAAGACGGCGACGCCAGCGGCGCGACCGAGCATGCGGTGTCCGCCGAACACCCG
>JAYTOM010000332.1:0-6045 GCA_043747765.1 Actinomycetota bacterium
GAGCGGAGATGATGTTGGCGGCAGCGGGACTGTCCGCCGGAATGAAATCGATGTCGTAGGTGATCCACACCTGACGCTTGATCGGATATAGGTTGTGGATCATGTAGTTCACGACCCACTTGTCGGTGGCGTGGAACGTGTAGCCGTAACCGGTGGGCAGCGCGGTAGTGGTCTTTTCCTCGCCGGCGGCGAAGAAGCGTTCGGGGAGCCCAGGGTTCGTCGCATCACCGGCAGAAACGTTGAGCCAGACCCCGTGGTGCAGGTGGACGACATCGACACCGGGAATGGTCCCGTCGGCGAAACGTAGGTTGGGCGCAATACGCACGATGAACCCGTCGACAGATGGCTTCGGGATCTGGCCGCGGCTATACGAAATGTTGTTCTGACCCGGCTGGATGTCGATCGGCCCGATTTCGAAATGCATCCGCGTCGCACCAGCGGCGATCGGACGGTCGGCGACCGTCGATTGCGTGGACACTCCAACGGCCTTGGGAACCGCACCGGCCCCCGCAGGATTCGCGCCCGGCGCGTTCGTGGAAGACGCGTCGGTGACAGCCGAGGTGATCAGGGCGGCCGTGGTCGGCGCCGCCACCGTTGTCGACACTGCCGTCGTGGAGGCTGCAGTCGTCGCCGCCGAACCCGTCTGCACGGCGGCGGTCGTGGACACCGCAGGAGCGGTGACCGCAGCCGTGGTCGGTGCGCCCGAAGTCACCGTTCGAGCCGTGTTGTCACTGGCGCACGCGGCGAGCCCCGCCGCTGTTACCGCCAGGCACCCGATCGTCCATCGCATTCTGCGCATCCACGGAGTGTAGGACGCGTCTGTGTATCACGGCGGCTCCGCCGTGAGGGTGCCCCCCAAGGCCCGCAGCCCCGTGGTTAGCATTACCCCACCTCAATTGGAAAGGCGAATCAATGAACGATTCACTCGACAACGAAGTCACAGAAATGCCAGAAACCAACACTGACGGAATGTCCCGCCGCGGCATGCTGCTCGGACTCGGAGCCGCCGCCGGTGCAGTTGCCGGGGTCGGCCTGCTCTCGACCGATGCGCTCGCGGTCTCCACCCGACGCGCGTCCGCCGTGGCCCAGGCCCGCCCACAATCCTCGATCCGGCCCGAGGTCGTCACCGCACCGACCTCCGGTCTCAGTTACGTCGGGATCGACGCGCAAGCGTTCGTCACGACCGGAAACACGGAGCGCTATTATCAGGACTCCACTGGCACCGGAAACCTCGGGGCCACCGGCGGCTACATCTACCATCCGCTGACCTTCCCGGTCGGCACGACGATCAACACGATCGATGTCGGATACCAACAGCAGCCCATCCTGCAGATCCTGCGGCGCCCGGTGACGCAAACCAGCCCGACGCCGGCGCCGACTGACATCAGCACACCGTTCCTGCCGACCACCGGCAATCTCCCCGTCAGTCCAGGCGGCGCCACCGCATCGACCATCACCTTCAAGTCGCCGATCACGATCGAGGCCAACTTCAGCTACCTGCTCGCGTTCTATGCGCCGCCTGGCGCGTCCGTGTACAACGCGTACATCGGCTACCGCCTGCCGACGCAGACGTTTGTGCCGTTCACGGGAACAACCCCACGCGTGTTCGACTCGCGAACGACGACCAAGTTCGCGATCAACGAAGAGCGCGTCGTCGACCTCGGGTTCGTAGGGGCACGCACGGCAATCATCAACCTGACGGTCACGCAGACAGCCACTGCGGGTTTCGTCGCTGTGTTCGCCAACGGCATCACCTACCCGGGCAACTCCAGCATCAACTGGAGTGCGACCAACACCGACATCGCCAATGGTGTCATCACCCAGGTGGACGCAACCGGCAAGATCATTGTGCACGCATCAAACGTGACCCACGTGGTCATCGACCGGATCGGTTTCCTGGTCTGACCCACCCAGCGCAGTCGAACTGATGCCACCCGCCGGCCACGCGACGACGCAGCGCCTCGCTCAATCGTCGACGTGGTCGGTCGGGACGTCGAACCAGACGGCCTTACCGTGTTCACCCTTGTCGATCAGACCACACGACATCGCGCCGGTCGTCATCAACATCAATCCCCGTCCGCTGATCACGTTGGCCAACGGCGCGCCTGGGTGCTGTTCGACGAGCTCACGAAAGGCAGCATCGATCGACTTGCCGTCGTGCAGCTCGACGTGCACGACACCCTCGGTGACGACGACCATCAGCTCGAAGGACGTCTTTGCGTGCTGCACCACGTTCGAAGCGAGCTCGCTTGTCAGCAGAACAGCAAGACCGGAACTCACTCCAGCTGCGCTCATCTCTCTGGTCACGAATGATCGAGCCTGGCGAACGCTCTGCGGCTCAGCAGTCAGTTGTACCGACGCCACCGCCGCTCCCATCGTTCAAATGCATCCGCCTCCTACCCGCAACAGATGTTGCCGAAACACGAGTATGGCATTCGTCGACCACGGGTGGTGCCCTGCCCATGACAACAGCTGACGATGAATTGGTGTTGGCATTCAACGGCGTGGTCGGCGCGCTCGCAAACGCTTGCGAGGAGAGTTCAGTCGTGTTCGAACACGCCACCGCCATTCGCAACCATCGTCGGCAGGGCAAGTCGGTGAGTCAATTCGCGGGCACCGACGACGGCGGAATCGTGGTCCACATCTCCGGACTCCTTTCGCGGCTCAACTCTGCCACGACGCGGCTCCGACGAGCCCAGGCCCGGGAAATGCGCATTGAGGGGGCCACGACCGAACGCATTGCCAGCGTCCTCGGAGTCACCCGCCAACGCGTGTCGGCGTTGCTGCGCAACGAAGCCAAGCGCGCCGGCTGACAAACGTTTGTAGGGCGTGTCGGCAGGATCCGCCGCCCGTCATAGTGGCCGACTCCTGAATCGCGAGTGCATGAAGGATGAGCTCGCCGAGAATGCACCGATAGGCGACACTCAGCCGGTCGGCGCGTGTACTGATCTCGACGTGCAGATCGGCGGATACCGCCATGTCGGCGTATGCCTCGAGAACGACCAGATCTTCGTCGAGCACGCCATCCTCGAAGGCGAGGATCTCCGGCAGCTGCTGCACTGGATCGGTCAGGTCGTTGCGCCACATCAGCCTGAAGACCGTTGTCGAGCTTCGGTTGCCAGGAGCGGACGCGAACAGCAAGCTCACGGTCTTGTCGGTAAAGGGTTGAGACAGCCGGACGATGGCGGCCGTCGGGCCGGAATCTCTTTATACAAACGCTGCGGTTGAACGAGCGGATGCTGGCCGGTCTCGACCATCGGGTCGTCGTAGTTCCTGTACTGCACCTCGAAGGTCGTGTGCGCGATCCATCCCGAGCGCCGGACCTTGCTCGGCGGGAGGAATCCGGCATCGGCCACGCCGAACGTGCCGGCGTGCACCGTACCGAGATGGGTGGCGTCGAGGGAGTTGTCGACCTCTGCGCGGCGCTGACCGTGGTGTCCCTCGGCGAAGTCACAGCATTGTCGAACTCGGGTCGTCCCACTCCGGAAAGTTCGGCAGACCGACGATGGGCTCATCGGGGGCGATCCAGATCAACCCGAAGCGTTCGCCGATTGCGAACGGCGTCCGCGCCGACGCTCGAGCCGGAATGGTCGCGTCTGGCCCGAGTGCGGGAATACCGACACACGTCCGGCCGCATCGAACGTCCAGCCGTAGTAGGCGCATTGCAGGGTCTCGCCGCAGACGGTACCGATGCTCAACGGCGCAAGGCATCCGGGCAGCGATCGGCGAAGGCGACGAGGCGGCCGTTCAGCCGGGCCAGCGCCCAACGTTCACCGAGCAATTCGACCGATATCGGCCGCTCGGCAACCTCGTCACTGGTGGCCATGGCGTGCCACGCACCGGCGAGTACGACCGTTTCGTTTGTCGATCCGGGCGTCCCGTGCAGCTGCCATGATCACAACGTACGCACCCGGCTGTGTCGCGGACATTTCGGCCATGTGAAGCCCGGCACGAGACGGAGACGGGTGCAACGATTGTTTACGCCGACCGTGGTTGGGAAACGGGTCAGGCAAGCATTCGCCGCAGACGGACACCGAGCGTGGTCGTCGCCACATCCTCGAGGAGTATCTGATGTCGATGCCGCCCGACCCATATGCGCAACCCGTTGTGACCGAGCCGTTGGAACCCCAGACTCCGGTACCACAACAGACTCTTGAACCTCAACCTGTCGCAGTGTACCAAGAGGTGCCCGTGTACCAAGAGGCGCCCGTGTATCAGCAGGCACCGCCGCCCGTCCACCAGGACGTACATACGTACCGCGAGGTCGTCACCGCACGACCCGCCGTTCGGACCAGTGTGGCCACCTCGTACGGACGCCGGTACGCATTCGATTCGTTTGTGGTCGGCCTCGTGGGTCTGGCGTTGACGCTGGTCGGGCTCGTCGCAGTGACACGAGCAGGCTTCAACGGGCCGATGGACCTTCCGGTCGTCAGCGTGCTCGGCTTCACCCACACCGCCACACTTGGACTGATCGAAGCCGGAATCGGCATCTTCCTGCTGATCAGCGCCGCTTCGACGTCCCGGTCATCGGCCATCTTCTTCGGACTCGTGCTCGGTGTCGGTGCGTTCGTCGGAGCGGTACAGACCAAGTCATTCCGTCGCTCATTGGCACTCGAGTCAGGCCTGGCGTGGTTGGCCGTCGTTGCCGCGGTGATCGTGGTCCTCGTCAGCTTGCTCGTGCCACGTTTGGTCACCAGGACCGCCCGGGTCGAGTCGCTCTGACGCACATCGCCGCTGAAACAATTCAGCGGCCGGTCACACCGGACGTCTGCGCCGCCGGAGCATCAACACACCTCCGGCCCCGAGCACCACGATCACAACGACGATGATGATGATGACGATAGCCCCTGAGCCGCTCGGCGAACCGCTCTCGGCCGTGGTTGACGCGTCCGGCGACGTTGAATTCGTTGCAGCACCGGCGGTCGCAGCTGCGTCGGTCGAGGCTGCGTCGGTCGAGGCGCCGGCAGTCGAGCCGGCAGTTGTGTCGGAGAAGGGTTGGACGGTCGAGCCGGCAGCGGTATCCGACACCGCTGTTGTGTCCACGCCCGCGATCGAGTTGGCCGAATCAGTCGACACATGCGTGACCGAAATGTTGGTCGCTCCCGTATCGGCGATGTTGGTTCCAGCACCCGACGCCGGGTTGACCTGATCGAGATAGACCTCGATGCTCATCAGTGGTCCACTGACATCGGACGGAACAGCCGTGTCGAGTGACATCTGGTAGGTGATCGTGACGGTGTCACCGGCGGCCAACTTCGTTCCACCCTGGGCTCCGACCCTGCCCTGGATCGCTCCCTCCTTGACAGTCGAACCCGTCAACGAAACGGGCATGAAGGGTCCGCTGGCCCCCGCTGTCGATGCCGACAAATGGACCTGAGCAGCGGTGACGTCGGTCGTGACCTTGTCAGCCGGGAAGAGCGAGAAATCGATCTGTACGTTGACGAGCGGCGTCGCTGTCGAGTTCGTGAATGACGTCGTGAACGTCTTCGCGTCGGCCCCGGGTTGGAACGATGTCGGGAATGTGTCGCTCGCCGTCGGGGCCGATTGCTGCATGGAACCCTGATACACGGTGCCGGTCGACGCCTGGCCGCCCTGGGTGTCCGTCGCGACGACCGCACAGGTGACGTCGCTACTCGAAGCAACGTACGAGACGTTCGCGAAACCGTCATCTCCGGTCACTGCGTGATCGGCGCTGAGCGTTCCGCATTCACCCGTGCCCGTGACTGCGTAGACCGAGAAGTTGACCGTGTCGCCGGTGATGACGTTGCTGGCGAGGTCGGACACCGATGTCGAGATGGCGGACGTCGATTTCCCGTCAGCGGGAACCGTGTTCGGGTACGCAAAGGTGAAGACAGAGCCAACGGCGGTCGACGCATCGGGAGTGCCGGCCCCCGCGGCAGCCGCCTCGTTCTGGACGCAGCCCTTGCCGAAACCGAATGTGGCGAACGCTTGGTTACTGAACTCGGTCTGCGTGTAGTACTTGTTGCCGTTGATGACCTGGTTGTATTCGGTCTTGCTCGGATTCGAGGGATCGGTCGAGCCGAT
>JAYTOM010000333.1:0-6947 GCA_043747765.1 Actinomycetota bacterium
CACGGCAACGGCGATGGCGGCGATGACGATGGCGAGATCGCCAGGCTTCGGTACACGTCTGCGGTTCGGGTTGTAGCCCATTGGATCAGTATCGTCGCGTGGCATGGAAACCATCGAGGTCACACGTCACGAAGGGGTCGTCACGGTGACGCTCGATCGGCCGGCAAAGAAGAACGCTGCCACGACGACCATGTGGACCGAGCTCGTGCACACCTTCCGCGAGATCTCGGTTTCGACGACCGACCGAGTAGTGATCATCACCGGTGCCGGTGGCGAGTTCTGCGCCGGCGCCGACCTGTGGCAGGCGGCGGGCGACGGTCCTGCGACACACGGATTGGCCAGCATGCGTGCTGTCGGCGACGTTGCTCTGGCCTTGCACAGGCTCCCTCAGCCGACCATCGCCAAGGTCCGCGGCGTCGCTGTCGGGGCCGGATGCAACCTTGCCTTCGGGTGTGACCTCGTGGTTGCCGGCGACACGGCACGGTTTTCCGAGATCTTCTCCCGCCGCGGCCTTTCCCTGGACTTCGGCGGATCATGGGTGCTACCGCGCCGCGTCGGTCTGCACGTCGCCAAAGAACTCGCGTTCTTCGGCGAGATCATCAGCGCAGCCGAAGCCAAGGAGTTCGGGCTCGTCAACCGGGTGATCGCCGACGCCGACCTCGATGCGTTCGTCGCCGGTTGGGCACGACGGTTGGTCGATTCGCCGCCGATCGCGCTCGCCCAGACCAAGCGGATGCTCGACAACTCGATGAGGATGTCGATGGAGCAGGCACTCGACGACGAAGGTGCAGCGCAGACGGTCAACTTCGCGACCAAGGACACGGTCGAAGCGATCTCGGCCTTTGCCGAAAAGCGGGAACCGGTGTTCAAAGGTCGCTGACGACCACGGCAATGCTGCGCGCACCGGGCGAGTGCGCTCGATCGCGAGCCGCCGCCAAGTAGGTTGCGGCGGGTGAGATGGTTGGCCGCGACTGTGGTGTTGTCGACGGGGTTGTTCTCGACGGGGCTGTTCAGGGGTGCGGCGTCGCTCGCCCTGGACGGGTCCAACATCGCGTCTGCGACCGTTCCACCGGGCGGCGACACGGTGACCACCGGCGGTGCGGGCGCGAGCAGCAACTCGTCCACGCCGGCTACGACGCCGTCGGCACCACTCATTCCCATCCCACAGGGCTGTCAGGCCTCACCGGTTGCATCGGCCGTGTTCGTCGGGCGCATCGTGGCCAAGGACTACCGTCTCGCCCGATTCCAGATCGAGCAGGTGCGCGCCGGGAGCCTCGGTGCATACGCGCTCGGCAACCTGGTGGACATTCGCTACGGCAACGACGTCCAATACCTCGAGACCAACAGTGAGTATCTGGTCGGCGCAAGTCCGCAGGGAGTCGATCTTGGGCTGACTTCGAAGGTCCGTGCGGCCAAGCCGGTGTTCGGTGGGAATGCTGTCGTCGGATTGACCGAGAAGTCGAGTCAGTGTCCGGTGGTCGAGGATCCGGTGCGAACCGTTCACGTTGATGGCAGCGAGGTCGCGGCCAGTGTGCTGAAGGGCCTGTCCGCAGAAAAGAAGCAGATCGGGTTGGCATTCGCCAAGCCGATCCTCGCTGTGTTCGCGATTGTTCTGCTCCTCGTTCTGATCCGATGGTTCTTCACAGCTGTGTTCCTTGCGTTTCGACACGCCGTCGAAAAAGAACCGTCGCCCGTCCGCCGAAACGAGTAGCTTCCACCGGTCGGGCCGCGGACGACCGGGAACACGGGTCACACGGTCTGTGCGGCGGTGGCCAGAGCCCGTAGTTCGCCGACAGCATGGGTCAGACCTTCGGGGTCGCGGAACAGCGCGCTGCCCGCAACCAGAACATTGGCTCCCGCTGCGACGGCACCGCCGACCGTCGTCGGGCCGATGCCGCCGTCGACCTCGAGGTCGACCTCGAAACCGGACGTCGCGATCATCTGCTCGACCTCGCGGATCTTGGGTTCCATCGTGGCGATGTAGGACTGACCGCCGAATCCGGGATTGACGGTCATCACGAGCACCATGTCGATCAGATCGAGGACATGTGCAATTGTGTCGGCCGAGGTCGCCGGGTTGAGGGCGACCGCCGCTCTGGCCCCGAGCGACGCGATGTGTCCGAGCGTGCGGTGCAGGTGTTGGCATGCCTCGACGTGCACGATCAACCGCTCGCATCCGGCATCGATGTACTGCTGCGCCATTGCGTCGGGCGTGAGTATCATCAGGTGGGCTTCGAATGGCAACGAACTGTGCTTGCGTGCGCTGGCGATCACGTCAGGACCGAACGTCAGGTTGGGTACGAACTGTCCGTCCATCACGTCGAACTGGATCCGGTCGACGCCCGCAGCCTCGAGGGCCTCGATCTCTGCGCCGAGCACTGCGAAGTCGACGGGCAATATCGAGGGTGCGATCTGGATCGTGCGGTTCACCCGGTCAGGCTAGCCGTGGTGCTCGGCGGCCCATCTCGTACGATTCCTGTCGTGGAGACCGTCGACCTCGATGCCCTGAACCTGGTCGTCGGCGGTGACGCGCTCGCGCGCGAAGCGAGTGGTCGGGTGATCTTCATCGCCGGGGCGATTCCCGGCGAGACGGTTCGCGTGCGGCTGACGGTCGCCAAGAAGGATTTCGCCAAGGGCACGGTCGCCGAGGTGCTGACCGCATCACCGGACAGGGTCACGCCGGCGTGCCAAGCGTGGCACCGGGGTTGCGGTGGTTGCGATTGGCAGCACATCGAACCGGTCTCGCAGCTGCGGTACAAGACATCGATCGTCACCGAGGCATTGATGCGCACGGCCCGACTCGACGCTCCGGTGGTCGCCGCGTCCGGCTCCGTTCAGCCGTGGGGTTACCGCACCACAGTGCGGATGGCTGTGGTCGATGGCGTCGTCGGGTTCCGGGCCCGCGCCTCTCACCACATCGTTCCGGTGGCGTCGTGCCCGGTCGCCGATCCTACGATCAACGCTGCTCTCGCCGCACCCGGAGCCGTGACGGACGGCGAGATCTCCCTACGGACCTCTGTTGCGACGGGCGCGCTGATCCGTTCGGACCGCGCCGTCGGTGGATCATCGATCTCCGAAGTCGTCGCCGGACACCGGTTCCGGGTCTCGGTCGATTCCTTCTTCCAGTCGTCCCCCGCTGCTGCTGAGCTCCTTGTGGCAGCGGTCCGGCGAGCCCTGACGGGCATCGATCTGTCCGTCTCGATTGTCGTCGATGCCTACGGAGGTATCGGCCTGTTCGCAGCGACCGTCGCGGCTGAGGCGTCGGAGGTGATCGTGGTGGAAGGCTCGCCATCGGCGTGTGCCGACGCAATCGTCAACCTGCACGGTCGTCGTGCCAGTGTCGTGCAGACCCGGGTCGAGGACTGGGAACCGGTTGCGGCGGATGTGGTGATCGCCGACCCGGCCCGATCAGGACTGGACAAAGAGGCTGTCGCAGTGCTCGTGTCCACCGGGGCGCCAGTGATCGTGCTCGTCAGCTGTGACACCGGCTCACTGGCTCGTGATGTCCGTCTGCTGTGCGCCGCAGGATATGAACACAGCGGTACGCAGGTGATCGACGCCTTTCCGAACACGTCGCACATCGAAACCGTCACCAGGTTCGCCCGATGTTCCTAGAATTGCCGGATCGTGGACCAGGGTGATGTTTTGGGCAGTGAGAGTCATCCGGAACCGCCCTCGCGCCGAACATTGGATGTGCGCGACGACTACAGTTCGGCCTCAGACGCTTCAATGGTCGTTGCGATCGGGCGCTACAAGCAGCCGGCGCTCGCCGAGGCATATCGCCGGCACGCAGGAGCCGTGTTCGGATTGGCCAAGCGACTTCTGCTGGACCACGCTCAGTCCGAGGAGATTGTCCAAGAGGTGTTCCTGCGGCTCTGGAACGAACCCGACCGGTTCGACCCGGACCGGGGTTCGCTGCGCAGCTTCTTGCTCGCTCATGCGCACGGCCGCTCGGTCGACGCACTTCGTTCCAACACATCGCGACGTCGTCGTGAAGATCGCGATGCACACATGACAGCCGATGCCGGCTACGACCTGGACCGCGAGGTCTGGGACATCACGCTGGCAACACAGGTACGAGAAGCGTTGGGGGTATTACAAGAAGGGGAACGGGCAGCAATCGAAATGGCATATTTCAGAGGACTCACCTATCGCGAAGTGGCCGAGGAACTCGGCGAGGCCGAAGGCACGGTCAAGAGCAGGATCCGCGTCGGTCTGAAACGCTTGCGCGCCAACCTGCAGGCCAGCGGCGTCACGTTGGGCGATCACTGATGGTCAACCCACTCGATATGGACGAACTGCTCGGCGCTTACGCGCTCGATGCTGTCAACGACGAGGAGCGACGGGCCGTCGAGGACTATCTCCTCGCCAATCCCAGGGCGCGTATGGAAGTCCAGGAGCACCGCGAGGTCGCGACGATGTTGGCGTGGTCCGGCATGACAGCACCTGATGGTCTGTGGGACCGCATCGCCAGCAATCTCGACGGTCGCGAGACGGCACCGGAATCCGAGTTGGGCCAAGTCCTGGCGATGCGCCCTTCCCGGCGTCAGAAATCGTGGGGTCGCACGATTGGTTCGTGGGCAGCCGCGACAGCCGCCGCAGCCACGATCGCGATCGTGGCGGTCAGAGTGTCCAGCAGCGACACCACCAAGTCGGCGAATGACCGGCTCGAACGGATTTTGGCTGACCCGAGTTCACTCAAGGCCAGCCTGGTCTCGCCGTCGACCGGCAATCTCAAGATTTTCGCGGCCATCGATCCACAAGGTCATGGGGTGCTGTTGGGAGACAGCCTTCCCAGCCTCGATCCGTCTCGGACGTATCAGTTGTGGGGTCAGTTGGTCGGCGGTGCCGAGTTGATCTCTCTCGGCGTGCTCGGTTCGAATCCGAAGACAGAGGAGTTCACAGTCAACGGCAAGGTCAAGCTGTTGGCGATCACGGCTGAAGTCGGTGGTGGGGTCGTCACCTCGTCCAATCCCGTTGTCGTCGCCGGCACACCCGTCTGATCCGCTTCCTGCCCGCCGGCTCACCGATCTCGGCACACTGTGTGCGTGATCACGCCCGTCATCTCGTCCGAGGTCCGATCTGCCCGAGCCGCCGGTAAGGCGGTCGTCGCGCTGGAGTCGACCATCTTCTCCAACTTGGGGCTGCCGGCGCCGTTCAACGCCGAGGCGCTCGAGCGCTGCATTACAGCGATTCGGGCGACGGGTGCCGTTCCAGCGATCACGGCAGTCCTGGACGGAATCGCCCGGGTCGGCCTGGAACCATCCGAACATCAACGGATCCTCGGCGCCGGTCGCAAAGTCGCCGAACGAGACCTCGCCGTCGCGATGGCACAGCGGTGGGAGTTCGGCGCGACCACCGTCTCTGCCTCGGTGGCGCTCGCGGCGGCTGCGGGTGTGAGCGTCTTCGCCACGGGAGGAATTGGTGGGGTTCACCGCGGCTCGGAAACAACGGGTGACATCTCGGCCGACCTCGATGCGCTGGCACATCAGCCCGTCATCACCGTCTGTGCCGGCGCGAAGGCATTCCTCGACCTGCCACGGACACTCGAGTACCTGGAGACCGTCTGCGTCCCTGTTCTCGGATGGCGACACGACTGGTTCCCGGCGTTCTACACGCGTAGCTCTGGACTGCCGGTGGCGCACCGGGTCGAGGCCGCCGAGGAGGTGGCCGGCATCTTCGCCGCGCGGAGCCGCGAGCACAGCGGAGTGCTCCTGACGGTACCGATCCCGCAAGCCAACGAACTCGACGCCGAGCACCTCGATGCGATCTTGGAGACGGCGCTCGCCGACTGTGCAGACGCCGGAGTGATCGGGGCCGCCATCACTCCGTTCGTACTCGGGCGGATCGCAGAGGCCACGGCGGGTCGCAGCCTGCCGGCCAACCTGGCGCTCGCCGAGAACAATGCAGCCGTTGCAGCACAGGTTGCCCTGGCGGTCTCTGCGGCACGCTGATCAGTCGACGAGACGGCGCCGGACGCGGTGCAGGAACTCGGCCCGCTGCAGCGTTGTCGACCGGTCCACCGTGTACATCGCCACCCAGCGGGTGCGGCAACGTCGCGAACACATCAATCGCAAACTACGCGTGACTGTGCGCTTGCCGGATTCTCCCTCGAGCGCGTTGACCGCCTTCGAGGAGCCGTGCGTGGTGACGACGGTGATCCGTCGGATGTTCCTCAGCAGCGGTCGAAGGCGGTGTCGGCCGAGGGGGCCGCTCGACAGTTCCCAAGCGACGCCTCTGATCCAGACGCGATCGATCCATCCTTTGAGCATGGCGGGCTGACCGGCCCACCATGTCGGATAGACCAGGACGAGCGACTCGCACCACTGCAGATCGGCGGCGTGCGACGCGATGTCTCGAGCGACGATCCCGTCAGCCGCAGACGTCCGATCTGGTGAGTCCACCATGTGGGCCCGGTGATCGTCCGTGGAAAACACAGGATCGAAGTCAGATGCGTACAAGTCGGTCAGACGCACCTCGTGGTCGCCTCGACGGAGTCCGTCGAGTGTTGCTTCCAAGGCAGCTGCGACGAACGAGTCAGCGCAAGGGTGGCAGTACACCACGAGTGTCTTCACAACATCGCCATCTCGCGCTCGACGCTCGCGATGAATTCGGCACGTCGCTCGGGAGTGGACGAGTCGATCGCGTAGAACGGCAGCCACTGCCGTCGCGTCCGCCAGCCGGTGTTCAAGCGAAGCGCGCGCAACAGGATCCTGCGCCCGTTGTCGTTCACAGCTTTGACGTACGGACGAGCCGATCCGTAGCTGCTGATCCCGACGATCCGGCGGACCGTCTGGAGGCCCGGTCGGACTTTGCCGACGTCGTCGAACACGAATGCCAGTCCGGGAACCATCGTCTTTTCCAACCAACCCTTGAGCATCGCGGGAAGGCCGCTCCACCATGTCGGATAGACGAACACGAGCATCTCTGCGTTTCGTACGAGCGCC
>JAYTOM010000334.1:0-3034 GCA_043747765.1 Actinomycetota bacterium
ACCCATCGATGTCGTCCCAACCGGCGCGCTCCGCGTTGTCGAAGAGACTGGAACGGACGTGGGCGGGGCATCATTGCCGGCAGAGTGGGCAAACGTGCAGCGGTGAGCGGCGATGATCATCGAGCGCAGGTCGAGCGAACCGCCCGGTGACTCGTAGTTGTGGGCGTCCGGCGGGAGGAAGCGGGTGAAGGTTCGCACCAGGAGTTCCTGGGCGAGCCGGTGGTCTCCGGCGGTCAGGTGGCACAGCGAGGCGAAAACGTGCGCGGCGGTCTCCTCGAAGCTGTTCAACACGCTGGCCGGGTCGCGGCCGCCACGGATCACATAGGTCACAATAGTTCCGAACGATGGGCCGGACTTGGCGTGCGAAACGGCGCGACCAGGGTCAGGCGGCACTGCTCGCCGGCCGAGCGCATGCGTTAGGTTGGCTCCGAGCCCCCGTCGTCAACTCAACAGGAGCAGTACCGGTGTCATCAGAGCGCGAAATCATGTCATGGCAGATCTTCGGGGACGCCTCGCGCGTCGTCGCCCGAATGGTGGCCGACGACGGTTACGAGCCGGACATGATCCTCTCGATCGCCCGCGGTGGGCTGCTCATCGGAGGAGCGCTCGGCTATGCGCTCTCGGTCAAGAACGTGTACACGATGAACGTCGAGTTCTACACCGGCGTCGACGAGCGTCTCGACGTTCCGCGCATCCTCCCACCGGCGCCAGACTTCGTCGACGTCTCCGATGCCCGAATCCTGATTGCCGATGACGTTGCCGACACTGGCCACACCCTGCGCAGCGTGCAGGAGTTCTGCGCCGGGAAAGTCGCCGAGGTGCGCAGCGCGGTGCTGTACGAGAAGTCCCACTCGGTCGTGCGGTGCGACTACGTATGGAAGCGCACCGACCAATGGATCAACTTCCCGTGGAGCGACAAAGAGCCCGTGGCGCGCCGGAACTGGGCTGTCAAGGACGCCTGAGAATCAGGTGTGATTCCTGAGCACGACGGTGGCTGCATTCCGGCCACTCGCGCCCCACACGCCTGCGCCGGGGAATGTTGCGGCGCCAGTCAGATACAGGCCGCGAACGGCGGTCTCGTAGCGCGTCAGCTCGGGATTCTTGTTTCTCATCGCAGCCAGTGGGCCGCCCGCGAAACTGGTCGCGTGTCCTGCTGGCAGGTTGAATTCGCTCTCGTAGGACAACGGCGTCATCACCCGCCAGTCGGTGATGGTGTCGAGGAAGCCAGGTTGGACCAGCGTCGCGTACTGATCGAGCCATCGCTGAGGCTCGGTCATGTCCTGCCATCCGCCGCTGAAGTTGTACGGCGTATAGATCGCTTCCAGGCTGAGTACATGCTGGCCAGCAGGCGCCATCGTCGGATCGAGCACCGTCGGCACGTTGACGAGGAAACCCGGCCGATCGAGTATCTGGCCGCGGCCCATCAGCTCATATCCCCGGTCCATCTCCGCGAGCGACGGCACGATGGCTGCGCTGCACAACGACGGGTCCACTCCCATCCGTTCGAACATCGCGTTCTCAGTGGCGAGGAGGCGAGGCGCCACTGTCATGACCGCGTCGATCTTCGATTCGTAACCCTGGCTGTGGGGAATGCTGCGCCACCGTTCGATCAGCGAGTTCGCCTCGGGGGGTGCGTTCTTCAGCCACTCGACGAAGGTGCGGTGTGGGTCGCACGCCGAGACGACTACGTTGGCTCGGATCTCGGTGCCGTCGGTCAGCGCGACGCCGGTGACGCCGGTGTTGTCGCACTTGATCGTTGACACCCGCGACGAGATCCGTAGCTCGCCACCGGCCGCGAGGAACGAGGCCAGCAGGGCCTCGGGAACTGCGCCGCTCCCGCCGATCGGCCGGCCGACCTTGACGACGTGACGCATCGCGTACGTCAACGCGCCGAGTCCGGACTTGGCGAATTCGGGTGAGATGCCCCACACCATCGGACCGACCCCGAGTGCGGGCGCCCGCAGCGCTTCGGTGTCGAAGAACGAGCGCATCACGTCGGCGGCGCTGCGGCGACTCCAGCGCAACAGCGTGGATACTCCAGCCAGCTTGTTGGCCATCGCGATCTTGGTCAGTCCTGCAAACGTCGGTGGCTCGCTGGCCGCCTCCAACACCAGTCGGACCGCTGGCATCGCAACCTTCAGATATTGCCGATAGTTCTCCACCTCGCGCCGATGCAGCATCGTCAGACCCTCGATCGTCCGGTCCACATCGTGGAAGCTGAGCCACGGACGGGGATTTTCCCATGTCATGTTCAATTGTCCGGGTTCGACGTCGAGATACCTCAGACCATGCGCAGCGAGATCGAGCTCAGTCATCACCGGAGTCGTTCGGAAGGTGAGGTGATCACAGTTGCAGATGTTCACGGTAGCGCCCGCGAACTGCTCGCTGGCGGCGGTACCACCGACGGTAGAACGGGCCTCCACGAGCACTGTCCGCAGACCGGCCCTGGCAAGGTAAGCCGCCGTCACCAGACCGTTGTGTCCGGCACCGACCACGATCGCATCAACATCCGTCTCAGGCACCCGTCCATTCTGGCCGCAGCGCTAGCGTGAGGTGGTGACCGCAACAATTCCGCCGAGCCGACACCTGGCCGATCTGACCGGACCGGATGTCGACCGCTTCCTCACCGAACGCTCGATCATCGTCCAGCCGCTCGGTGCGGTGGAGCAGCATGGTCCGCATCTGCCATTAAACACCGACCTGATCGTCGCGCAGAGCGTTGCCGAGGCCGCGGTTGTCGCAGTCGGCGAGGAGCTCGACGCCTGGGTGCTGCCACCGCTCGCCTACACGAAGTCGAACGAGCACGCATGGTCGTCGGGCACGATCTGGTTGTCGGCCACGACGCTGCTGGCCGTTCTCAATGACATCGGCCGCTGCATCGCCAAAACCCCTGCCAAACGACTCGTCTTCCTCAATGGCCACGGCGGCAACAGCACGCTGCTCGGCACCGCCAATCGTGAGATCCGTCTCGAACACGGATTGATGACCTTCCTCGCCCACCCGGGTGTGCCGGTGGACCAAGGCGGAACATCCG
>JAYTOM010000335.1:0-4730 GCA_043747765.1 Actinomycetota bacterium
GGCCAGTCGCCCTCGGTGGGCGCAACCCCGCACTCCCCGACCGACGCGCACGCCGATCTTGAGCTCATCGACGAGCATCGATTCAGCAGCGGCGTCGCCCAACTCCGATACCGCCTGCAGTAACCAGGCACGGATTCCCGCCCGCGCGCACCGCCCTCAAACGCCGGGTATAAGTCGGCGCCGATGCGCCGATACGGCCTGTCCTGGCCGGCGATGGTGGCGTCGTTCAGCGTCGCGCGTTATGAGCTGATCGCGTATTTCGTCACTGACGCCAGTCTACAGATGTGTGCGGTCGCTCAGTACCCGCAGGCGATGTTGTCACCCCAGATGGGGCTCGCTGCTGCGACGCGGTTGGCCTGCACCAACCATTGGAGCCCGGTGATCGGTGCGCCGTTCGTTTCGATGGCGCACGCCTCGAGTGGACACGGGGCGTCAGTGCCGAGTGGCGCGTCGAAGCGCACCGACACCACCAGACCTGCGGACGAGCTGGCGGCTCGCACGCGCTCGACCTCGGGGGGTTGGTACGGAGTAGATCTGCGAGGCGATCATCGCCGAGCGCAATTGCGGCGGCACTCGACGCTTCTTGCGCGTCGACACCCTCACCAATCGGCGCGAATCTTTGGGGATGACACAACGCCCGGGTCACTCACAGACGCTGAGGAGTTGCCATCCGACGTGCAGGCCACCCATCCCAACAAGGACCACGCCGTCAGCACCGTCGTGAGCATCCTGTCCCGAATTGCTCCCCCTGCTGGTAGCCGGCAATCGCTGCCTTCGACACGGCGATGCTCGCAGATTGCCTCATCGCTAGCAGCCTGTCCAGCGCCGATCTGTAGTTACTCAGGTGATCTGTCAAGGGGTGATCGGGTTATTCCGGTGATCGGCGGTCAGCCGGTGTCGGCGGGGAGGCCGTTGAGGAGCCGGTTGTAGATCGCTGCCCGGTCGGTCTGCTGGTTGCGTTCGGCATGCTCGGCCTGGGCGCGCAGGGTGGGTCGGCCGCTGGCAGTCGCGACGAACTCGAAGCTGTCGCCCACACGCTCGACCCGCGACCACGCAAAGTCCTGGCCTGGAGGACTCCAGCCGAAGCCCTCACCGACCACATACGCTGCCTCCACCAAGCCGGTGTTGCTTCGGCTACTTGGGTCCGGTCACCTCGTCCTCGCTCTGCAACGCGATCATTGTCTTGTTATCCCACCCGCAGGATTGAGGCACCTGCCAGATCGGTGTTTCCGTCGCGTCATTCGTCGTACAGGCGGTGCTTCTCGTTGAGGTCGGTAGCTCGCTCCATGTACTCGACCGAGCGCTCCAGCTGACCGTGATCGACTAGAGCACGTCCGTAGGTCGGTAGACCGTCGACCGCCCCCCAGAGGTCTGGCTCCCACATGTGGGAACGGATCATCGACTTGCCACAGTGGAACATCGCTTCGTGCACCCGCACCACCAGTGCAAGCGACGGAACCTTCCCGCCGACCGCCATCGACTCCAATAGCGATCTGTCCTTGACCACCAACGCGGTTCCCGACACACGGACGACCTCTCGACGTTTCGGCACCACGAACATGAGACCGACGTGAGAATTCTCGAGCACATTCAGGAACGTGTCACCTCGGTGGTTCCCGGGGCGATCGGGAACGGCCAGCGTCTTCGGATCGAGCACGCGAACGAACCCCGGCGGATCCCCCTTGGGCGACACGTCCATCGCTCCCGTAGCAGAGGCGGTCGAAATCACCACGAACGAGCTTCGTTCAATCCAGGCCCGGCAATGATCATCGATGTGATCGATCACCTTCTTGACCTGTGATTCCATGGGCTCGCCGAGCAACGCCAGAATTTCTTCGGCCGTCGTCACGACCTCGTCAGGTTGGTACCCTGAATAATCAACCACTACGACCTCCTGGCCTCGCGGCCCCGCGACGCGACCACCGACCAGATTGCCAGTTCCCGACCCACTCCGCAAGCGCCCGATCTACAGATCGGCGCTTGACAAAACTCGAATGCGGCACCGCTCGTGGTTAACGTTCACGCAGTGAGGACCGCTCGTGAGAAGGGTCGATTGGCGCCGGTTAAGTTTGAGCACGCCGTCCTGCGCACGACGGAACTCGGGCCGATGCTCAAATGGTACCTGACGGTGCTGCAGGCAGAGGTCGCCTTCGCCAACGCATCGATCGCGTTCTTGTCGTACGACGAGCAGAACCACCGCGTGGCGCTGGTGGCTCGACCGGGGACCGTACCGCGCGAGCCGAACTCGGCCGGTCTCGACCACTTGGCTTTCACCTATGCCGACGAGGGTGAGCTGGTGGCTACGTTCGAGCGTCTTAAGGGCGAGTCCATCGCGCCGACTCGGTCGATCGACCACGGGTCGACGACTTCGTTGTATTACCTCGACCCGGACGGCAACCAGATCGAGCTGAAGGTGGACAGCTTTAGCTCGCCCGAGGAGCAGTTTGAGTACATGCGCTCCGAGGAGTTTGCCCGCAATCCGATGGGCACGCAATTCGATCCCGACGAGTGGGCTGCGGCCTACCCAGTTCCCATCCCTGGCGTCGACGGACCGATCAGTCCCTGGTGGTCGTGACCGGCAGCCGCACGCTGCGCGGGAAGACGTTCTCTGTGGGCCGCCGACCCACCGCACAGAACTGCTGATATTCCGGTGATCGGGGAGGCTCTGGGGCCTCTTGCTCGTCGAGCAGGATCTGTGTTGATCGGGGAACGCTGCGATGTCAGTGTCGAAGGTTGTATCGGGCCCGCTGTCGCGGGTTGATGTGTTGGATCGGTATATCGAGTTCGTGGCGGCTGAGTTCGGCGGAAAAGCCCGGAAAGGCCTTCGGTCCGCCGATCTCATCCCGCAGTCGTGAGGCAAGCCCAGGGTTCTCGATCGTGTCGATGAACCGCGCCATGACCGCGGACGCGACCTTGGAACCGACACCAACAACCGATAGCCACCTGGTCGAGTCATCTGCATCGAAGTCTTCGGGACCCTGCCCGACATCGAACAACTCGCCCGGCCACACGACGCCGTTCGTGAGGTCGATGTACGACACGCTTGCGGGTGATTGATCCAGTGCGTCGCGAGGTCATCGAGTTCGACCGGCAGCAGCGACAACTCCGAGTTGGTCCCGTCGCGCACATGCTCGAGCTCGGCGATCAGCTCGGCATCACCGGGCCATCCTCGTCGAGACAGCGAAGATGCCAGCGTCGACGCGGGTTTGATGAGTGCGGCCGACGGCGCACAGCCGAGGACCGCTTGACCGGCGAGCTGCTACCCATCGTCGGGCCCGCCGTCAGGGGGACCTTCTCGACTGCAGAGGCATCGTTGGCAGCTACTCGCAGCAGCGTTGACCAAGTGGCGCGGCTCATTGTCGTGTCCTCCGCTCAGCTTCCACGCTTGAAGGCTAGATGCGAGTTGCGACGGCGCAGAGATGGCGAACGGAACCTTGTACATCGGCCGGCGACGCGGCCACTACTCCGTCGTGGAGCGCGTTGGCCCGGTCGTCTGGTCTGACTCGCCGTAGATGCTGTCTTGAATCGCGAACAGCCGCTCGGCGTCGGCATGGCGCTGCTCAGCAGTTTCGACGTCGCCTTCGATCCCGGCTGTTTGCTTCTGGTCGTCTTCGTAGCTGTCGACGGCTGTGGCGAGTTGTTCGATGGTGGTTTGTCGGAGCGGTTCGAACCATTCCGGGATCTCATACTTCGGCTTGAGTCGCGGCACAGGCGGCTGTTGGCGGTCTTGGGTGTGGAGGTTGCGGCGTTGGGTGGTGGCGGGCACGTCGGCGCGGTCGATGGCGATGATCGTGTCGAGGATGTCGCGGGCGTCGGCGATGTCGCGGGCGTCGAGGATGTCGCGTGCGTCGGCGATGTCGTGGGTGTCGGTGATCACGCAGACGGTGTTGTCTCGCCGGCCGCGGGTTATCGCGACGTACAGGTTGCGGCAGGTGGTCGCGCGGGAGGCGAGTTCGAGGCTGGCGGTGGCGGTGTCGGATTGGGTGCCCATCTCGGTCGCTGCGTAGCCGAGGCGGACGTGCTCGTGGACGTAGCCGGCCGGGAGCGTGATCTGTCCGTGTCCGACCAATAGGGTCACGGTGAGGTCGCCGTTGTCGTGGGTCTGCGTGACGATCCATAGGTCGCGGTTGCGGACTCGTTCCCCGCTGGTGGTGGTCAGGTGGCGGTGGTTGCGGCGGGTGGCGACAATGTCCCCGGTGTAGGCGGATTCGCCACCACCGATCGACACCGGGCAGGACGGGTCGAGCTGTTCGTGGTCGTGGCGGGCGGACTGGACGCGGTCGTTGATCAGATCGACCTGCTGATTGGTGGACGCCATGATCGCCGTGCTGTGACCGTTGGCGTGGCGAGTGAGCCATTGGTGGGCGAAGTGATCGAGGTGCTCGTCGAGGGTGCCGGCACGAATCCGGCCGTGTTGTTCGTAGAGGTCGAGGGCGCGGGGGTCTCCTTGGCGTAACAGGAGTGAGGCGTGGGCTTCCCAGGGTTGTTCGAAGCGGTGGACCCGCTCGAGTTCGATCGTGCGTCCGGTGTTGCACAGTTCGCTGAACATACCGCCGCGTCCGACGGCTTGGAGTTGTCGCGGGTCACCGATCAAGGCGAGCCGCCAGTCGTTGGCTGTGGCGAGTTGGGTGAGGTGATGCAGGCTGGGCGTGCCCAACATGCTGGCCTCATCGACGACCAACGTGGTGCCTCGGGGCAGTCGCCACTCGTTGTCGGGTGGCCGGTCGGGT
>JAYTOM010000336.1:0-1507 GCA_043747765.1 Actinomycetota bacterium
CGACATGAGCGTCGAGTTCGGCGCGATCGGCGAGGACCTGCGATTGCGGCGAAGCCCACGCCCCGAGTTGTGATGCACGGGGCCGAGACGCGAAATACGCGTCCGAATCCGTGGCCGAGACCTTCGAGACAGTGCCGCGGATCTTCATCTGGCGGTGCAGCTGCAGCCAGGTGAACAGAGCGGACACACCGGGCGAGCCGACCAGCTGAGCGCTCTTCGACGACCCGTAGTTGGTGTAGAAGGTGAATCCGGCTGCGGTGACACCCCGGGCCAAGACATAGCGACTGTCCGGAATGCCGTCGAGACCGGTCGTGCTGATGACCATCGCGTTCGGCTCGACGCACCCTGCCTGCTCGGCTTGCGCGTACCAATTGTTCCACTGCGAGACCGGGTCGGCCGCGAGGTCTGCGACATCCAGTCCAGCGGACTCGTACTGGACGCGCCGATCACGGATCGAATCGCCGGTCGGACCGCTCATCGAACGGCCGGGATGATCGTCGCACCGCGCATGTACGGGTGCAGCACGGCGGGAATCACGATGCTTCCGTCGGCCTGGCGATTGTTCTCGATGATGGCCGCCCACACGCGGGGAACCGCCAGCGCCGAGCCGTTCAACGTGTGCGCGATCTCGGTTCCCTTCTTGCCCTGGCGACGGAAGCGGATGTCGGCCCGGCGGGCTTGATAGTCGGCGAACCAGCTCACGCTGCTGACCTCCAGCCATTCGTCGCACCCCGGTGCGTAGACCTCGATGTCGTACGACCGATGATGGCTCTGGCCCATGTCGCCGGTGCAGATCTCGATGATCCGGTATGGCATGCCGAGCGATGCAATCGTGCGCTCCGCGCGAGCCACCATCTCGATCAGCAGCGCCGGCGCCTGTTCCGGCATCGACACGGCGAGGATCTCGACCTTGTCGAACTCGTGCGTGCGCAACATCCCGCGGGTGTCCCGACCGGCCGAGCCGGCTTCACGCCTGAAGCACGATGTCTGCGCCATCATCAACGCTGGTAGTTGCGCTTCGTCCAGGACCTCGTTCGCGTAGAGCGAGGTCAGCGGAACCTCGGCCGTCGGTATTGCCCACAGGTCGTCGCGCTCGATCGAGAAGGCGTCGTCGGCGAACTTCGGCAGCTGTCCGGTGGCCGTCAACGTCGCAGTCGTGACCAACGTCGGAGGGCGGATCTCCTCGAACGCATCGGCATTGTTGTCGAGGGCGAGTTGGCACAGGGCGCGGGCCATCGTTGCTCCGAGGCCGCGCTGCATCGTGAACATCGCACCGCTGATCTTGGTCGCGCGTTCGTTGTCGAGAATTCCGAGTGCTGTTGCGCTTGCCCAGTGCGGAACTCGCTGGTACTCTGCGAATGAATCGGGCATCTCGACCGGCCCCTTGACTAGGGGGTTCTCGTCCTCGCCGGCACCATCCGGCGCATCGGGATGGGGCAGGTTGGGAATTCGCAACAGCAGCTGGCGGAGGGCATCGGAGACGTCTTCGTGTTCGGCCACCAACGCC
>JAYTOM010000337.1:0-3844 GCA_043747765.1 Actinomycetota bacterium
CGATCGAACCGATGTGGCGGCGCGCTGATGGAAGCTGAGAGCGTCTGTCGCGGCACCGCCCCGCACGAATGTATGGTCCGATTGTGAGCCGATCGCCAACCATTTGGATCGCCGTGGTGTGGTGTGGTGTGGGTCGGCGTCGCGATTGGCCCGATGACAAAACGGTGACCGCACCGACCTCCCGCGACCACCCAGCCAGACAGCTGAACCGGTTGACGAAGGTGTCGCCGCAGTGACGAGAACGACCGATTCAGGGCATTGCGTCAGAACCAGTTGTGGGTCTGTCGACTTCACCTACGTGCGGGGTGCTTGCGCAGGCGAGGTAACCGTCGTTGGCTTCTCACCGGCTCAGCGTCGTTCTGGGCGATGCCTCGTGGCACCAAGGCGCTCACCGGACGCATCGAACTGGTCGAAGTGATGCCGTTCTCCCAAGGTGAACTGGACGGAGTTCGCGAGGACTTCTTCGATCTCGCGCTCGCTGATCCCGTCGCACTCATCGCAGCGAGGCGGCCAGTCACCGAGCGCGAGGAGTACGAGCAACGAGTCTGTCGCGGCGGGATGCCGCTCGCTGTTCACGCCTCAGGTCGTCAACGTGCCGGCTTCTACCGGTCCTATCTCGGTGTGTCGCTTGCGCGTGACGTCCTCGACCTGTCGCGGGTGCGGCAGATCAACGTGCTGCCGCGACTGATGGAGCGTCTCGCGGCACAAACCGGCCAAGTGCTCAATGTCGTGAAGGCGGCCACCGCTGCCGGGATCGAGCCGAGGTCGGGGGACAACTACACACGACTTCTCGAAACGCTGTTCCTCATCCGCCGGCTACCGGCGTGGGGGCGGACACTGCGATCCAGAACTGCGCACTCACCCAAACTGCATGTCGTCGATTCCGGTCTTGCCGCGTACCTGCTTGGCATCACGCCCGAGAAGCTTGCCCGGCGCGACCCGTCAGCGCTCGCGGAGTTCGGTCACCTGTTCGAGACGTTCGTGGTCGGCGAGCTCCTCAAGCAGGCTTCTTGGCGCGACGACGTTCGCGAGGTCGGTCATTGGCGAACCCATGACGGCCAAGAGGTTGACCTCGTCGCCGAGACCCTTGACGGCACCGTCGTCGGCTTCGAGATCAAAGCAGGCCGAGAAGTCGACAAGAAGGCGCTCAGGGGCCTCATCGCCGTGCGCGACGGCCTCGGCGACCAGTTCCGCGCCGGATACTTCCTCAACACCGGCAGCGAGGCCTACCAGATCGACGACCGCATCTACGTCTGCCCCGTCGACCGGCTCTGGCAAGGCAACGGCACCCGGATCGAGAGCAACACGTGACCCCATAACCGGACGACCTCATCGCGCTTGACGGCCGGCCGCTGGCAGCGTTGGGCGCAACTTGGCGTCAGGTGACTTCGAAGGTGGCGATGAGGGCGATGTCGTCGGCGTTGCGCGGTTCGGCACCGTCGTAGATCGGTGCTTCGATCAGTTCGAGGTTGTTGATCGTGCTGGCGAGCACAAGTTGCTCAAGGGTGTGGCCGAAGTCGGCGGTAGCAAAGTGAGCGGCGTTTATCCCGATTGCCGCACGTCCGCCGGATCGTACGACGCGGAAGACTTCGGCGAGTGCGGCTGGTCCGACGTGCCCGTGGGTGAAGGTGCCCACGATCACAGCTTCGGCGTACGTGTCGTCGTCGATCACCAGCGGGTGGGTCAGGTCGGCTTCGATCAGGTCGCGATAGACCGAGGTGCCGTGATGTTGCTTGGATGCCGCCTGTTGGAGCATTTGGGGTGAGATGTCGATGCCGTCGATGTTGTTGGGAAGATCGCGGGAAGGATTCGGCAGCCGCGGCACCCGATCACAACTGCATTCAAGAGCCACACGGAGGGTCCGTTCTGGACGCGATGAGCTCGGGACGAGGGTGACGTTGTAGTTGAGTGTCAGGTGCGTGTGTGAGCGGTTGCGGTGATCGTAGCGTATGCTGGCATACATGCAGCGAACGACTGTGAAACTCCCCGATGAACTCGACGCGCGGCTCCGTCACGAAGCGCAACGGCGGGGGACAACCGTGTCCGATTTGACACGCGAGGCAATCGAAGCCCATCTCGGTGGCCCGCGCACGCGACGCAAGCTGCTCGCTGCAGCCGCAGGCGCGAGCGGGCACGACGACATCTCCGAGCGGATCGAGGAGATCCTCGCTACCAAGGTCTCAGCATTGCCCTGATCGTCGACGCCGGCCCTCTGTACGCGTACGTCGATCGCGACGACCGTCACCACCGGGCATGTCTCGACCTGCTCGAATCCCATCCTGGCCCGTTACTCGTACCGACGCTCGTGATCACCGAAGTGGTGTATCTGCTTGCGACCAGGCTGGGAGACGATGCCGAAGTCAGGTTCCTCGGCGATCTCGCCTCGGGCAACCTGATCCCCGAGCCAGTGGCTTCGTCAGACTGGCTCCGGATCGCGGAGTTCGTCGCGCGCTACAGCGATCTCCCGCTCGGCACCGTCGACGCCTCGGTTGTCGCGATCGCTGAGCGACTCGCGATCACCGAAGTCGCCACGCTCGACCGACGACACTTCACCGTCGTCCGACCAACAATAGGCCCACTGACCTTGCTCCCGTGAGCGTCGCGAACCGGCATAAAGCGCGCACTTGGCGCGGTCACCGACGCCGCGGCGCGTCGTTCTGCAATGGTGTTATGTGCGCAGCAGTCATGTGAGGCGTGGAGGCTCAGGGCTTGCTCGGCGGTGGTGTCGAACACTGGCCGATGCGTTGCCGACCTGGCCCTGTCGAGCGTTGGTTGTTGGCGCAGTAGCATTCGCGGATGAGCGCCAACCTCCGCCTGTACACGTCCGCCGTCTACGCCTTTGAACATGTTCTGAAGGTGACCAAGCCGACCTCGTTCAACCGCAAGGCGCCATGTGCGGGCTGGACCGGCAAGGACGTGTACGAGCACGCCGCGGGGAACCTTGTGATGATCAAGAGCT
The DNA here is from genome assembly GCA_043747765.1 of Actinomycetota bacterium. Taxonomy (GTDB): domain Bacteria; phylum Actinomycetota; class Acidimicrobiia; order Acidimicrobiales; family Ilumatobacteraceae; genus WLMZ01. The sequence goes on from JAYTOM010000337.1 coordinate 2,960, forward strand.
TTGCCGCCAGCGGCAAGGGGCCGAAGTCGTCGCCGAAACTCGGTGCCGACCCTGTCGGCGCGTGGGTCAAGCTGCGCGAGCAGACACTGGCGGTGCTCGATGAACCCGACGTGCTGCAGCGGATCGCAAACGACCCGTTCGGTCCGGACTTCGGGCCGATGCCGGTTGACGTGTTGGTCGGTTTCATGGCCGCCGACCTGGTGCCGCACACCTGGGATCTGGCCCGCACCGCCAAGGTGGACGAACGTCTCGATCCGACACTGGTGAAGCACACGATGCTCACATGGAAGGGGCTGCCCGAGGCTGCTTTGCGGATGCCGGGCATGATGGGTGCAGCCGTGAAGCCGGCGCCTGGCTCTGACGCGCAGACGAAGATGCTCAACTTCCTCGGACGCGTAGTCTGACGGGTGGCACAAGCCCTGTTGCGTTGGCAACTGCCGGTCGGTCGGTGAGGCGGCTGGGATGACAAGACGTCGGATCAGACCAGACAGGCCATGACGTTTGTCATGTTGTCGGCGACCGCCGCGTCATGGGCGGGTCATGCGCAGATCCCATCACCATGACCATGACCATCACGATGCCATGACGTGATCTCTTCTGCTGGCCGGCGCCGCGCCGTTCGCTTTCGGGCTCGCGGTCATGGGCGGGACGATGTCGATCGGCTGCACCCCCGTCCTTGCGGCCCGAAGGCCGTAACCCCGGCGACGGCACCGCCCGTGGCGCCGCCAATCGCGACCCGACTGACCAACAATGCCGCCCACGGTGACGGCGCACCATCGTGGTCGCCTGACGGTCAGCTGGTCGCCTTCGAATCGTTGTTCGGCCCGACAGAGACCGCCGCCTCGATCTGGACCATCGCCGCCCGACCTGACGTGAAGCTCTCCC
>JAYTOM010000338.1:0-8735 GCA_043747765.1 Actinomycetota bacterium
GCTGACTCCTGCTGGCCGACTCCTGCTGGCCGACTCCCACTCGCCTATTCCCACTCGATCGTTCCGGGCGGCTTCGACGTGATGTCGTAGACGACACGATTGATGCCATCTACCTCGTTGATGATCCGGCTCGACATCGTCTCCAACAGGTCGTAGGGCAACCGAGCCCAGTCGGCCGTCATCGCATCATCACTCGTCACAGCGCGAATGATGATCGGGTTCTCGTACGTGCGTTCGTCGCCCATCACGCCAACCGAACGGATGTCGGCCAGGACGGCGAACGCCTGCCAGATCTCACGTTCGAGCCCGGCCTTGCGGATCTCCTCACGCACGATGAAGTCGGCCTCTTGCAGGATGGCGACGCGTTGGGGAGTGACTTCGCCGATGATCCGTACGCCGAGCCCCGGGCCGGGGAACGGCTGACGCCATGTGATCTCGTCGGGCAGACCGAGTTCGGTACCGAGCCGGCGGACCTCGTCCTTGAACAAGCTGCGTAACGGTTCGATCAGCTTCAACGTCATGTCTTCGGGAAGGCCACCGACGTTGTGATGGCTCTTGATCACCGCTGCGGTGCCGTCGCTGCCGCCACTCTCGATCACATCCGGGTACAGCGTGCCCTGAACGAGGAACGTGGCGTCGGTCAGGCCACCGATGTTCTCTTCGAAGACACGGACGAACAGTTCGCCGATGGTCTTGCGCTTCTGTTCCGGTTCGGTGACTCCGACGAGACGCTCGAAGAACCGGTCACCAGCATCGACGTGGATCAACTCGATGTTCATGTTGCGGCGGAACGTTTCGGTCACCTCGTCCGATTCACCCTTGCGCATCAGCCCGATGTCCACGTACACACACGTCAGTTGTGCCCCGATCGCACGGTGGACCAGCGCTGCTGCAACGGCGGAGTCAACGCCGCCGGACAAGCCACAGATGACCCGTTGATCACCGACCATTGCCTTCACGAGGGCGACCTGCTCGTCGATGATCGACGCCATCGTCCATGTTGGTCTGCAGCCGGCGAGATCGATCACGAAGCGCCGCAGAACCTGCATCCCGAACGACGAGTGCACCACCTCCGGGTGATATTGCACGCCCCAGATGTTGCGCTCGGCGTTCTCGAGAACCGCGACCGGAGCATCGGGACTGGATGCCGTTGCGATGAATCCGTCCGGCGCAGTGGTGACCGCATCGAAGTGGCTCATCCAGACGTCCTGCTCGGTCGGTTGGTCGATGAGCAACTGAGTGTCGGAACCGGTGATCTGCAACTTCGCCCGGCCGTATTCGCCGCGCATTCCCCTGCCGACGACGCCTCCTGGCAATTGCTGGGCGATCAACTGGGCGCCGTAACAGATGCCGAGGATCGGGATGCCGAGCTCGTAGATCTCCGGGTCGAGCGAGGGCGCACCGTCGACGTGGACACTCTTCGGGCCACCAGACAGGATGATCGCAGCTGGTTTGCGCCGAGCGATCTCGGCCGCACTGATCCGATGCGGCACGATCTCGCTGTACACGTTCAACTCACGCACCCGGCGGGCAATCAGCTGCGCGTATTGAGCACCGAAGTCGACGACCAGCACCGTGTCGTTCTGGGGGTCGTTCTGGGGGTCGTTCTGGGGGTCGTGCTGCTGATCGCTCAAGCCCTGAAATCTACTGTGGCGAAAGTCCACCCGAGAATCTGCATCGCGCCGGGTAACTGGGCCCCGCTGGCGCGACGATGGGGGATATGCGTCGCCTCCTCCTCCTCCTCGTTGCGATGTTCGCCGTGTCCGTCTCGCTCGCGCCGAGCAGCGCGTTTGCGGCTGCCCCGCCGAATTCCGGGGGTTCCGGCTCCGCTGCCGGTGCCGACGGTTCGTCCGGTGCCGCCGCGCCGACCACGTCGATCGACAACAGCTTTCTGAACACCAAGCGCGACATCAGCCAGTGCCTGAACAAATCGATCGATCTTCCTGATTGTGGCGTTCAGCCAACCACTCCCGGAGCCCGGGGTGGCTGGCTGCAGAGCGTCACGTTCGGTGTCCTGGGGGTCGGAATCACGATCATCTCCTGGAGGGTCGTGAAGTCGGTCAAGGCACGCGACAAAGCGCTGCAGTCACACATTTCCTGAATTCGTCGGTCGACTCGCCACGGCGCTGGCTAACAGATCCCCGCAGAACGCGCGCGTTCCGCTGACCAGAGTGTGGGGAGACTCCCACGGCACGAAATGTCCGCAGTCGCGGAGCAGGAATGGTCCGACGTGGTTCGTGAACACCTGCGCCGCCATCTGATCGAATGCCGGATAGATGACGTGGTCGCTGGTGCCATGCAGGATCAGGGTGCTCGTCCGGTCGTTGCGCCCGATCAGCGACGGGCCGGAACGGGCCTCGGGTTCAAAAGCGCTCTCGTAGGCACCGAAGCTGGCGCGCAGCGACTCGGCGCGACCGAACGGCTGAGTGTGGAAGTCGACGTCCCCCGCACCGCAGAAGGCACCCGGGTGAGCCCAGAACCGACTCGTGTAGAAGGTCGCGATGTACCGCCGACGTTGTTCCGGGCTGATCAGTTCGGCGGCGAGGCCGTCGGGATCAGTACCTTGGCGGATGAAGTAATCGGCGGACTCGCGCGGCGCCCGCGTCCCCACGATCTCGGACATCGATTCACGCAGGTACGGCAGCGGCGAGTTGAACAGCACCATCCGGTCCACCCAGTCCGGGTGCCGCAGGGCGAGGTCCTGTACGACCGGACCGCCGAGGTCGCCACCGAGGAGCACGACCGATTCGTGACCGAGGTGATCGTGAACCAAGGCGAAGAGATCGTGCGAGTGGGACAGCACGTCATGGAAACCGTCCGGCCCGACCTCGCTGTCACCGAAGCCGCGCAGGTCGGGGACGATCACCTCGAAGCCGGCTGCAGCGAGCGGCTCGATCACCCGCCAGAAGATTCGCTTCGATTCCGGCCAGCCGTGCACGCACAGCAACGGCACACCGCCTGGATTGACACGCACGAACGCTTGCCGGAAACCTCGAACGGAGCAGTGTTCCGTGGCAAATCGGTCGGGATCGATGTCGGGTCGGATGTCGGGTTCCATCGATCGGACCGTAGCCACCGCAGATCCGGCTGCGGCGCCGAGCGGCGAAAGGTTGCCATGTTGCCGAAGAATTTCGTACGGTCACGTGTCGTGACGCCCGACGAGTTCCGCAAGAACGGCCATGCCCTGATCGATTGGATCGCGGAGTACATCGAGGACATCGAGCAACTTCCGGTGTGGAACCCCGAACTTCTGCCCGGCGATGTCCGGGCGATGCTCCCCGCCCATCCACCGACCGCTCCGGAACCGTTCGCCGATGTCTTGCGCGACATGGACGACATCGTCGTCCCCGGTCTGACCAACTGGCAGCATCCGAACTTCTTCGCCTACTTCCCGGCCAACTCGTCGTACTCGGCAATTCTCGGCGAACTCGCTTCTGCCGGATTGAGCGTGCAGGGAATGAGTTGGGTGACGAGTCCGGCGTGCACAGAGGTCGAGACCCTGATGCTCGACTGGATGCAGGAGTTGCTCGGTCTCCCCGACCGTTTCCGTAGCGACTCGGTAACAGGTGGCGGCGTCATCCAGGGTTCCGCCTCGGAAGCAACGTTGGCGGCGATTCTCGCCGCACGCTGGCGCGTCACCGGCGGCGCCGTCAACGCCGATGGCGACACGACCACGCTCGTGGCCTATGCCACCGCGCAGGCACACAGCAGTACCGAGAAAGGTCTGCGCATCGCTGGCGTCGGCAGCGCACGGATGCGCGTCGTCGCTCATGACGACACGTTCGCAATGCGCGCCGACGAACTTTCGAGGATGATCGCCGAGGACCGCGCCAACGGCCTCGTTCCGTTCTTCGTCTGCGCCACGCGCGGAACGACGAGTTCGACGGCGTTCGACCCCACTCCACAGATCGGAGAGATCTGCAGGCGTGAGCAATTGTGGCTGCACGTCGACGCCGCGATGAGTGGCATCGCCGCGCTTGTTCCCGAGTACCGCTGGGTCAACGACGGCCTGGAGTTCGCCGACAGTTACTGCACCAATCCGCACAAGTGGATGGGCGTCAACTTCGACTGCGATCTGTTCTGGACAGCCGACCGCGAAGCGCTCCTCGGGGCGCTGAGCATCATCCCCGAATACCTCCGATCGAAGGCCCTCGAGAGCGGCGCAGCAATCGACTACCGCGATTGGCAGATCCCGCTCGGCCGCCGCTTCCGTGCCCTGAAGTTGTGGTTCACGCTGCGCTGCGACGGCATCGCGCCGGTACAGACGATGATCCGCGAGCACGTCCGCTTGACGCAGATGTTGGCCGAATTGATCGCCACGGACGATCGATTCCGGATCGTCGCTCCGCACCCGCTGAACCTGATCTGCCTTTCGTTGACCGCCGGGAACGAGGCGACGGCCCGGCTGATCGAGGCTGCCAACAACACGGCCGATGTGCTCTTCACGCGCACCGTCCTGGACGATGTCGTCACCCTCAGGTTCTCGATCGGCTCCCGGCTGACTGCCGAACGACACGTCGTTGCCGGTTGGCACCTGTTGCAATCACTGGCCTGAGGACGCCCTCCCGAGCCGGACACGCTCAGACTGGCCCCACGGGGCGCGATCGAGCGACCTGTCCGCACATCTGCGACCCGTGGGGCCGATCTGAGCAGAACGCTGTTCGGTTCGTTTTCACAAGGGCGTTGGCGGGACGACCAGGTTGCGATTGAATCGGGATTCGGCACATACGCCGTATATCAAACCGAGGAATGAGGACATCATGAGGCGTCTCGCCCATGTCCTCGTCGCAGTCACGAGTGTGTTGACTGCCCTGTTCGTCGCAACCGTCATCCGAGACACGATGGTCACCGCCGGCGGAGCGAGGAACGCGTCCGAAGATGCCGATTTCGTGCGCCGAATGTCGTTCGGAACACCACTGAGGTCCTTCACGGCAGCCGCGAAATCGCATACTGGGCCGGACGGCGGAGCGGGTGACACGTGGTTCGACTGGAGCACCGATTTCTGTTCGGCTCCACTGATCGGCAACACGGGCAGATCGTTCAACTTCACCGAACCGTGTCGCCGCCACGACTTCGGCTACAGGAACACAAAACGGCTCGACGAGCGTTACGGCCGCGGCCGCTACTGGAACCATGACAGCCGCAGGCGGATCGATCGGCAGTTCCTGACAGACATGAAAGCCCATTGTGGAACGAGGGCGATGATCAACGTCCCGCCATGTGTCTCGTGGGCGTACACCTTCTACGGCGCGGTTCGGGCCGCCGGCGGTCCGTAGACGAGTCCGAGCAACTCGTAGAGAATGAAAGCGGTCGCGCCCCAGATCGTCTCGTCGTCCAATTCGAAGAAGTTCATCCGACGATCGAGCGGAGCCGTCCCCCACCACTCCTCGCGATAGGTCGCTGGATCGACCAGTTCGGCGACGGGCACCCACAGGATGCGAGCCACTTCGCGATCATGGGCGACCAACCGCGGCCGCTCCTGGAGGGTGCCGACAACCGGGACGATGTAGCTCCGGCTGACCACGGTTGTCAGATGACTGAGCTGACCGCGCACATCGACGACATCGGGGGCGAGGCCGACCTCTTCCGATGCTTCTCGCAGAGCGGCCTCGACCGGTGTCTCACCGGTGTCGATCCGCCCACCAGGAAAGCTGATCTCGCCACTGTGGTTGCGGAGTTCCTTCGATCGTTTCGTCAACAACACTTCTGCCCCACCGGGGCCGTCGACCAACGCCAGCAGCACCGCCGAAGGACGCGCATCCGGGAACGTGGGGGTCATCGGCAGTTCGTCGAGGGCGGCGGATGCGACCAATGCGGCAATTTCGCTGGCGGTCGGTGCCGGGCGATCTGCCCAGCCGGCCAGCGTCTCGAGTCGCCACGCGGTGGGTCGTGGAATGCGCTGCTGGCCTCCCGCGCGGCGAGGTGTCCGTGGTCCATCGCTCATCGGGGGCGATGTTATGCGGGTGATCCTCCGGCACCGCTGTTGCCGTTCGGGTCCAACGATGTGAGGATCGACAGATGCCCTCACCGACCCGCACCAAACTCGTCATCGACACCGACGGAGGAGTGGATGACGCGGTGGCGATCTGGTGGGCGGCGACGTCGCCGGACGTCGAGATGATCGCAATCACGACAGTGCACGGCAACGTCGAACTGAGCATCGCGACGGACAACGTGTGCCGCGTGCTGGAGGCCTGCGGTGCGCCCGGGATACCTGTCGCCGTCGGTCACGGACAAGCACTCGGGCCCGTGCCGGACCTCCGTCCTGCAGACTTCATCCACGGCACCGACGGTCTCGGCAACACGTTCCGGCCGAGGGCGACGTTCGACGCAGGCGGCGAGCATGCCGTGGATCTGCTGCGGCGTGTGGTCGACGATCAACCCGGCGAGATCGTCATCGTTCCGATCGGGCCGCTGACGAACATCGCCGCAGCCATCACGGCCGACCACACGTGGCCGTCGCGCGTCCGCCGTCTCGTGGTGATGGGCGGAGCGGCCTTGACGCAGGGCAATGCTCTGCCAGTCGGCGAGGCGAACATTGCCCACGACCCAACGGCTGCCGACATCGTTGCTCGCGCCGCGTGGGCGACTCCACCGCTCCTCGTCGGGCTCGACGTGACGCACCTGGCAACGTTCACAGCGGCCGAGGTCGCCCTCGTCGAGCAACACAACACGGCCGCCGGGGAGTTCCTCGATGTACCGCTGGCTGTCTACCGCCGGTTCGGCGGTACGTTCTGCGCGCCTGGCGAATTCCCGTGCCACGATGCGCTCGCGGTGATGGCTGCCGTGCACCCCGACCTCGTCGGTGGTCCCGTGCTGCCAATGGCGGTGCAAGTGTCGCCCGGCCCGGCGCTCGGCGCGACGGTTGTCGACCGGCGGGTCACGTTCTTTGCCGCGTCCGGTGGTGGCGACCAAACAGTGCCCGACGGCTTCGCCGAGTGGCAGATCGGCCTCGAGGTCGACGTCGAGGGCTTCCGCGCTGAGCTGCGGACGATGTTCGGCCCGATCTGACGCCTCGGCTCAGAGGTTCCTCTGACTCCGCCGTTCGGCGTGCCTGGTCAGGCAGGAATCGTGGGTTCCCAGCCGGATGCGGTCAGCTGGTCGAAGACGTCGGTCAGGCCGGCCATCTTCATGTTGGCGAGGACCTTGCCGGGCGTCTCTTCGCCACGTTCGAACTCCTGCCAGGCGGCGATGATCTTGGTCAGGTCAGGAGCTGGTCGTTCGAACGGCACGCGCTCAGGCTACTGCCGCGGATTTGTCGGCCGACGAGAACCGACCGTTCGACTACTTGTTCGATTGCGGACGGCCGGCCTTGCGATTGCGATAGAGGTTGACGCCTTTGCCGGCCAGCCGACCAGCGCTCCGGCCAACAGCGTCGGCCTTCGACGAACTCGCCCGTGGGGAGCCCGCTTTGGACGAACCCGCCTTCGACGAACCGGACGGGCCAGCGGCACTGGCAGCCCTGGCTTTCACGGCCGCTGCGGCTACCTTGATATGTTCGCGGCGCTGGTTTGCTGCATCCATCTGCCGCAGACCATCGCCGACGCGCGCGCCGGCCGCCGCTGCGCGCGTCTGCTCGCGGGACACTGCGGGGCTGAAGTCACTGCCGAGCCAGACGAAGGCGAGCACGAAGGCGAGCACGCCCATGATCAGCCGAGTCTTGTTGTCGAGCGAGATCACCGGCTGAGTGGCCATCACGATGATCGCCGCGATCACGAACAGATCGAGAACCCGGTGCAGCTTGCGGTCGACCAGACGGAACGCGGCAGCCGGTGCCTTGGCGCATGCCGCATTGATCAGGACGAGCGCGCCGAGCAGGCTCGGAACCGCTGGGGTCTTGCTCTGCAGGCCCTGCGCGACGAACACAGCCGCGATGATGTACTCGGCGATCTGGTGCATCCAGAACGGTCGCTTTCCTGGCGTGGCCACGTCGACAAACTATCGTTCGAGGGCGGCGCTGTTGCGGCGCGTGATTCAGGGGGATTTCAGATGAAGCATCGCTTCGCAATCGTTCTCGGCGGTCTGCTCTTGGCCACCGGATGCTCCAGCTCGAGTCATTCGTCGCCCACGAGCACGGTTGTCACGACACCCTCCACGACGACGATTGTGTCCGGCGCAACATCGACCGACCCGACAACCAGCCCGACATCGACCAGCCCGACATCGACCCAACCGACAACCAGCCCGACAGCGACCAGCCCGACAGGCGGCGGCTATTCGGCGACCATCACCCGTACCAGCTATGGCATCCCGCACATCGTGGCCGCCGACTGGGGCGGCATCGGATTCGGGCAGGGCTACGCGTTTGCTCAGGACAGAGCCTGCACGCTGATCGATCAGGTGATCAAGGTTCGCGGTGAACGATCGAAGTACTTCGGTGCGGGCGACGGCAACGCCAACGTCGACAGCGACTTCGCGTATCGCCAACTCGGCCTGCACGACAACGCGGATACCAAGTTCGCTCATCAGCCGAAGAACGTCGCCGACATGGTCGCCGGTTACGTCAGCGGATTCGACAAGGAATTGACTGCCGAGGGCCCGCACGGTTGGTGCAAAGGAGCAGCATGGGTTCAGCCGATCACGACCACCGATCTCTACGCCTATCTCGACGACGTGCTGATCATCGGTTCGGGGGGCAAGCTGTTGACACCGATCGCCACAGCGCAGCCGCCGGTGGCCCCGACCGCGAGCACGCCGGATACCGCTGCCCCGCCCGACACGGCGACGGGCGCATC
>JAYTOM010000339.1:0-16251 GCA_043747765.1 Actinomycetota bacterium
GCCGACGCCATTCGACAGGGTCTGACGTCTCTCGACCTGCACCCCGCCCTCGCCAGCAACGGCTGGGCGATCGGCAAGGACCTGAGCACGACCGGAGGCGGGTTGCTGCTCGCCAATCCGCACTTCCCGTGGGAAGGCGAGGAGCGCCTGTGGGAGTCGCAATTGACCATCAGCAACGGCGACCTCGACGTGTACGGCGCATCGTTGTCCGGTGTGCCGGGGGTGTTGATCGGATTCAACAAGAACGTCGCCTGGACCCACACCGTGTCGGCCGGTTACCGGATGACCCTGTACTCGTTGAACCTCGTCCCCGGTGATCCGACGAAGTACGTCTACGGCGACAAGACGGTCGCGATGATGTCGAAGGACATCACGATCCAGGTACTCGGGGCCGACGGCACGATGGCTGCCAAGACACAGGCGATGTGGTCGAGCCAGTACGGCCCGATGCTGAAGCTGCCATTCGGGTGGACAACGACGACGGCGTACACCTACCGCGATGGGAACCTCGACGACACCAATGTCCTCGCCCAGTTCCTCGGTATGGACGCAGCCAAGAACATGGACGACTTCATCGACGTGCACCGCACGGAGAACGCGATCCCTTGGGTGAACACCATTGCCACCTCGTCCGACGGCCGAGCGTGGTACGCCGACACCGCGACGACGCCGAACCTGTCTCCCGATGCGCTGGCCCTGTGGAAGTCCAACGTCTCCAGCGGGGGCCTGGCCAAGACCGTGCTCGACAACGGAGCGATCCTGCTCGATGGCTCGAATCCGATCAACGAATGGGTCGAGGTTCCCGGTTCGGTCCGGCCTGGACTGCTGGCGTTCGACAAGCAGCCCCAACTCGAGCGTTCGGACTATGTGTTCAACTCCAACGACTCGCACTGGCTGGCCAACCCGAACCAGTTGTTGACCGGCTTCTCGCCACTGACCGGTGCGGAGGCGATCACGCAATCGACGCGAACGCGTGAAAACGCACGGCTGATCGTCGATCCGACCTTCCGCAGTGCTGACGGCAAGTTCGCCAAGGAGGGCATCGAGAAGGCCTTCACCTCCAACCGCGGGCTGCACAGTGACCTGCTGCTCGAGGGAGTGCTTGGCGCCTGCGACACGACTCCGTCGGTGAACGTCGGCGGGCAGCCCTACGTGTTGGCCCCGCTGTGCAATGTGCTCCGCAACTGGGATGGTCTGGACAACGTGAGCTCCAAGGGTGCTCCACTGTGGCGCGAGTTCCTGTACACCGCCGGTGGCGCCAATCGAAACGGCGCGGGCGACCTGTACTCGGTGCCGTTCGATCCGACCGATCCGGTCGGCACACCGAACACGATCGCAGCCGACCCGACCGCACTCTTGACCGATCTGGCTACGGCGGCCACCAATCTCGTCACAGGCGGATATGCGATCGACGTCGCCCTCGGCGAGATGCAGTTCGACGCCCGAGCCGCACAGACCGAACGGATCGCTCTACCGGGGGGAACCGGCGTGGACGGCACGATCAGCGTCGTCGACTGTTGCTCAGGCTCGAAAACGCTCGCTCCACAGGCGAGCGTCGGCACGGAGGTCGACGCGAATTACTTCTCGTCGAAGGGCTATCCAGTCGCCCGCGGCAACAGCTTCGTGATGGCGCTCGAGTTCGGCAAGGACGGCCCGCACGCCGATGCCGTGCTGACCTATGGCCAACCCGATGACCCGGCTGATCCGAACTTCGATGCTCAGACCAAGTTGTACGCGGCCGGAACGTTCCGACCGGTGCTGTTCACCGACGCCGAGATCGCCGGCGACAGGACAGCCACCACCGCCACGGTCACTGGCAGCAGGTAACGACAAGCGGTACGGCAAAGAGCCCCGAGCACGAATGCTCGGGGCTCTTCACGACAGCAATGCAAACGCGTCAGACGTCAGCGATCCGCGTGACGGATCACATCATTCCCATGCCGCCCATACCGCCCATACCACCCATACCGCCGCCGCCGCCGCCAGCCATCGCCGACTTCTTCTCGGGCTTGTCAGCCACGAGACACTCGGTGGTGAGGACGAGGGCCGCGATGGACGCTGCGTTCTGCAGCGCCGCCCGGGTCACCTTGGCGGGGTCGATGATTCCGGCCTTGACCAGATCCTCGAACTCGCCGGTTGCGGCGTTCAAGCCGATGTTGCCTTCTGACGTCTCCACCTTCTGGACGACGACGGCGCCTTGCAGGCCGGCATTGTCGGCGATGGTGCTGAGCGGGGCGACGAGCGACTCCCAGACGATCTTGGCACCGGTGGCCTCGTCGCCTTCCAGCGACTCGACGACGGCGAAGACTGCCTTGCGACTGCGGATCAATGCTGTTCCGCCGCCAGCGACAACGCCTTCTTCGATGGCTGCACGAGTTGCCGACACTGCATCTTCGATGCGGTGCTTCTTCTCCTTCAGCTCCACCTCGGTGGCGGCGCCGACCTTGATGACTGCAACGCCACCGGCCAACTTGGCCAGGCGCTCCTGCAGCTTCTCGCGGTCCCAGTCGCTGTCGGTGTTCTCGATCTCGGCCTTGATCTGGTTGATCCGGCCCTTGACATCATCGGACTCGCCGGCGCCATCGACGATGGTGGTGTTGTCCTTGGTGATGATGACGCGCTTGGCACGGCCGAAGAGGTCGAGCGTTGCGGTGTCGAGCTTGAGTCCGACTTCTTCGCTGATGACCTGACCGCCGGTGAGCACGGCCATGTCCTGCAGCATTGCCTTCCGGCGATCGCCGAAGCCAGGCGCCTTGACAGCCGACGAGTTGAACGTACCGCGGATCTTGTTGACGACGAGTGTCGCAAGGGCTTCGCCCTCGATGTCCTCGGCGATGATCAGCAACGGACGACCGGTCTTCATCACGAGCTCGAGCGCCGGGAGCATCATCTGCACCGAGCTGATCTTGCCGTTGTTGATGAGGATGTACGGATCTTCGAGGACGGCTTCCTGGCGCTCCGCGTCGGTCACGAAGTACGGGGACAGGTAGCCCTTGTCGAACTGCATACCCTCGGTGAACTCGAGCTCGGTGCCGAAGGTGTTGCTCTCCTCCACCGTGACGACGCCGTCCTTGCCGACCTTGTCGATCGCGTTGGCGATGACTTCGCCGATGGATGCGTCTGCAGCCGAGATGGTGGCGACAGCAGCGATGTCGCCCTTGTCGTCGACCTCTTTGGACTGGCTCTTGATCGACTCGACGGCCGCAGCCACAGCCTTTTCGATGCCGCGTTTGAGGCCCATTGGATTGGCACCGGCAGCGACGTTGCGCATGCCCTGGTGAACCATTGCCTGAGCAAGGACGGTGGCCGTCGTGGTGCCGTCGCCGGCAACATCGTTGGTCTTCGTGGCGACCTCTTTGACCAACTGCGCGCCCATGTTCTCGAAGGGATCGTCGAGTTCGACTTCCTTCGCGATGGACACACCGTCGTTGGTGATGGTGGGTGCGCCGAACTTCTTGTCGAGAACGACGTTGCGGCCCTTCGGTCCGAGTGTGACCTTGACCGTGTCGGCCAACTTGTTCACACCGGCTTCGAGGGCGCGACGCGCCTCATCGTCGAACTTGAGAACTTTTGCCATGGTGGCTAGCTCACTTACTGACGATTGCGAGTACGTCACGGCTGGTCAGGATCAACAGATCCTCGCCGTCGATCGTGACTTCGGTTCCGCCGTACTTGCTGTACAGCACGATGTCGCCGACGCTGATGTCCAGGGCGGAATGCGTACCCTTGTCGTCACTCCAGCGGCCTGGGCCAACGGCGATGACGGCGCCCTGCTGGGGCTTTTCCTTGGCGGTGTCGGGGATGACGATGCCGGAGGCAGTGGTCTGCTCGGCTTCGTTCGGCTTGACCACAATGCGGTCGTCCAGCGGCTTGAGGCTCATAGTGAGAAGCTCCATGTGTTGTTGGTGTCGTGTTTGATGACAGACCCGAAGTGTGGCGGTCTGCCGCACGGGCGTTAGCACTCGACGAGTGCGAGTGCTAATGGTAGGGGCATCCGAGCAGACTTGGCAACCGAAACGGCAACAACACCCAGCACCCAACCCGAACGAGACGACGAGGCCGGCAGCGATGACCACCGGAGCGGTCGAGGCGTAACCGCTCTGACTTCGACGGGTTGACCACGATCTGACCGGAGACGGCCCGCCGATAGCCGATCGCGCTCTGGCCGAGTGACGATGCGGTGGCGACGATGTCCGCGAAGTTGGCGGCCAACTGCGCGCCGTCGAGCGGCGCTGGACACAGCTCGATCGAGAGCGTCGGTCGATCGGTCGGGGACTTGGTCTTCACCGGGGTGCTCGCTGGTGGTCGATCGGACATGCAACGGCTCCAGGCTCGAGGGTTGCGTCAGTTGTTGCAGATGTGCGAATCACTTCACTGCTTGCGTGAAGTCATACAACGTCGTACTGCCCACCGTCGCAGCAGTGAAGTGCTGCTCGACCCACGCAGTGATGGCGCTGGCGCTCGAGCTCCTGTCGCCGGTGCCTCCGGCGATGTAGTAATGGATCTGCCCTTTGGCGACGAAGCCCTGGAACGCTGCAAGGGTCGGCGTTGGATCGGTGCCGTTGAATCCACCGATGGCCATCACCGGATCACCCGTTGCGAGCTGGTATCCCGATGCCTGATTGGCGCCGATCGTGGCCATCACCCACTTGTAGTTCCCGGCGTGGGCCTCGAGCAGCGCGACCAGTGCAGCGCTCGGCTTGCTGGCCTCGAGCAGGCCGCCGATGCCCCCGCCCGGTATCCGCGGAATTGTGCCTCCCGCCGTCGTGCCACCGGCAAGACTTGCCCCGGGAATCTGCGGCTGCTGACCACCCGGGAACTCGCCGGCACCGGGGATCTGGCCGGCACCGGGGATCTGGCCGGTCTGCGCTCTGGTGCCTCCGGTGCGATTCGCGCCACCGTTTCGGTTGCCGCCGAACGGGCTGCCGCCGCCAAAGCCTGCGAAACTGCCTCGACCACTCGCTCCGGCCGGACCGGCGGACGGAATCGATCCGGTGTGCGCTGTCGATGCGGTCTGCAATGCATACGCGGCTGGCCCGGCGAGTCCGGCGACGAGCGAAGCGGCGACGGCCACCACCGCGATCACCTTGCCGAGCCGGTCCTTCAGCCACGGGCCAGCCAGCAGCGCAACCGCGGCGATGATGCCGACAACCGGGACGAACGTTCGCAACCACGAGTGCCAGTTGACGGACCGGTCGAGCAGGATGAATCCCCACCACGCCGAAACCAGGACGGCGGCGGCGAGAACCGAGCGGGTGGCCATGGCCGTGACCTTGCTCTCCGAGCGACGCTTCCACATCAGATGCGCCCCAATGCCGATCAGGGCGCCGATGGCAGGGGCCAGTGCAACCGTGTAGTACGGATGGATGATGCCCTTGCTGAGGCTGAGCAGCACCGCGGTGACGACCAGCCACGATCCCCACAGCAGCAACGCTGCTCGACTTCTGTCGACCCGTGGCCGACGGATGGTCACGACCAGTCCTGCTGCGCCGAGGATCAGGGCCGCAGGGATCAGCCATGAGGTTTGGCCACCGAACTGACTGTTGAACATCCGCAGCCATCCGGTGGGGCCCCACATCCCCGCGCCGTTGCGACTTGCGCCACCGCCGACGCTGCCGGTCTCGTTGCCGCTCAGCCGGCCGAGACCGTTGTACCCGAAGATCAGGTTGAGCACGCTGTTGTTCGTGGAACCACCCATGTACGGACGCCACGACTTCGGCGCCAACTCGACGATCGCGACCCACCAACCGGCTGACGCGAACATCACGATTCCGGCCACGAGCAACTGCCACAATCGCTTGCGGAACCGTGGCGGCGCAGCAATCAGATATGTCACGGCGAAGCCGGGGACGATCACGAACGCCTGCAACATCTTGGCCAGGAAGCCGAACCCGATCAACACGCCGACTGCGACCAACCACTTCGTCCGACCTTGCTCCAGCGCCCGAGTCATGGCGTAGGCAGCCCCGACGAGGACCAGGACGAGCATTGCGTCGGGGTTGTTGAAGCGGAACATCAGAACGGCCACTGGCGTGAGCGCCATGACCGCTCCGGCGATCAGTCCTGCGCCGGCACCGAACCAGCGACGGATCATTGCGTACATCAGGCCAACGGCGGCCACCCCTTGGAGTGCCTGAGGGACCAGGATGCTCCATGAATTGACACCGAACAACCGAGCCGAGATCTCCATCGCCCACAGCGAAGCGGGCGGCTTGTCCACCGTGATGAAATTGGATGCATCCGATGATCCGAAGAAGAAGGCCTTCCAGCTCTTCGTGCCGGCCTGAACGGCGGCGGAGTAGAAGCTGTTCGCCCATCCGGATGCGCCGAGCCCCCAGATGTACAGAACGCCGGTGATGACGAGCAGGGCGAGCAGACCCGGGCGGGCCCAGGCCGGATCATCAACAGGACCGTGGACGAATCGTCGCACGAACGACCGCCCGTCGGCCGGTGTCGCCGGATCAGCAGCGCCTGGCGGAACTCCATCGACGCCAAGACCTGAGTCAGGGGCTCCGAGTGAATCGTCGTCGATCGTCGGGGGCGCGAAGACTGTCGAACTCATGACCACAGACTGTGCCGGATTCCTCAGATTTTGCTGAGTGTCGCCGACGAATCGACTGAGAAACCGCGTGGAAGTCGGTATGACCGTCAGCGAGCGGTTTAACGTTCAGCGACATGGAGACAGGTCGCGCCAAACCTCTCGTTCTGACCGTCGACGACGAAGAGCACATCACGGAACTGATCGCGATGGCGCTCGGATTCAACGGATTCGATGTGGTGCGAGCCGCGAGTGGGCGCGCAGCGCTGGCCGCTGTCGAGGCGCAGCGTCCGGATCTGATCGTCCTCGACGTGATGCTTCCCGACCTGGACGGCTTCGAGGTCGCGCGACGTCTTCGCCAGAACGAACGATCGTCGACGAGCGTGCCGATCATCTTTCTGACGGCTCGTGATGCAACCGCCGACAAGATCGAAGGCCTCAGACTCGGCGTGGACGACTACGTCACCAAGCCGTTCTCGATCGAGGAGTTGATCGAGAGAGTCAAGGCCGTCCTTCGCCGCTCGAGTGGAACGGGACCCGGCGATCACAAGATCGTCTACCACGACCTCGTCCTCGACGAGGACACCCGAGACGTGTGGCGTGGCGACCGACTGATCGAATTGACCGTCACCGAGTACAAATTGCTGCGCTACCTGCTCGCCCATGCTCGACAAGTGCTGACCAGGGACCAAATTCTGGAAGCGGTCTGGGACTACACGTTCGCCGGCAATGCAAGCGTGCTCGAGACCTACATCAGCTACCTGCGCCACAAGGTCGACGTCGAGGAGCCGCCGCTGATCCATACGGTCCGCGGCGTCGGCTACACGTTGCGGTTACCGGCCGGCCGCTGACGAGGCAAGTGCTGCTGCACGGTCTGGTACAGCGGTGTGATGGCGGAACAGCACCTTGTCGAGCAGCACGAACTGGATCAGCCAGACAATTCCGAACGCCGTCAGACTGGCGCCTTGGATCGTCAACGTTCGCGACGTGGTGGAAAAGTGCTCGGTGTAATGCGATGCAATCGCGACGGCCAACGTGGACAGGCTCAGTCCCGCTGCCGCCAGACCGAGGAACGGCAGCACTTCACCGTGGAGCGAACGACGACCACTCTTGCCCCACACCCAACGGCGATTGAGCTCGAACGAGGGAATGGTTCCGATCAGGGTGGCGATGATGTTGGCGGTCACTGCGCCCGTCGTACGGGTCGCGACCAACAGCGCAAGTACTGTCTGGCTGACGGCGGTGGCAACGCCTGAAACAGCCGCATATCGGAACAACTTGCGCAGTGTGGTCATGTTCTCGCGTGGGATTCGGCGCTGCGGAATACCCAGCGCTGGAGGAGGATGAAACGGGCCAGTCCGACGCCGGCATTGACAACCGTGAGCGCACCGATCGCACCCAGCGTACCCGTCGTGCCGGCTGCAGAGAGCGCGGACAGCGTGATGATGATCGCAGCCAACGGCAACAGGGCGACGATGAGCCCCCTGGCGAAGTGGCGCAGTCGACGTGTACGCCCGGCGAGCTCGAAAGTCAGGCGACGGTTTGCGGCCGTGTTGACCACGCTGCAGATCGCCAGCGAGACGATCGCCGCAGCCATGTTCCCCAACGGACGAGCCATCAGCAGGAAACCGAGAGCGAACATTGCCGAGGACACGACGCCGATCGATCCGAATCGCACCAGCTGCTCGCTCAACGGGCGTCCGACCGGTTCGGCCATCGGCCATTCGAGATCACCGGACGAACCGGTCGGGAGAACCCCGTCGTTGCGGGCCAAGCGCCGCATCAGCCGCCACATTCCAGCCAGGTCTCCCCGTGCCGTCGCCACCACGTTGACCCGGCTATCCGGATCGTCGACCCAGTCGACCGGCACTTCGTGGATGCGCAGCCCGTTGTGTTCGGCCAAGACCAGGAGCTCGGTGTCGAAGAACCAGCCCTGATCCGCGACCATCGGCAGCAGCCGGCGCACTGCTTCGGAGCGAACGGCCTTGAAACCGCATTGGGCATCGGAGAAGCCGGCGTGCAGCGTTGCCTTGAGGAGCAGGTTGTACGTCCGTGAGATCGCCTCGCGTCGCGGACCTCGGGCAACACGAGCCGTCGGCGCCAAGCGGCTGCCGATGGCGATGTCGCTGTGGCCGGACACCAGGGGTGCAACCAGCGGCAAGAGCGCTGCGAGGTCGGTGCTGAGATCGACGTCCATGTAACAGACGACGGGTGACGGCGAGGCCGACCACGCGGCGCGCAGGGCGCGCCCACGGCCCTTCTCGGTCAGGTGCACGGCACGGACTCCCTCGAACAGCAACGCCATCCTGCAGGCGATGGGCCAGGTTCTGTCGGTCGAGGCATTGTCGGCGATCGTGATCGTCCACGACAGCGGGAAGCGCTCGATCAGGTACGCATGCAGGGTACGGACCGACTGCTCGAGTCCGTCCTCCTCGTTGTACACGGGAATGACGATCTCCACCGCAGCGGTCTCGGCCATTCCGAGGTGATACTGCCCGGCTGCTCGTCGATCGTGATGGGGGTCGTAGACGAGCAACGGGTCAGGTTGAGTCGAGAGGCTGGTCGAGATCGCATTGGCCATGTGACGATCATTGCTTTCAGGACTGAGTCGGCGCTCCATTGTTCCTGGGAATTTGCTGGGACGAGTCGTTCCGGACCTCGATCGAGCCCGGCCGTGGATCAGTGACGCTCAACGGGATACGGATCGTGAACACCGCACCGCCGTCGATGGCATTGGCCGCCGCAACGCTGCCATGGTGCTCGTGGGCGATACTGGCGACGATCGCCAATCCGAGGCCGGACCCGGTGCCGACACGGGCTGAATCGGCCTGCCAGAACCGGTCGAATGCGTGCTCGAGGGCCGTCTCGTCCAATCCCTTGCCGTGATCACGGACCGTGACCACGGCACTGCCGTCGACGAAACGGGACGAGACATCGATCGCCGTGCCCGACGCAGTGTGCCGCACGGCGTTCGTGACGAGATTGGCGACCGCCTGGTGCAGATGATCGCGATCGCCACGGATGACCACGGGTTCGGGCGCATCCAGCGAAACGGTCCGGTCCGGTGCGAGTGCGTGGGCATCGCTGCACGCATCGGCACACAGCACGGCCAGATCGACCGATGTCGGCCGGGTGGGTCGGGGCTGATCGAGCCTCGCCAGCAAGAGCAGATCCTCGACCAACACCTTCATCCGGGCCGATTCCTGCTCGATCCGGCGCATCACGGTTGCCAGATCGAGGTCCGGGTGCCCGGCGCCGAGTCGGAACAGTTCGGCGAACCCCTGGATGGAGGTCAGCGGCGTGCGCAGTTCGTGCGATGCGTCCGCCAAGAACTGACGGAGACGATGTTCGGTCGCGTCCCGTTCCTGGAAGGCGATCTCCAGTTCACCGAGCATCGTGTTCATCGCCAGGCCCAACTGACCGACCTCGCTACGTCCGTCGGACGGTTCGACGCGCTGCGACAGGTCACCGGCAGTGATAGCGCGCGTCGAGGTGGCCATCTGCTCGAGCGGTCGCAGTCCCTGGCGCAGGATCAGCCACGAGCCGGCGGCGAGGATGATCAGCAAGCCGCCGGCCGCCGAACCCTCGATCAGAATCAGCCGGCGCAACGAGTCGGTCACCTCGCGGGTCGCGATAGCGACGACGATCAGGGCAACCGCCGAGTTGGCACCGCCGAACCCGACACGGCTCACCGAGACACGCCAATCTCCCTCTCCCACCGACGAGCCAGTGGTCAGCAGAGCGGCATGCAGGCCAGGATCCCTGATCGACGACAACGACGGCCTGTTGGTAGTGCCGAAGGCAACCTCCAAGGCTGCGCCGTCGGTGTCAACCAGCACTTCACCGTCGACCGAGACCAGAGCTGCGTAGGTTCCTGGCGGCGCGAACGGTCCACCTCGACCGTTGCCAGGACACTGTGGCGAGCCATCCGCACCGTTGTGCGAGAACAAACCACACGAGGCCGACGGAATCGAGCTGCGCAGTTGCTCGTCGAGCCGGTCGTACTGCGTGCGCGCATAGAGCGTATATGTCGAAAACCCGAAGGTCGCCAGACCGATGAGCACGAGGACCACCAGCCCGACGACCAGTCGGAGGCGCAGCGTCATGACGCTGTGCTATCACGCATTGTTGCGGAGTTGCGTGACGATCTTCATCGCCGCATTGACCGGGATCGAGAAGCCGATGTTCTCGGCGGTCACGCTGCTCGAGCTGGCAGCACCGGCCGTGTTCATTCCGACGACCGCACCAGCGGAGTTCACCAATGGCCCACCCGAGTTCCCTGAGCTGATCGCTGCGTCGGTCTGGATCAGGTTGCTGAGATGACCACTCTCGACATCGATCGAGCGGCCCAGGGCAGAGATGATGCCACGGGTCACGGTCACACCACCGTCGAGGTTGAGCGCGTTGCCGATCGCAATGGCGTCGTCGCCGACAGCAACAGCATCTGAGTTGGCGATCGTGGCCGGCGTCAGGTTCGTGACCCCCGCGACCTTGATCAGAGCGACATCGTTGGTGGTGTCCTTGCCGATCAGAGTGGCCTTGCGAGCCGTCGTCTCACCATTCAGCGTGACCGTGATCGAGGTCGCATCGGCGATGACATGGCCGTTGGTGAGGATCTCGCCGTCGGCGGTGAGGACGATGCCGGTTCCGGCGGCTTCACCGGTGGCGGTCTGACCGAAGTTGCCGGTCATCTTGATCATGGTCTTGATCGTCACAACAGACGGTTCGACCTTTTTCAGCAGGGCAGGCACATCGAGGGCCGTCGAGGCGTAGGCCAAGGGTTGGGCGGATGCAGTGACGACTTTCGTCGAGCCGTGGTCGGCGAAGGTGGCACCGGCGTAGCCGGCACCACCCCCGACAACGGCTGCCGCGAGCACACTCGCCACCACCGCGGTCGGCCAGCGTCGCTTGGCAGGAGGTCGCGACGCTGACAGCGACCGTGGTTCAGGGAGGGGAGCCCCGAGTAGTGGCAACTGTGATGGAGGCGGCGCCCACACCGGTCCCGATGGCCATGGGGAGGCGGTCCGGCCATCGGAACCGGGGAATTCTGCTCGCGCAGAGAGCTGTTCGAAATTGCTGGATTGTTCGAAATTGGGGTCCATGAAAGTGCTCGTTTCGACGAACTGGGGAGTTCCTGGATGAAGATCACTCTGCGCCCGGAGCCTGGATGTCCGCTCGGCCTTTGCTGGGAGTTCCCTGGGAAACAATTCCGTCAGGGCGTGGTCGACAGGGCGACGAGGGTTTCACCGAAGCGACGCAGCACGGTGTCGAGGACCGCCAGCGGGAGGCCGATCACATTGCTGACGCTGCCCTCGACACGCTCGACAAGTGCCGAAGCTGCGCCCTGCAGGGCGTAGGCACCCGCCTTCCCGAACGGTTCACCGGTGGCGAGGTACCAATCGACCGTGGCTGCGTCGAGGACCACCATTGACACGCGCGTCGTCGCAACCTCGATCTCGGTGCGCCCGCGATGACGCACTGCGACACCGGTGTGCACATCGTGCGTGCGTCCGCTGAGCAACGTCAGCATTCGACGCGCGTCGGCTTCGTCCTCGGGCTTGGCAAGGATCTGTCCGTCGACATCGACGGTCGTGTCGGCGGCGATGACGATGTCGGTGTCGGCGAACTCGCCCACACCGGCCTTGCCGACAGCGAGCCGACACACGTATGCAACCGGATCTTCTCCGACCTGTTCGCGCTCGTCGATGTCAGCCGGAACGACCGTGAACGCAATCCCGATCTGGGTCAGGAGATCACTGCGCCGTGGCGACGACGAGGCGAGTACCACTCTTCTGTCAGCCACCGCTCAGCGCCATCACGTGTGAGTCGTCAGGAGGCGTCGTGTCGTCGAGATCGTCGAGAAAACCCTCGGGGAGCATCACGCGGATCGGGCCGTTGGTGTGGCCGCGTCGGATGCGTTCGCCGCCCGGAACGACGACGAGCGTCGGGTCCAGCGCGCCGAGCAGATCGTCGAGTTCGGCCAGAGAACCGATCTGGCTGAAACGGCCGCGTGCCTCGCCACCAACGGGGTACCCGGTGAGATACCACGAGGTGTGCTTCCGGAAATCGCGGACCGCGTTGTCTTCGCCGAGGAGTTCGGCCATCAGTCTGCAGTGGTCGGCCATCTGCTGGGCAACGAAACCGAGTGACGGCGAATCGGGGACGGGTTCGCCGCTGAACGCCGCGACGAGATGCCCGAACAGCCACGGCCGGCCGAGGCCGCCGCGGCCGATGACGACGCCGTCACAGCCGGTGTGCTGCACCATCTTCAAGGCGTCGGTGGCTTCCCAGATGTCGCCGTTGCCGAGCACCGGGATTGTCTTCACGGCGGCCTTCAGCTCACCGATCGCATCCCAGTTCGCTGTACCGGCATAGTGCTGCTGCGCCGTGCGGGCGTGCAGCGCGATCGCGGCGACACCCTCGTCCTCGGCGATCTGACCGGTGCGCACGAACGTGAGCAGTTCGTCATCGATGCCCATCCGGAACTTCGCAGTGACGGGGATGCCGTGCGGCGAGGCGGCGCTGACAACCGAGTTGAGGATGGCCCGCAACAGCTTGGGTTTGACGGGCACCGCTGCGCCACCGCCTCGGCGAGTCACCTTGGCGGCCGGACAGCCGAAGTTGAGGTCGATGTGATCAACACGGTCGTCGTCGGCCAGCCGCCGAACCGCCTCGCCGATGATCACCGGATCGCTGCCGTACAACTGCAGGCTGCGGAACGCCTCGTCGGCCCCGAACGTCGCCATTCGCGCCGTCTTCGCGTTGCCGTGGACGAGTGCCGTCGCCATGACCATTTCGTTGACGTACACGAGGCCGGGCGCGAACCGTCGACACATCGTGCGGAATGGTGCGTTGGTGACGCCGGCCATCGGGGCCAGCACCACGGGAGGCCAGATCTGATGCCTGCCCAACTGCAGCGGCTGGACGGTACTCACGGCGAAAAGGCGACCTGTGCGAACCGGACCGCGAGGCCGCCATTACTGGTCGCGAGCGTGTCGTCAAAGTCGCGCTTGAAGGCCGGCAACCCGGACGCCGGAGCGATGACCGCAAGCCGTTCGGCTTTGCCCAGCGACGTGTACAGCGACTTGATGTCGGCAGCCGTCATCCGTTCACCGTACGGCGGGTTGGTGACGACCGATGCTCCCGCAGCAGCCTTCTCGGCATCGGCGACGTCGAACACGATGTCGTCGGAAACGCCGGCCCGCTCGGCATTGGAGCGGGCGATCTCGACCATCGCTGCCGACAGATCGCTGGCGAGGAGCTTCTTCTTGAGGGTCGGACGGATATCGGCTTCGGCAGCCGCACGAAGCTTGACCGACTGCTCGGCATCGACCGGTTTCCACTGCTCGAACGCAAACGAACGATTGCGGCCGGCCGGGATCTTGCGAGCCATCTGGGCAGCTTCGACAACGATGGTTCCAGCGCCGCAACACGGGTCGGTCAACGAGCCCTTGAGGTTCATCGCCCCGCTCCACTGCAACAGCGCCGCAGCCAATGTCTCACGCATCGGTGCTGGCCCGGCTTCGGTTCGCCAACCTCGCTGATACAGCGGATCGCCCGTCGCGTCCAGGCTGACAGTCGCCACGTTGCGGGCGACGCGCACATGCATCGTGTGCACACCGCCCTCGTATTTCAAGGCTGGGTCGTAGCTGCGTCGAACCACCTCGCGGACGCGTTCTTCGATCGCGTCCGTGTGCGTCAATCGCGAACCAGACGCCGACACGCTGATGTCCAGGGCTGCGTGGCGAGGAAGCCACTCGTGCAATGGAATGTCCGACATGCCCTCCTTGAGATCGCCGAAGCCGCCGGCCTCGAACCGGGCCAGGCGGACGAGGATGCGCGTGGCGGTGCGCACGTGCAGGTGGGCGAGCATCAGTTGCGACCACGTCACCGAACACGTCAACCCGCCGATGCCGAGATCGATCACCTTCATGTCGAGCTTGGCCAGCTCGCGCGCCGTCACCGACTCGAGGCCGGGTGCGGTGACGACGTAGATCTGGAGCCTGCTCATGGTGGAACGAGTGTACGGGCGGCGTCAATGGTCCCGACTCCGACGACTCGAACGACGCAACGCAACGCCACGCAAGCCCGACTGTCAGTCGTCGACCGACAGTCGCAGACCCGGGTCGGCGCCGGCTTCGAGCGACGTCGGGCCATCGCTGCCGAGGCGATGCCAGCCGGCCGCGGCGATCATCGCGGCGTTGTCGGTGCACATCGCCCGACTCGGCACGAACGCCCGGACGCCGTCCTCGTCGCAGGCAGTCAGCCACCGCCCGCGCAGCAGCGAGTTGGCCGCCACCCCTCCCCCGAGTGCCATTCCCTTGGCACCTACCTGGTGAGCCGCGCGCCGCGCCTTGGCGACGAGTGTGTCGACGACCGCCATCTGGAACGAAGCCGCGACATCTGCGGTAACGACATCCGGATGCGTGCGGACGTAATTGACGACAGCCGTCTTGACCCCGCTGAAGCTGAAGTCGAGCGAGTCAGGGATTGCCCTCGGAAAGGCGATCGACGCAGCATCGCCGAAGCGAGCCTCGCTGTCGATGGCCGGACCACCCGGATACCCCAGTCCGAGGAAGCGGGCCACCTTGTCGAAGGCCTCGCCCGCTGCATCGTCGATCGTCTCACCGAGCATTCGGTAACGGCCGGGCGCCTGCATCTCGACCAGCATCGTGTGCCCGCCCGACACCAGCAGCACAACGAGTGGATACTCCATTTCGGGGTCCTCGAGCAGGCCTGCGTAGAGGTGCGCTTCGAGGTGGTTGACGCCGACGAACGGCACGCCCCAGACGAGGGCGAGGGCTTTGGCCGCAGCGACGCCGACGAGCAACGCGCCGATCAAACCCGGACCGACAGTGGCTGCGACTGCATCGATGCGCACATCGGCAACCCCGGATTCTTCGATTGCACGGGCGACCACCGGAACAATGAGATCCACATGAGCGCGGCTGGCGATCTCCGGAACGACACCTCCGAACGGAACGTGCTGATCGATCGAGGTGCTGATCACGCTGCTGAGAACATCGTGACCACCCATCACGACGGAAGCAGCCGTCTCGTCACAACTGGTTTCGATGCCCAGAACGACCGTGGATTCGTCGACGACCAGTGCTCGCCCTGGCTTCGCTCGGCTCATCGGTGCACCGTCCGCATTCCGCTCTTCGGTGACAGTTGGAACAGTCGATTGGCGTACTCGTCGGTGTTGATCTCGTGGCACCACATCACGATCGCATCCTCGACGTTCTCGTAGTACCGCTGGCGGATGCCGGCCGGCTCGAAGCCGAACAGGTGATACAGCCCCTGGGCCGCCGTGTTCGAGATGCGCACCTCGAGGGTCAGGCCGGTGCAGTGGCGCCGGCGCGCTTCCCAGGCCAGGTCGGCCAGCAGGCGACGACCAATGCCCTCGCGTTGGCGATTCGGATCAGTCGCGATGTTGGTGATGTGCGCCTCGTCCATGACGAGCATCATTCCGGCATAGCCGACGAGTTGCGCGGCCCGATGCGCCGACACGTAATAGCGCTGACCTTCACGAGCGAGTTCGAGCTCGCTGGTGAAAACGTTGACGGACCACGGCTGCGGATAGACCTGACGCTCGATGACCTGAATGGCGGTCAGATCGCGTCGACGCATCGGCGCCAGGACCAACCCACGCGCAGCCGGCACGCGGTTGAGCAGCCTCGACACGATGCTCATCGACCGGACCTCATCGACTG
>JAYTOM010000340.1:0-5548 GCA_043747765.1 Actinomycetota bacterium
CAGCCTCAGACCGGCTCGGCGCGAACACATCGATCGAGACCGCGGTCAGGGAGATCATCCCTGCGAGCATTCCGCTCAGGACAGCGGCCGAGCAGAACCGCCGACCGGCGCGCCGGAGTGGGTCAACGGGCGAAGATCGCCACGAAGTCACGGGTGTCCTCGGTCAACCATCGGTCTCCGGTGTGCTCCATTCCCGACAGCAGTCTCTTGCCGTGCATGGTTCCGTCACTCGACACACCATAGGTGTTCAACTGCACCCATTCGCGATTGATCTCCAACTGCATGCCGCGCACAGCGCCTGCACGTACGAGGGTCTGGGCAAGAGCGTCGATCGTGAGGCCGTCGCCACCGACCCAGATGATCGAACCGTCGGCACGGACGCCGAGCCCCGACCGCCAAACGGCGGTTTTGTTCGCAGGCCCGGTGAAACCCCACTTCCTGTTCGCATCGGTGGACAGATCGGGAGCGACAGCGCCACCGACCACGATTGGATCGAGGCTCTGTCGTGCTGAGTCGAGCGCTGCGGAGTTCCCGACATCGGTTCCCCATGCACCGACGTTCGGCACCCCATTGTTGTCGATGGTGAAGGTCGCACCACCGTTGCGCATACCGACGTACGTCTTTTTGCCGAGGATGATCCCGCCGTGTGAGTCTTGGATGCGGAAGCCACCTGCGAACGCAGCGACCAACTGGGCCTGTCGGTCGGCTTCGACATAGTCCGGTCGATCCCATGGAGATCCAGGGATCTTCGTCCCCGGGTACTGGCGGAACTTGAGCACGGTCGGATCGATCCAGATCACGGCGTCCAAGATCGATGTGTGCACACCGTCGGGGCGGATCGATGTCACGTATGCGCCCTGGACGCCTTTCACGCTCGGGCCGAAGGCTTTCCACTGGCCCTCTCCGGGCACAGCGGGTGTGGCCGGGCTGGTCAGAGGCGCTGGCGGCGCGAGGTGGCCGGCGACCTTGGCAAGCACCGTCGGCGTGCTCGCTCCCGCTGCTGGCGACGCAACGGTCGTCGGGACGACTGGCTCGGCGACCACGACAGGCGCAGCAGCGATGCTCGGGGCACCGCCGATCTTGGCCTGGTGATTCGCGAACCACCACTTCTCCACTCGATCGACCGCCCAGCCGAAGTGGTTGTCACGTGCCCATTCGACGGTTCGGGCCTGCAGGCTGTCGTTGCCGGGGCCTGTCAGGGCGCGTCCGTACGACCACAACACGGGCAACACCAGAATGCACAATGCAGCCAGTACCCGCCGTCGAGTTCTGCGCCAACGCCTCCATCCCCGCCGCCATTGCCAGATCGCCAAAGGGACTCCCTGCTCCGGCCGGGCGGGGAGCGCCGTCTTCGAACGCACTGCGGCGACATCGACCGGGGGAACGTCGTTCGGCCGAACACGGTCGACGACTCTCGTCGCGGCAGCAGCATGGAGCAGGGGATCGATTCGTTCTGCAACGGTGCGCGGTCCCGCCAGGACGCGGTTCAGGGAGTGATCCACGATCTGTAGTCTCCCCGGCGGCAGCCCAGGCGAGGCTCATCTTTGGTCAGCTGTGGGTAAAATTTTGGAAGTTTCGACAGTCGAGGCGCTGGCGCGTGCCGCATCGACGAGCGCGCGACGTACGGTCTTTCGATGCGTTCGACCATGATCAGGCGTTGGTCCGCCCGAGCCTTGGCCAGCTCAGGGGCATCGGTGGCGGGCGCGTTGGTGCTCGTCGCCTGTTCGACAACCGGGTCGAGTTCGACGAACGACACCAGTTCGATCGCTCGTGGGTCGCAGGCCGTGACCTCCGTCTCAGCGCGGGATTCTTCTCTTCCACCGCCGACATCCGTGGTCGACGAGACAGACATGTCTCGGCCCACGAGCATCACGACGACCCCGACGAGGGCTCCGACCAACGCAACGACGCAGGCCACGACCAACGTAACGACGACGACCACGGCGGCATCATCGACGTCCGCCCGTACCCCGACGAGCACGTCGTCCACGACAACCACATCGTCCACGACGACCATGTTGGTGAACGTCTACATCCACGCCGCTGCCGGCATGCTCAGCCCCGCTGTCACCGGTGCGAAGTCGTACGTCTACGTTCCGAGCAACAACGCCGGCTCGGTGACCGTCATCGATCAGGCGACGATGCGAATCGTCGACCAATATCACGTCGGCAAGCTCGCCCAGCACGTGGTGCCTGGCTGGGATCTGCGGACCCTCTATGCCACTGCAAGCGATTCGAACCAGCTTGTTCCGATCGATCCGCAGACCGGGCTGGCCGGGAAGCCGATCAGAGTGGCCGCGCCGTACAACCTGTATTTCACCCCGGATGGCACCACGGCCGTGGTGATGGCCGAGCGCCTGAACCGCATCGATTACTACGACAGGGCGACGTGGACGTTGATCCGCTCGGTGCGGACCGGATCGTGCAAGGGTGTGAATCACGCCGATTGGTCAGCGGACGGCTCGTTCTTCGTGGCGACGTGCGAGTTCTCCGGCGACCTGATCAAGGTCGACACGGCCACCGGTCAGATCATCAGCACGCTTGCCCTGGACCAGGGTGCAATGCCGCAGGACCTTCGTCTGGCCCCGGACGGTTCGAAGTTCTACGTCGCCGACATGGCCCACGCAGGCTTGTGGATCATCGATGCAACGGGGACGATCGTCACGGGTTTCATCGCAACGGGCACCGGTGCCCACGGGATATACCCGAGTCGCGACGGACGTGTGATGTACGTGACCAACCGTGGTCGAACGATGAATGACGTGCGCCGCCGGTCTCGCGAAGGGGACGGCTCGATCTCCGTCGTCGATCCCCGCGCCGACGCCGTTGTCTCGACCTGGTCGATCCCTGGCGGGGGTTCGCCCGACATGGGCGGGGTGTCGGCGGACGGAAGCAAGCTGTGGGTGTCGGGTCGATTCGACGCTGTTGTCTACGTCTTCGACACCGTGACGGGCGGAATGGTCGCCGAGATCGCGGTGCCCAGCGGACCGCACGGTTTGTGCCTGTTCCCGCAGCCCGGCCAGTATTCGCTCGGCCATACGGGAAACTACCGATGATGCCTGACACCGAAGGACTGATGCATGGATGACCTCAGGATCAGCCGCCGATCCTTCCTGATCGGAGTGTCCACTGCCCCGGTGGTCCTCGCGGCATGCGCCAGCAGCGCGGCCCGGTCAGCATCAACGATCGCGCCGATCGCGCCGACCGTGTCGACCACAACGTCAGTATCAACGCCCGCTTCCGCGGCTCCGCTGCCCGTGCCGGTGCTCGCGCCATCGCCATCGCCATCGACGACGCCCGAGTCAACACAGCTGTCATCCTCGGTCGGCGATGCTCAGCCGCCTCCGACGTCGACCGCGCCTGCGACCACAGCGACTCCGACCACTGTGGCGGTGACGCAGACCTCGGCCGTTCCGGGCGCATCGGCCGTGTACATCGATCACGGAATTGACACCTCGGACATGGTCGCGTTGACATTCCACCTCTCGGGCACACCACAGACCGTGACGGCATTGCTCGACCTGCTCGCCGTGCGGTCGGTTGCGGTGACCGCTTTCGCCGTGGGCACGTGGATCACCGCCCACCCCGAGATCACACGTCGCGTTGTCGCCGACGGCCACGAACTCGGTAACCACACCGAGCATCACCTGACGATGAGCGGGTTGACCCGGCAGCAGATCAGCGACGAGATCGTTCGATGCGGCCAAGCAATCGTGCCGTTCGTCGGGTCGATCGGTCGGTGGTTTCGACCGTCGGCCACGGTTGTGCCCGATCAGGTGATCCTCGATGAGGCGGGCCATGCCGGCTATCCCGTCTCGGTCGGCTACGACATCGACTCCGTCGACAACGAGGATCCCGGCGCAGCGGCGATCGTCGCCAACGTCAATCCCCATCTCCACCCCGGTGCGATTGTCAGCCTGCACTTCGGACACGCCGGCACGATCGACGCTCTCCCGCGAATTCTCGACGAGTTGGCGGCCAGGAATCTGCGGCCCGTCACGCTCTCGGCCATGCTCGGCTGACGACTCGTCGTTCGTTCCATCGCGGATCGGCCTGACTACCTGCCTGCTGTGTGGCACCACACGCGGGGGAGCCCGCTCTTTCGAGCGGGCTCCTGCGAATGTTCGTGGTCGGAGTGGGTGTGAGTTGTCGTTGCTGTCAGGCTCCGGCGGTTGTGGTAGCAGCGGGGGCAGCAGCGTCGTCGTCGCCGTGATGGCCACCGTTGCCGCCTCTGCGTCCGCCTTCGACGTGGCTGTCGAGGATCTTGGAGTTGCCGGCGTCGACGACGACGTCGGAGCTGCCGCCGGCGGTCGCGGTGACGTCGACTTCCCAGACGACGTTCCCGGCGACGCTCTTGAGGACGGGGGCAGTGGCGGTGCCAGGTGTGTTGGCGAGGGCTGCTGTGGTTGCTTGGGCCGCGGTGACGGTTGCGACTGCCTGCAGTGCAGTGGCGGTCGGCTCGGAACCGTCGGTCGGCACAGCGACGGTCACCGACGAGGTGTACGCCGGGGTGTCGTCTTTCTTGGTGCCGGCTGGATCAGCCGAATCGGTCGTCGTGGCCGTACCCGTCGTTGTGGTCGTGTCGGCGGTTGATGCCGTCGATGCGTCGGTCGTCGGGTCGGTTGGTGTGCTGGTGGCGGTGATCGCGCTGGCCGTCGCCGCTGCAGTTCGGGGGACAGTGCTCGATGAGGCGGCGCTGGCGATTCCTGCGGCACCGAGGCTGATTCCGACGCCGGCCAGAACGGCGTACATCTTGCGCTTGCTGGGATTCATGGTGAGGTCCTGTTCTTCGGAAGCGCACCGAAGTGTGCGCTGTCGAAAACCAGTGAAAGACATGGACGTGAAGCGAGCCGTAAGGGACTCTGAGAACTTCCTGAACGTTTCGGTGTTGCACCCTCACGAGGGCTCGATGGCGGCCGCCGACAGGGCGATGCGTACCCGTGTGCCGCCGTCGGGGTTGGCGTCGATGACGACCTCGCCCTGATGGCCGTCGACAACGCGACGCACGATCGACAGGCCGAGACCTGATCCGGGCATCGAACGCGCGGCGGGTGCTCGCCAGAAGCTGTCGAAGACATGCGGGACTTCTTCGGCATCGATGCCGGGCCCGTTGTCTGTCACGGTCACCGCTGTCCCCGTGACGTCGACGTGCACGGTGCCGTTGGTTGGTGACCATTTCACGGCGTTGTCGAGCACGTTCATCAGGGCCCGCTCGATCATCGCCGCATCGCCCATCACCACGCCAGGACTCTGCTCTCGCACCTCGATCGTGACGGACCCGGTGCGGCGCTGGGCGCGCCGAATAGCGTTTGTGACGATGTCGTCGAGTCGAATCGACCGAGGTTCGCTCGGCTGGTCCGTGCCGGCGTCTCGGGCCAACGCATCGAGGTCGCCGACGAGGTCCGAGAACTCCTCCATCTGCTCGCGCAGATCGAGCAGTAGCTCCGCACGATCCGCGGCCGACAACGTTCTCCCACTCGAGAGCAACTCGATGTTGGTTCGCAAGCTGGTGAGCGGAGTCCGGAGTTCGTGGGCGGCGTCATCGATC
>JAYTOM010000341.1:0-7521 GCA_043747765.1 Actinomycetota bacterium
CGGTACGCCTGCGTCGCTCTGGGCGAGCGGGCCAACGTCTCAGCTCCAGATGGAACCGTGACGGCATCCGAGTGCCACTGCATCCACGGTCCACTCGGAATCGCGTCCGGGATGACGCTGTCGATGTCGTGGTACCAACCGATCTCGGGCACTCGCGCCGGTTCCACCGTTCCACCGAGCGCTGCCGCGATCGATTGAGCGCCGAAGCAGATCCCGTACAGGGGGATCGTGCGGTGGTGCGCGGACTGCAGCAAATCGAGTTCAGCACCGACCTGCGTGGCCACTTCGGGCCAGTAGACGGACCATTCCGAGCCCAGCGCCATGACGAGATCAACGCCGTCGAGGGTCGGCCATTCTCGGGGGGTCTCGCGATGGCACTCGACGAACGAGTACCCATGGTGCCGGAAACGGTCGCCGCTGAAACCCGCATCGCAGTCGACCGAGTTGGCGATGAGCAAGGCGCGCACGTCGCCAATGTAGACGCAGTGTCGTGGTCGGCACGGCAGAATGGGTTGATGCCCGCCCCCCTCATCGTCATCGTCGGCCGAGTCAGCCCGACGGCCGAGAACGTGCGCGGCGAGGCGTTTTCATTCGGACAACGGTACTCGCGGGCGGTCGTGCGCGCCGGCGGGATCCCTTTGATGCTTCCGCCCATTCCCGAGCTGGCCGATCTACGCATACGCGATCTCCTCCATCGCGTCGACGGCGTTGTGTTCCACGGCGGAGGTGACATCGACCCGCTTCGCTACGGTCAAGTGCAGTCGGCTGAGCAGGTGTACGGGATCGTCGACGAGCACGACACCGTGGAACTGGCCGTCATGCGCACCGCGATCGAACGGGACATCCCGGTGCTCGGTCTGTGTCGCGGCATCCAGTTGCTGAACGTCGCGCGCGGCGGCACGCTCGTGCAGGACGTCGGCACCGAGACCCATTGGCACCAGTACCTCCCCGTCGAACTCGACGCCGGTTCGCGTCTCGCCAAAGCGTTCGGCACCCACACCCCGCAACACTGCCATCACGTTCATCACCAAGCTCTCGACGCCATCGGCGATGGCTTGCGGATTGTCGGTCGAGCCACCGACGGCATGATCGAGGCGGTCGAGTTGGAATCGGCGACGTGGATCGTCGCCACCCAGTGGCATCCCGAGGACAATGCCGCCGACGACATCGAGCAGCAGAACGTCTTCGACGAACTCGTTCGCCAAGCTCGTGCTCACGCCACTCGCACTGATCTCGACTGCCGGACTCCCCGACGTTCTGTGTGAGGACAAACGTGTACGCACCGATCTGATCTCGGGCTGAGCAGGATGTGCCAGGTTCGGCCGCATGGCCCGGTTGATTGAGCCGCAATGACCACTGACGGTCGTCCCACGAGGACGTCTGCGACAGGTCAGCGCGAGTATTTCACTCGTCGGCAAAGCCAATGCCGGTGGCGTCTGCGACGCGATGCTTCGTCGCCGAGTCCAGAGCGGCCTCCTCCACAGAGTCGGCGTGCGATCTCGCCCGGCACGCCTCGCCGGCGCTGGTCACGGCGGCTCTCGATTCGGCTCTGCGCGATGGGCTCACCGACGAAGAATTCCAGCCGTGGTGGCCGCTCGTGGCTGGAGCGGCGCTTCCTCCAAACTGGTGGCCGATGCCGGGCTGCCTCGACCCGAGGCGCAGGTCGTGCTGTCCCGTTCCGGCCAGCGGCTGATCCGGGTCGACTGTTTCTTCGCCGACGCAGGGCTGGTGGTCGAGGTGTTGGGTTACCGGTGGCACCGCACCGAACTGCAGATGTCCCGCGATGCTGAGCGGGCGAATCGGTTGATGCTGGACGGGCAGCGGATGCTGCAATTCACCCACTCGACGATCGCGGGACATCCCGAGCGGGTAATGGTCGATCTGTACGAGGCGCTTGTCGGCCCGGTCGAGCGTTCAGCGTGAGGGCAGAGACGAACGTTCGACTTTGTCCTCACACAGAGCACCTTTTGTGCGGGCGGGTGAAGAGGGCGGGAGAAAAGGGTGGTTCAGCCGGTGATGGGCGTGGCGAACTGGACGACTCTGTTGCTGGCGTCGATGATCCAGCTCGGATAGAACCCGACCAGCAGCGTGAAGCCGGCGCAGAGGACGATGGCCAGCCCGGTCGAGAAGGGGACAACGACCGGCTCCCGTTCGTCGTCACGGGGTTCCGCGTCCTGCATCCAGACGCTGACCATGATCCGCAGGTACAGGAACGCGCTGATGACGGCGGTGACCATCGCGATGATGGCGATGGCGTAGCTCTTCTCGTCGACGGCGGCCTGGATCACGCCGAACTTGGCCGTGAAGCCAGACGTCAAGGGCACGCCGGCCTGGGCGAGGATGAAGATGGTAAAGGCGATCGCCAGACCGGGTTTCTTCTTCGACAGGCCACGGAACGAGCCGAGGTCCGTCGCGCTGTCGCCTGTGCGGCTGACGAGGCTGACAACGGCGAACGTGCCGCAGACCAGCACCGAGTACAGCAGCAGGTACAGCATCGAGGCGGGGACGCCACGACCCCGTGAGCCACCAGCGTGGCCTGCGGCCTCGACGCCGATCAGGATGAAACCGGCGTGGTTGATCGATGAGTACGCGAGCATCCGCTTGACGTTGGTCTGGACGGTGGCCGAGACGGCGCCGACGACCAGCGTGATCACGGCGATGGTCCAGATGACGGGCTGCCAGTCGTCTTTCCAATTGGGGAGTGCCACGACGAGGACCCGCAACATCGCCGCGAACGCCGCCGCCTTGCCGATCGATGCGAAAACCGCTGTGACCGGCGTCGGGGCGCCCTCGTAGACGTCGGGCGTCCAGACGTGGAACGGGGCAGCAGCCACCTTGAACAAAAGGCCGACGAGCAGGAGAGCGATTCCGACCAGGACGATGACGTCGTTGCGCGCTTTGGGGATCCGGTCGAACGACGCGACGATGGCCGAGAAGTTGGTCGACCCGGTGCTGCCATAGATGAGCGCGATGCCGTACAGGAAGAACGCCGAGGAGAACCCGCCGAGCACGAAGTACTTGATGCCGCTCTCTTGGCTCTCGATCCGCTTACGGTGACTTGCAGCGAGCACATAGAAGGCGATCGACATCGTCTCCAGACCGAGGAACAGCACGATCAGGTCGTTGGCCATGACCATCACGATTGCGCCGACCGCCGCCATCAGGATCAGCCCGTAGACCTCGGGCCCGTCCATGCCTTCACGACGAAGGTAGTCGTCGGCGATCAATGCCGTGAGCGCAACCGAGACGAGGATGATGATGGTGCCGAACATCGAGAACGCGTCCCACGACAACGCGCTGCCGATCAGGAAGCGAGGAGCCGAACGGCTGAGGTCGTGCCACTGGATGAACGTCATCACCAGCGCACCGATGGCGATTGCGACCGTCGTATACGCGTAGGTGCGCTTCGGCCAGATCGGAGTCAACGACGCACCGACGAGCAGGAACAGCCCACCACCGAGCAGCACGAGCAGCGGCGTGATCGCGAACCAGTCGATCGACGGGCCGATGAAATTGGTTGCGGCGAGGGTCACGGCTGACCTCCGTCAGCAGTGCCGGCACCAGCGTCGTGGTAGCCACCCTGGGTGATCAGGGTGCGCACGCTCGGCTCGATCCGGTCGAGCAGAGGCTTCGGGTAGACGCCAACGAAGATGATCGCGGCGAGGAACGGCAACAGCACCAGGCCCTCTTTGAGGTGGAGCTCGGCGAACGTCTTGTTGTCTTCGTCGGGCTCGCCATGGAACACACGCTGATACGCCCAGAGCAGATACAGGGCGGCGAGGATCACGCCGGAGGTCGCGACGACAGTCCACCAACGAGCGGTGATGAACGAGCCGATCAGGATCAGGAACTCGCCGACGAAGCCGTTCAAACCCGGTACCCCGATCGACGACAGCATCACGAGTGTGAACACGCCGGCAAAGATCGGGGCAACCTTCTGCAACCCCTTCAACTCTGAAATCTGTCGAGTGTGGCGTCG
Source organism: Actinomycetota bacterium (assembly GCA_043747765.1). Lineage (GTDB taxonomy): Bacteria > Actinomycetota > Acidimicrobiia > Acidimicrobiales > Ilumatobacteraceae > WLMZ01. Next base: position 3,980 of record JAYTOM010000341.1, read on the forward strand.
TTCGTAGATCATTCCGACGAGCAGGAACAGCGCGCCGGTGGACACGCCATGGTTGATCATCTGCAACACGCCACCACTGACCGACTGCGACGTGAACGCGAAGGTGCCGAGGATGATGAAACCAAGGTGAGCGACCGACGAATACGCGACCAGGCGTTTGAGATCCTTCTGCATCGTGGCCGCGATCGCGCCGTAGAGAATGCCGATCACGGCCAGAGTGAGGAAGATGGCTCGGCTGTTACGCGCGGCCTGCGGGAACAGGTAGATGCCGAAGCGCAAGAAGCCGTAGGTTCCGAGCTTCAACATCACAGCGGCCAGGACGACCGACCCCGCTGTCGGGGACTGGGTGTGCGCGTCCGGCAGCCAGGTGTGCAGTGGAAAGATCGGGACCTTCACAGCAAAGGCGATCGCAAAGGCGAAGAACAACCACCTTCCGGTCGATGCTACGAAGCCACCTTTGTCAGCCAACTCGACGAGGTCGAACGTGATGTGCCCCGTATGGCCCCTGGCGATGAACACCGTCGCGACGATGCCGACGAGCAGGAACGCAGAACCGAACATCGTGAAGATGAAGAACTTGGTGGCTGCGTAGACCCGCTTCTCGTAGCCCCAGCCGCCGATCAGGAAGTACATCGGAACCAGGACGATTTCGAAGAACACGAAGAACACGAAAAGGTCGAGACTGAGGAAGCTGCCCAGCACACCAGCTTCCAGCATCAGCATCCAGGCCAGGTACGGCTTCTCGTCGTGATGCGGGTTCACACCGATGATCGCCAGCGGGAAGATCAACGCCGTGAGAACCACGAGGAACAAGGAGATGCCGTCGACCCCGAGGTGCCAGCTGATTCCCCACGACGAGATCCACGTGTGCTTGGTCGTGAACTGGAAGCCGGCTTCACCACTCTTGAACGAGGCGAGCATCCAGACGCTGATCGCAGCCGTGAAGACCGTGAACAGGACGGCCGTCAGCTTGACGAACTCAGGGCGGCGCTTGGTGATGATGGCGATGATGACCGAGCCGATGGCCGGCACGACGACGAGTGCGGTGAGTACCGGGAAGTGCCCGCCGATCAATTGGGTTTCTGCGAGAGCACCGCTCATCTGACGACGCCCCTGACGAAGAACCAGGCAAGGAGCAGGACGACGCCCACCCCGATCAATGCTGCGTAGGTACGGACGAGTCCGTTCTGACCCTTGCGGATGATTCCGGCGAGACTCTGTACACCTCGTCCGGTTCCGTTGACGGCACCGTCGATGATGTTCGCGTCGAACCAGGCAACACCTTCGAAGCTGTCGCGACCCGGTCCACCCATGAAGTCGGTGATGCCCCTGTCGAAGTACCAGGCATTCGCCAGGATCTTCGGCTCGACCGCCTTGAGCTTGTGCTTGGAGTAGACCGCCATCGCGGTGCCGATGCCGAGCAACGCGCCGAGCGTGGCGATTCCGGCCAGTAACCACTTGATGTCGCTGGTACCACTCTTCAGACTCCGTTCACCGACATCGACGACCGGCGCCAACCAGCTCGACAGCTTCTCCGTCGTGTGGTTGAAAGGCAGGTTCAGACCCCCTGCGACGATGGCCAAGCCGGCAAGGACGACGAGCGGCAAGGTCATCAACCACGGGCTCTCGTGCGGATGCATGTCGTGGTGCTGAGCAACTGGCTCCTCGCCGGCGACACCGGTCGGCGGGCGGTCGTCGTTCCAACGCGCTTTGCCGTAGAAGACCATGATCACCTGCCGGGTCATGTAGTACGCGGTGAGCAATGCGGCGGCGAGCCCGAGCGCCCACAGGATGGGGCTCTTGTCGAACGCATACAACAGGATCTCGTCCTTGCTCCAGAACCCGGAGAACGGTGGCACACCGGCGATCGCCAACCAGCCGACGATGAACGTCGCAGCGGTGATCGGCATGAGTTTTCGGAGCGCGCCCATGTAACGCATGTCCTGCTCGTCGCTCATCCCGTGGATCACCGAACCGGAGCCGAGGAACAGCAAGGCCTTGAAGAAGGCATGGGTGACCATGTGGAAGATGGCCGCCACGTAGGCGTGCGAACCAATGGCGAGGAACATGTAGCCGAGTTGGCTGATCGTCGAGTAGGCGAGGACCTTCTTGATGTCGTTCTGCGAGACCGCAACCGTGGCGGCGAACAGGGCGGTGGCAACGCCGATGATGGCGATCAGGGTGGAGGCCCATGGAGTGGCGTAGCCGATCAGCGGGCTGATCCGGGTGAGCAGGAAGACACCGCTGGTCACCATTGTCGCAGCGTGGATCAGCGCAGAGACGGGTGTCGGGCCGGCCATGGCATCGGGCAGCCAGACGAACAGAGGAATCTGCGCACTCTTGCCGCAGGCACCGACGAACAACATCAGCACGATGACGGTGGCGACGGTGCCCGTGATGGTCTTGGCCGAAGCCGCGTGGTTGATCGTGTCATAGCTGAGCGACCCGATGAACTTGAACGAGACGAACATCGCGATCATGAACCCGAAGTCGCCGACCCGGTTGGTGATGAACGCCTTCTTGCCGGCCGTTGCTGCGGACTCACGCGTGTGCCAGAAGCTGATCAGCAAGTACGAGCAGGTACCGACGCCTTCCCAGCCGAGGAACGTGACGAGCAGGTTCTCGCCGAGGACGAGCATCAACATGCTGAACACGAACAGGTTCAGATACAGGAAGAACTTGCTGAACTTCGGATCACCGTGCATGTACCCGATGGAGTACACGTGGATCAGCGTGCCGATGCCCGTGACGAACAGTGCCATCGTGATCGACAGAGGGTCGACCAGGAACGCGAGGTCGACTTTCAAGCCGCCGACCGGGAGCCAGGTGAACAGGGTCTTGATGTGATGACGCTGCTCGGCGGTCTTCGACATCAGATCGAAGAAGACGCCGACGGTGACGACGAACGCCGCGCCGGCCATCGCCGTCGCGAGGTAGCCGGCCTTCGGCTCACCGAGACGGCGGCCGAGGACGAGGATGATCAGGAACCCGGCCAGCGGCAGGGCAGGGATGAGCCAGACGACATCGAGCACGGTGGGGTCAGCCCTTCAATTCAGCGAGGTCGTCCACGGTCGCGCCCGGTCGCTTGCGCAGGATCGACACGATGATGCCGAGGCCGACGACGACTTCGGCAGCGGCCACGACGAGGACGAAGAAGACGGTGGTCTGGCCGCCGATGTCCCCGAGCTTCTTGGCCATCGCGACGAAGGTGAGGTTGACTGCGTTGAGCATCAGTTCCACACACATGAACAGCACGAGTGGGTTCCGGCGGACCAGCACGCCGACCGCGCCGATCGAGAACAGCAGCGCGGCGAGGATCAGATACCAGGTTGTTGTCGGGGTGACCGTGGCGAGCATCATTTCGCTTTCACTGTTTCCGCCCCGACGGCATCGTCGTGGACCCTCGCCGACGTGTCGACCGGTCCGCTCTTGCCAGGTCGACGGGCGAGCAGAACCGTGCCGACAACGGCAATGACGAGCAGCACGGACGTCACTTCGAACGCGAAAACGTGATTGCTGAACAAGTCGTTGGCGAGCTGTTT
>JAYTOM010000342.1:0-1612 GCA_043747765.1 Actinomycetota bacterium
GCAATGTCACCGACATGCAGTTGGTTCTTGGCGATCGACGGCAGCAGAGCGACAGCACCGCCGAAGAGCACCGCCATCAGATCGAGGCTGATCGCCCCAAGCAGCACGGGGCTGCGACGGATGAACTTGAGCCCTTGGAGGGCGTGACTGACCGACACCTTCTGGTTGTCGTCGGTGCTGCGCCGCTGAGGTATCCGGAAGCGGACGAAGAACAGGGAAACGATCGACAGCGAATACAGAGTCATCGTGACGGCGAACGGCAGGGCTCGGTGAGCTGCGTACAGGAACCCCGCAGCGGCAGGCCCGAAGATCGCAGCCGACTGCCACGAGATCGAGAACAATGCCGCCACCCTGCTGAACTCGTTCGGCTTGGCGACGAGCGGCTTCATCGACCGCGTTGCCGGCGACACGAATGCACGGGTGGTCCCGACACCGGCGACGATCACGAAGATCGGCCACATCGCCGTCGGTCCCGTGCGGATATAGAGGAACAGTGCCATCGCACAGAGCACTTCACCGACCATGCCGATACCGGCGACCTTGCGGCGGTCGAATCGGTCGACGACCGTTCCGGAGACGAGCACGAGCACCGCTGTTGGTACGAATTCGGCGAGCCCGAGGAACGCCAGGTTGAGGTTGCGGTTGGTCACGTCGATGACGAACTTGCCGAGCGCCGTGAACTGCGCCATCGCCCCGATGCTCCAGAAGAGCTGCACGAGCATCAATGCCCTGACGCTCGGAATCGACCAGATCTGACGCAACGACGGCACGGGGATCGGCGCTGTCATCGGTGCCGGGGTGCGATCCGATTCGACGGCGTGTCGACCGGCATCGACGGCGTCGAGCTCTGCTTCCATATCGGACATGCGTTGCGCAACGCTATCGCCGCTCGTCTGGCTCACTCTGGGAGTGCTACAGATACGGAGATGAGCTCATTCGCTGATGACACCCGCTGGCTCGACGCCACCTCGCAGGCCGATCTCGTCCGTTCTGGCGAGGTGACAGCGAGCGAACTCACCGAAGCGGCCATCGAACGGATCGAAGCCATCGACCCTGCCTTGAACGCAGTCGTGCTGCGCTGGTTCGAGCGCTCACGCGAGTGGGCGGCCGGCGAACTGCCGGACGGACCGTTCCGCGGTGTCCCGTTCCTGCTCAAGGATCTGTACGCGCCGATGGCCGGCACGCCGATGACGAACGGCAACCGCGCACTCCTCGAGTCCCGTTGGGTTGCCCCATCGGATTCGACACTCGTCTCCCGATATCGCCGAGCCGGTCTCGTGACGCTCGGGCGGACGAACAGCCCGGAAATGGGAAGCGTTCCGACGACCGAACCCGTGCACTTCGGCCCGACACACAACCCGTGGGCACTCGATCGCTCGCCAGGAGGCTCGAGCGGCGGGTCCGGCGCGGCCGTCGCTGCCGGGCTCGTGCCGATCGCCCACGCCAGCGATGGTGGCGGCTCGATCCGTATCCCAGCGTCGGCATGCGGGCTCGTCGGGCTCAAACCGAGTCAGGGCCGTATCACCATGGGTCCGCTGGTCGACGAGAGCGGCCTCGGTGTGCAGCACTGTGTTTCACGCAGTGTCCGTGACACCGCTGCTTTGCTCGACGC
>JAYTOM010000343.1:0-9272 GCA_043747765.1 Actinomycetota bacterium
GCAACGAACGCTGTGGTCGGTCGTTCGTAGATGTCACGTGGCGAACCGACCTGCTCGATCCGGCCGTTGTTGAACACGGCGACGCGACTGCTCATGCTCAACGCCTCGCCCTGATCGTGGGTCACGAACACGAACGTGATGCCGACATCGTGCTGGATGCCCTTCAACTCGATCTGCATCTCCTCGCGCAGTTTGAGGTCGAGGGCACCGAGGGGCTCGTCGAGCAACAGCACCTTTGGCCCGTTGACGAGTGCGCGAGCCAATGCGACGCGTTGGCGTTGGCCTCCCGACATCTCGGTCGGCTTGCGAGATCCGAAACCGTCGAGCCGAACGGCCTCGAGCATCTCGCCGGCGCGTCGCCTCCGTTCGGCCTTGGCAACGCCCTTCACCTTCAGTCCGTATTCGACGTTCTTCTGGACAGACAGGTGCGGGAACAGTGCGTAGTCCTGGAACACAGTGTTCACGTCGCGGTCGTAGGGAGCGGCCCGGGTGACGTCGCGGCCCTGCAACAGCACCGCACCGGCGGTCGGCATCTCGAAACCGGCGATCATCCGCAACACCGTGGTCTTGCCCGAACCCGACGGTCCGAGCAGCGAGAAGAACTCGCCCTCGCCGATCTCGAGGTCGACATCGTCGACCGCGATGACGTCACGACCCGACGATTCGAATGTCTTGCGCAGCCTCACGAGTTGGATGGCCGGCGACGGGCGCGATGCCGCGTACGGATCGATTGTCCTCGCAACAGTTTCACTCACGATCGCGAGGACGATAGTCGTTACGCCGGCGCAGTGACGCGACGAGCGTCAGACGTTGGAACTCTGGCGCTCTGTCACGACCTTCGACGAGCCACCGGGCTGCATGCTCACGCCGAGCAGACTGTCGCCGGCCTCCATGGTCCGCTTCTGGTGGCTGACGACGATCAGCTGCGCGTCTCGACGGAACTCGGCGATGAGTGCGAGGAAACGATGCAGGTTGACGTCGTCGAGCGCAGCCTCGACCTCGTCCATCACGTAGAACGGTGACGGACGGCTGCGGAAAACCGCGAACAAGTACGCGAGTGCGGTCAGCGAACGCTCGCCGCCGGACAGCAGGGAGAGCTTCTTGACGTTCTTACCACTCGGCTTGGCCTCGACCTCGATTCCGGTGTTCAGCAGGTCATCCGGGTTGGTCAGCACGAGTCGCCCGACGCCGCCCGGAAACAGCATTGCGAACAGGCTCTGGAAGTTGATCGACACGTCCGCAAAGGCGGCAGCGAAGACGGTTTGGATCTCCATGTCGACTGCTTTGATCACTCTCGACAGCTCGCGCCGTGTGTTGCGGACGTCCTCGAGTTGTTCCTCGAGGAACGTGTGCCGTTCCTGCAACTCGTTGAACTCTTCCAGGGCAAGTGGATTGATCGGACCCAGGAGTCGCAGCTCTCGCTCGAGGTCGCGCACTCGCGCTGCGGGGTTCACGCCTTCCGGCAGCGTCGGCATTTCGGCCACCTCGGCTGCCTCGGGTTCCATCTCCAGGTCACGGCGGAGAGTTTCGACAGCAGCTTCGAGCCGCATCCGCGCCTCGGCCTCTTCCACCTCGACCCGTCGTGCCCGCTCACGAGTCTCGTCGAGCTGCTTCTCGACCGAGGTGCGCGCCCGACGCGTCTCGTCGAGTCGGGCCACGAGCGCCCGCACCGCCTCGCTCTGACGGCGTCGTTGCTCGTGCAGTTCAGCCAGTCGGGCCTCGATCGATTGCCGATGCGTCTCCACCACGTCGCTCAACCGTCCGGCAGCCACAAGGCTGCGCTCGATCGCCTGGCGTCGCTCGGATGCCTCGGCACGAGCAACGACGTCGGCCTCGAGGCGGCGATTCGTCTCCTCGATCCGCCGTTCGAGGAAGCGCTGCCTCTCCTGCAGGCCGGCGTTCCTCACTTCGAGATCCTTGCGACGTGACGCGAGCAGTGCGGCCCGGCCCTCGATCCGGGCACGCGCTTCACCACGGGCGCGGGCCGCAGCCTCTTCGGCCTGCTCGTCGGCTTCGAGAGCTGGAACGAGAGATTCCAGTTCGGCGATCCGACTTCCTTCTCGTTCGACCCGTTCAGTTGCCTCGGCAACAGCGCGCTCGACGGACTCGACTTCGGTCAATGACTCGCGTCGATCACTCTGGACCCGCACCAACGCTTCCGTCGCGGCTGCGAACTTGGCGTCGTTGGCGTCGAGTCGTCGCGTCAGATCGTTCTCGTGCTGCTGCGCGGATTGCAGCTCTGCCTTCGCCGAATTCAGCGCGGCGTTGCTGCGATCGAACTCTGCGGCAGCATGAGTAGCGCGACTGACCGCTTCTTCGAGCGCGGCTGCAGTCGCTCCTCCGCCGGCAGTGCCGACTCGCCAGCCAGCTCGCCCGAAACGGTCGCCGTGCTCGGTCACAACCGTTGCCGTCGGGTGGATCAAAGCAGCATCGACTGCATCAGACATCTCGCGCACGAGCACCGCTCCGCCGAGCAGGTTGTCCAGCAGCGCCTCGATCGCCTCGATCTCGACTCGGCTGCCGCTGGCATGGGCACGTACATGGGCGCGAACCGGTTCTCCGACGGGCGGTGTCGCCGATGTGGTCGACGGTGCGCCAAGGGCAATGACCGCGCCAGCCGTCTTGGCAGTACGCAGCGACTCCAATGCGCTTCTCGCCGCCTTCGGATCGGCGAACACCACAGCCACCAGCGCCTCACCCATCGCTGCTTCGGCTGCGGACTCCCATCCCGGATCGATCTCGACGAGCTCCAGCAATGTGCCGACCACGCCGTCGAGGTTGGCCAGACGCTCGGCGCCGGCGCGAGCCCGGGCGCTGTCCATGGCCATCTGCAGAGCATCGGATCTGGCCCGCCACCGAGACAGTTCTTCGGACGCAGATTGACGCAGCGCAGTTGCCGAATCGGCGGCTGCAACCGCCACGAGTCGACGGGTCTCGGCCAACTCGACCTCGGTCACCAATGGCTCTTCGGCGCTCTGCGACTGCTCACACTCGCCCTTGAACCTGGCTGCGTCGGCCTCCAACCGCTCGATCCGCTGTCGAAGGTTGTCCCGCCGTCCCATCTGACGACGCAATTCTGCCTCGCCACGCTCGAGCCCGGCGCGGAGCGAACGCAACTCACCGCGGACCTCGGCGGCAGCGCTCGCTGCGTTGGACCCCGACGACACGCCTTGGATCACCGTCATCAGCTGACCGCGCTCGGACTGGAATGTCAGCTCTTCCTCGACAAGCTGCTCGGCCTCAGGGACGAGGGTCGACAGTTCGTCGGTAACCGCCCCGAGTTCGGTCGCGAATCGAGCGGCGTCGTTCTCGAGATTGGCGACCACACCCGCGTCCATCAGCTGGCCGCGATCGCGTTCCATCGACCGCCGACGTTCGACGAGCACCGCCGCCAGGCCGCGCGCTCGCTCGCGCAGTTGCTCCACCCGCACCAATTCATCGCTGATGTCGGTGTCTCCGCGAGCCGTCAGCTCGGCTTCGGCATCGAGCACTTCTGTGTCAAGGCGGCCCAGTTCGGTGCGAAGGTCGTGCTCCGCGTGGCTACTGCCGATCTTGTCGCCGGCCAGCGCCGTCAGACGCGTCCGCAGCGACGAGATCTCACGACCAGCGACGAACACCTTCAAACCCTGCAGCTCGGTGACAAGGTCGCCATGTCGGCGCGCCGCTTCAGCCTGACGTTCGAGAGGCCGCAGCTGTCGGCGGACCTCGCGCAGCAGATCCTGGACGCGCATCAGGCTGGCCTCGGTGGCCTCCAGCCGTCGCTCGGCCTTCTCCTTGCGACGCCGGAAGCGCAGCACTCCCGCAGCTTCTTCGATGATCGCCCGGCGATCCTCTGGACGAGCGTTGAGCACGGCGTCGATCTGACCTTGGCTGACGATGACATGTTGCTGGCGACCGACACCGGCATCGGCGAGCAGCTCCTGCACGTCGAGCAGCCGGCAGCCGACGCCGTTGATCGCGTATTCGCTCTCGCCGGTACGGAACAGGATTCGGCTGATGGTGACTTCGCTGAACTCGATCGGGAGCAGACCCGAAGCGTTGTCGAGGGTGAGCATCACCTCGGCCCGTCCGAGCGCCGGACGTTTCATCGTGCCGGCGAAGATCACGTCGTCCATCTTCTGGCTGCGGACAGCGCTCGGCGCCTGCGCGCCAAGAACCCACGCGATGGCGTCGACGACGTTCGATTTTCCGGATCCATTGGGACCGACGACCACGGTGACGCCCGGCTCGAGCTGCATCACGGTGGTGTCGGCGAACGACTTGAAGCCTTTGAGGGTCAGAGCTTTGAGAAACACAACGGTCCGAGGCTAGTGGGCAGTCGGCGTCACCTTTGGCAGCGCGGGCAGAACGATGTGGTGCGTCCGCCGCACACCACCTGTTGGATTCGCGCTTTGCCGCAGGTCAGGCAGAGCTGCCCACCTCGGTCGTACACGCGGTGAGAGACCTGGAACCAGCCGCCCTCGCCGCCGATGTCCACGTACTGGGTGTCCTTCAGCGTCGACCCCCCTGCCTCGATAGCGGCAGCGAGGATGTCGCCGATCGCTGCGTGGAGTCGGGTGATCTCGGCTGGCTTCAGCGAGTTGCTGAGCCGGTCGTGGCGGATTCGCGCCCGATGCAGGATCTCGTCAGCATAGATGTTGCCGATACCGGCGATGATGCTCTGATCGAGCAGCAACGCCTTCATCTGCCGCGAGCGACTGCCGAGCACGTCGGCCAACTGCCGTCGTTCGAGCCCATCGGCGATGGGGTCGACGCCGAGTCGGTCCAATTCCGGCATCTCGATTGCGGTGTTGTCCGGGTCGTAGACCACGACCTCGCCGAACGTGCGCGGATCGATGAAGCGGAGTTGCTCGTGACCGGGACCTGCCAGATCGAGCACGACGTGGGTGTGGGCCAGGCGTTCACGGTCGGCAGGCTCGATGAGCACGCGTCCGCTCATCCGCAGATGGATCATCATCGAGTCGCCCGTGTCGAGCGGGACGATCAGGTACTTACCACGTCGTTGCGCGCTCAGAGGCGTCGCCCCGGTCAGTCCGTCGATCAACGCCTGTCGCGATGTCCGTCGGACGGTACGCTCGCGGCCGACCTCGACTCGTTCGATCCGTCGTCCGACGAATCGTTGCTGCAGGCCGCGCCGGACCGTTTCCACCTCCGGCAATTCAGGCATCGGGCGTGGCAGATGCATCGCGCTGTAGCGTCATGCACGCTTCTCCGGCGGCCGCCTGCTCGGCGATCTTCTTCGATCGACCTTCACCGCGACCGAACGTCTGACCGGCGATCAGTACTGTTGCAAAGAAGTTCTTGGCGTGGTCAGGGCCGTTCTCGCTGAGCACGTACACCGGCGCAGCATCGAAGCGTCGCACGGCGATCTCCTGCAACATCGTCTTGAAGTCCAGCCGGTCGAGTTGCAACACGGCCTGCAGAAGACGTTCGCCGATGACCCGTTCCACGAAGGCGTACGCAGCTTCGGTTCCTGAGTCGATATAGATCGCCCCGAGCACCGCTTCGAATGCGTCACTGAGGATCGACGGTTTCAACCTGCCCCCGGCTGCGTCTTCGCCGCGGCCGAGCATCAGGCTGGAACCGATATCGAGCGCCAGCGCCGTCTCGGCCAACGCCGATGCGTTGACAACGCTCTTGCGCAGATCGGTGAGCTTGCCCTCCGGGAGATCGGCGAATCGAGTGAACGCCAGATCGGCCACGATCCAACCGAGCACGGCGTCGCCCAGGAACTCGAGCCGCTCGTTCGACGCCTGGTTGCCACCGACCTCGGCGCACCACGAGCGATGGGCCAGCGCCCGGCGCAGCAAACCACGATCGAGGAACGTGTGGCCGAGCCGTTCGCTCAACCCGTCGAGATCGGGTTCAGTGAACGCAGAACGCGACGGTGTTGTCGCAGTCGGCACATGGCCGGCAAGGTTCACGCCTCGAGCACGCGGGCGTACACGTAGTCGACGGCATCCCGAACGGTCTTGAGATCCTCGAGGTCCTCGTCCTCGATTCGCAGCTCGATCGAGCGCTCGGCGAGGTCCTCTTCGAGCGCTTCGACGAGTTCGATCAGCGCCAGGGAATCGGCTTCGAGGTCGTCGCTGAACGACTGACCTTCGGAGATGGTGCCCGGCTCGCGTTCGAGGATCTCGGCAAGGTTGTCACGCACGATGGCGAACACGGCCTTGCGATCGAGTGGTGTATCAGTTTCGGCGGGCACGTCTGTGGGCTCCCTCGACCATGGGGCACGCTGGATTGCGCGCCCGAATCAGCCCTCCGAGCCTAGGCGTTGGCGGCGATGGCGGCGCGGATTTGCTCGACCATGCCCGATTCGACCATTTCCTTGGCGATCTTGATGCCATTGACCATCGCCTTGGCCGAGGCCGACCCGTGCGAGATGATGCACACACCATCGACGCCGAGCAGGATCGCCCCACCGTAGGTCTCTGGGTCGAATGTCTCGTACAACGACAAGAAGGCTGGCATCAGCGCGTCGGCGTGAGGCTTGTTGGCCGGATCGCTGCCCAGTGCGTCGAACAGCGCAGTGATGACACCGCGCAGCGCCCCCTCGAGGGTCTTCAGGACCACGTTGCCGGTGAATCCGTCGGTCACCACCACGTCGACGTGATCGGTCATCAGATCGCGACCTTCGACGTTGCCGATGAAGTTGATACCCGTCGCGGTCTCGAGCAGCGGGAAGACCTGTTTGCGCAGGAGGTCTCCCTTGCCCGGCTCCTCGCCGATCGACAGGAGTCCGACCTTGGGATTGTCGATGCCGAACCGGTGCGTGGCGTAGACGGAACCCATCTGGGCGAACTGCACCAGCCATTCCGCCTGCACTTCGGCGTTGGCACCCGAGTCCAGCATGACCGTCGGCGTCGAGCCGGGGACCGGAATCATCGTCGCGATCGCGGGGCGATTGACACCCTTGATCCGACCCATCCGCAACAGCGCCGAGGCCATGGTCGCACCAGTGTTGCCGGCTGAGATCATCGCGCTCGCCCTGCCGTCGCGGACCGCCTCAGCGGCGCGGACCAGCGACGAGTCCTTCTTCCGACGCACGCCGTTGGCCGGGTCGTCGTCCATTGCGATGACCTCGCTCGCCTCGATCAGGTCGAGGTGACCACGACCCTCGAGCCCGGCTGGACCGACGAGAACGATCGCAATGCCGAGGGCCGCAGCCTGCAGCGCGCCAGCAACGATCTCACTCGGAGCCTTGTCGCCGCCCATGGCGTCGACCGCGATGGGCAACATGTCCGGTATCGCCAGCATCGGCGTCAGCCGACGTCGACCACTGCCCGGTTCTTGTACCAGCCACATGTGTGACACACGGTGTGCGGCAGCTTGGCTGCGGCACAACGGGGGCACACGCTACGGGCCGGGGCGCTGAGACGCCACGAACCAGCGCGGTGGCTGTGGGTCTTCATCTTCGACTTCTTCTTCTTTGGAACGGCCACCGTAGGACTCCACACTGCGAGCGGGTTGGAACAACCCACTGGGCGAAACGACTGCTGAATCGTAGCGGCCAACAACGATATTTGCGCCAGCCGAGCGGCCAGGTCGATCAGTTGTCGTCGAACTGGGCTTTGAGGCGGTCCAACACGTCCCACGGCGATGACTGCGCTGGTGCCTCGCAGCTGCAGGTCGCCTCGTCAAGATTAATACCGCAGGTGGGGCACAAGCCGCCGCAGTCCGCACGACACAGCGGTGACTCGGGAGCATCGAGCAACGCCAACTCGCGCACCATTGGCATCAGGTCGAGCTGATCACCGACGATCTCGAACGCATCCGGGTTGGTGACGACCACCTGATACAGCTCGTCGACATCGGATCGGGCGTGTTCGCTCAGCTCACGCAGACACCGCCGGCAGTTGCCGTGCCATGGCACATCGATGCTGCCGAGCACCACGATCCCGTCAGTCAGGCTCTCCAGCCGAAGGTCGACCGAAACGAGATCGTCGGGATGGAAACGCTGGGCGGCGAGACCCAGTTCGGCGGTGGTCAGTTGGAGGTCGATCGTTCTTTCGGCCCCAGGCCGCCGGAGGAGTTCGGAGGCGTTGACGAGGAGGACTCGGGACGGCGCTGCTCGGTATGTCACTGGCGTTCCTGGTCGAAGAACCCTTTCGTGGGGTCTTCTTCGTCATGCGGCTGTTGTGCTCTGTGCGCACCGATGGACAGCCGCGACCTGCCGGCGTGGACGGTCTTGCCCAGCTTGTCGAGCAAGATCTCGAAGCTCCCGAGGCGCTGATCGAGGAAGTCCTCTGTCTCGTGGCGCAATCGCCGGGAGTCGGCCTCGGCTGCCTCGATGATCTGGCGAGCGCGCTGTTCGGCGGCGCGGACGACCTCGGTGCGTTGCACCATCCGCTCCGCCTGGACCCGTGCTGCTTCGAGGAGTTCGTCGGCTTCACGGCGGGTCTTGGCGACGAACTCGCTGCGCTCTTTGAGCATCCAACGAGCCTGGCGAAGCTCATCGGGGAGACGCTCGAGCGCCGACTCGAGCAGGTCGTTGATCTCGTCGCGATCGATCCGCGGCGACGACGAGAGCGGCATCGTCGGTGCCGTCGCGATGATGTCGGCGGCACGCCGGACGAGCGTTTCGGCATCGCCGACCTGACCGACTCGCGAGTACGAATCGGTGTCGTCGGGGATGTCGTCGAACGTGTCACCGAACGTGTCGCTCAGGTTGGTCGGGATGTTGTCGTCGTATTTGTCGTCGTAGCTCATGATGTGGCCCTATGGGACGTGTTCGGGAAAGTTTTGGCAAGCCCCGCGGCAACTGCGGCCGGTACCAGATGCGAAACATCTCCACCGTACTGTGCAATCTCGCGAATGAAGCGACTGCTCAGAAACACGCGGTCGGGTCGACAGGCGACGTAGACGGTGCGCACACCGGAGACCGAATGGTTCATATGAGCCATCTGCTGTTCGATCTCGAAATCACCCGCATTGCGCAGCCCCTTGACGATGAAATCGACACCGAAATGCTTGGCCGCATCGATCGCCAGACCGGTGCTCTGCTCGACCCTGACACCGTCGATCCCACCGACACTGTTCTCGATCATCGCGATCCGTTCGGCGATGGTGAAAAGCCCGCTCGGCTTCGAAGGGTTGTACATCGCGACCACCACGACATTGCCGAAAAGCTCGGCGGCTTGCTCGATGACATCGAGATGACCGAGATGGATCGGATCGAAGCTGCCCGGATACAGCACGCTGTTGGTCGTGGCGCTCATGCTCTCAACGGTAACCGGTTCGGCCTATGGCAACCGTTCGAGCATGGTGAC
>JAYTOM010000344.1:0-4500 GCA_043747765.1 Actinomycetota bacterium
GTCCTTCAGCTCGACGAGTGTGACGACGACACCCCAGTCCTCGGTCGCGACGTCGAGGATCTCGCGGATGTTGACGTTGATCCGGTCGGTCTCGGAGAGCGTTTCGTCCAGGGTGTGCTGGCCAACGACCTTGCGCAGTGTCGTCTGCGCGATCTGGTCGATCGCCGCTACGACGTTCTCGATCGCGACGACCGACTTCGTTGCATCGACCACCTTGTAATAGGCAACGGCAGACACGTCGACGCTGACGTTGTCGAGGGTGATGATCCCCTGTGACTGGATCGGCATCGTCACGATCCGCAGCGAGATCCGGCGGAGCACGTCGACCACCGGAATAATGACTGCGAGGCCGGGCTTTCACGCCGACAACTCGGCCGAGACGGAACAGGACTCCTTCCTCGTATTGCTGGACGATGCGAAACGACATCAACAGGCCGATCAGTGCGAGCACTGCAACAACCGTAAGAACCGAGATCAATACGGTCACGGTGGGACTCCTGCCCTGGGAGTGCGCCACCAAGGACCGGAGCAACGCTGACGGGTCCATCGCAGGGCTGCGACGGGTTTCGACGACCTCGAGAGCATTGCTCGAGGACTCCGCCCAACTGTACTCCGGTATCAGTCGACCATGGCAGCCCGGCTGGCGAGTTCTCGCGGTCGCTCGCGGCGTCGGCCCAGAACGACGATCGTCGACCACGTGGTTCGCTCGAGCGTGCTCGAACAGGCTGCACCATGGACGCCTTGCCGTGATGTCCACGTTCCTGCGCGGCCACTCCTGCAGATTGGTCAATCGGCAGAACAACGCTGCATTTTCATCGGGCTGGCCTAGGCTCTGGTCGAAGGGCTGTTGAGCCCTTGATCGCGTTGCTCCGGACCCTGGTTGCGTGTTGGACCCCAGGAGGCTCGACGTGTTCCGTGTGTGTTCTGATTCGCCGAAATCGACGCATCGCTTCCGTTGTACCCGTGATCTGCATCGGCACGGTCCCGGTCGAATCGGGTGCGCATGATCGACGATGCCCTTGCCGAAAATTCACGTTCTGGCCATGCCCGTTGTGGCACCCGGATCGGAGTCGTGAGCACGTATCCCCCGGCGCAGTGCGGAATCGCGACCTACGCTGCAGCCCTCGTCAAGGCGCTACGACGTTCGGGCAGTGTCGTCGATGTCGTCCGGATCGATGACGGTGATTGCACTGTCGGCCCGTTCGGCGTCACGGTTGCCCATTTGGTGAACGGATCGTCACGATCGATGAAGGGCGCGGTCGCGGCCTTGTCGCGCGCTGATGTCGTCATCATTCAGCACGAGTACGGCATCTACGGCGGCGCCGATGGGGAGGAGGTCATCGCATTGATGGTCGGCCTTCGTGCGCCGTCAATCGTCACCTTGCATACGGTTCCGCTTGTACCGACACCGCATCAGAGGTCGCTGTTGGAGTCCATGGCCGGGCTTGCCGATCGGTTGGTCGTGATGAGTGAAGCCGCCCACACGCGACTGATCCGGCTCTATCGGATCGATCCGAGCAAGGTCGTGACCATTCCGCATGGTGCGTCAGCACCGGATGAATCCCCCGCGGACGTCGACCCGAGTCCGAATCGTCCGCAGCTCCTGACCTGGGGTCTGCTCGGGCCGGGCAAGGGGATCGAGCATGTCATCGACGCTTTGGCAATGCTCTCCGACATGAGCGTTCGGCCGCAATACACGGTCGCCGGGGTCACCCATCCGAAGGTACTGGCACAGTTCGGGGATCGCTACCGACAGTCGCTCATTCAACGTTGCGTCGATGTCGGGGTGTCCGACCTGGTCCGCTTTGACGACACGTATCGCAGCGTCGATCAGCTGATGCGCTTCGTCGCGTCATCCGTTGTCGTCGTGCTCCCGTACGACTCGCGAGATCAGGTGACATCCGGAGTACTCGTCGATGCCATCGCGGCTGGTCGGCCGGTGATCGCGACTGCATTCCCGCACGCCGTCGAGTTACTCGCCGCCGGAGCAGGAATCGTTGTACCCCACGGCGACACCGAAGCGCTGGCGGACGCGATCCGCAGGGTTACGTCTGACCATCACCTGGTTGCAGAGATGGCTGCGCAGGCCCGACAGCTCGCCCCGTCACTGAGCTGGTCAACGATCGCAGAACAGTACCTCGACGTCTGCGCCGGCGTCTCCGACGGGGCACGTGCGGTCGCGATATGAGTGATATGAGTGATCAGATTCTGAATGCCTTTGAACACCTTGACCGGTTGAGTGATGGACGCGGTCTGTTCGAACACGCTAAACGCGATGTGCGCCGCGAGGAGCACGGTTATTGCACCGATGACAACGCTCGGCTGCTCGTCGTCACGACGCGCGAGCGAGGCGTCCGGCGGTGCGGCGCTCTTGGTCAACTCGCTCTCCGGTTCGTGCTTGCGGCTCAGGATGCAGATGGCAGATGCCGGAACCGGATGGATCGGTACGGATGCTGGACAGATGAGGCGGGGACCGACGATTGTTGGGGCCGCAGTGTGTGGGCGCTCGGCGCTGCGGCAGCGGCGTACCCTGAGCGCTCGATGCGTTCGGACGCGCTGGACGGATTCGACATCGGTGTACGTCAGCGGTCGCGTTGGCCGCGCGCGATGGCCTTTGCGGCGCTTGGGGCAGCCGACGTGGTTGCCCAAGACGGATCCAACGTCCCTGCACGACTGTTGTTGGAAGATGCGGTCGAACTGATTGGCTTTGGCCACGCGGGGGAGTGGTGCTGGCCTGAGGGCCGGTTGCGCTACGCGAATGCCGCACTCGCCGAAGCGGTCATTGCAGCGGGTGCGGTGTTGGATGACGACGAGGCCCTTGATCGTGGTCTCGCGATGCTCGGATGGTTGCTCGATCGGGAGACTAGCGGCGACCACCTCTCGGTCACGGGAGTGGACGGTCGCGGCCCGTTGGATTGTTCTCCGCAGTTCGATCAGCAGGCAATCGAAGTCGCTGCGATCGCTGACGCCTGTTGGCGGGCCTACCACGTCACCGGCGACGCCGGCTGGACCAACGGCATCGTGGCGGCAGCGCGTTGGTTCGAAGGCGTCAACGACATTGGCGCGGTGATGTATGACACTAGATCTGGTGGCGGATATGACGGCCTGCAGCGTCATGGCGTCAATCTGAATCAGGGTGCTGAATCAACGCTGGCTGTTGTGTCGACGATGCAACGCGCCCGACTCCTCGTGGGAGCGGCATGAACCGGACCGTGAACCTGAATGACACTGGCATCGAGATCAACCCGGACCGTGCTCGAGTGATCACCAAATTCTTCGTGCCCGGCCTTGAGGACACCGGCCCGGGGGACTCTCGCGCAACTCCCGTTGTTGAGCGCATCCTCGCGCTCGACACGCTTGCAGTCACCGAAGCGATGGCCGACATCGACGCGCGGTTCGCTGGCCGCCACCGCGACCTGCACGCGACCTTTATCCGGCACGCCAACAAGATCGGCTCACGTCTACCTGACGGGCGCGACATCTCCCCAGAACTCCTTCTGCTCCTTGGCGCCTCGTTCACCCACGAGTTCGCGATCGAGGCAGCGGCGCTGTGCAACCCATCCATCGTGCTCTTGTCCGACGACGACGACGGCGACGCGTCGTTCGTCCTCAGCGTTCGGGGGATCGGCGAAGGACACCGCTCCTCGATCGGTTTCAGAACAGGCACGGTCAGCCTCGCCGGCCACGTGACGATCGACGAGCCGGGGGCGTTCGCGCAGGCGTCCATCCCGACCTCGGGTGAAAATCACCGATCGGTCTTCAGGGCCAAACTCGTAGACGGTCACGACAACAGCGAGAACGCGTCCGACGTATTGGATCTTTTGCCACCCGTTTTCACCGATGCCGAACTCGACGAGCGGATCACCGAGCTCGCTGGCCAGGCGGCGACCCGGCGGCATACGGCGACAACGATCGCCAGCCTCCGCGACTTGGCCCAGTCGTCGTACTGCGTCGAGTTCCCCGCTCACACCGACATCTCCGAACGTGTCCTGTGGCCGCACACGCCCGCCGAAAGTCACGGCATGGAAGACGCCCGATTCGTCCGCTTCGCGCACGACGACGGCTCGATCAGCTACTACGCCACATACACGGCATTCGACGGCACCCACATCAGACAGCAACTCCTCCACACCGTCGACTTCGCAACCTTCACCAGCACCAACATGGCCGGCTCTGCCGCAGTCGGCAAGGGGCTGGCACTGTTCCCACGAAAAATCCTGGGACGATATGCGGCACTGTCTCGCGCCGACCGCGAAAGCAACTCGATCGCCTTCTCCGACGACATCCGCTGCTGGCCGACCTACCAGACGATCCAAACCCCGGAACAGCCCTGGGAGATACTCCAACTCGGCAACTGCGGATCCCCGATCGAGACCGACCGCGGATGGCTCGTGCTCACCCACGGCGTCGGTCCGATGCGCACCTATTCGATTTCGGCAATCCTGCTCGACCTCGACGAACCCCAACACGTACTCGCCCGATCACCGACACCGATCATCA
>JAYTOM010000345.1:0-4241 GCA_043747765.1 Actinomycetota bacterium
CTCATCTCGTTCGCGCTCTACTTCGCGCTCTGGCACGCTCCCCGCCACCTACTCACCCTCGACATCAATCGCCAACACTGGCGCCAAGCAGGATGGACCACAATAGCCACACTGCTCACCACCGCATCCCTCTGGCAACTGATCCAACCCGCCGCCCCAACAACAGCACGAGTCGTCTTCATCGGACTCGCCGCACTCACCGGGCCACACCTCGCCCTCACCGAACTCCTTCGATCCCGACCGACACCACCAATCAACCTGAACCCAACTCGCACCACCCACCCCCGCGTCAAACCATAAGAAATGTCACCCCCGACACGGAATCCGCCGCAACACGCTCCTTGACCGATACTGCCTCTACATGTCCTCGACCTGGGCTGCCCACCAGGTGCGGCTCGTGTCAGTGGCGGCTCAATCGATCAGCGAATCTGCGCGGACGCGCTCGCGCTCGGCCGCTTCGTGGGCGGGCAGGGCACGTCCGAACAATTGCACGGTGCGCACGAGACGGCCAATCACCCCCGGCTCCGTGGTGTAGGCAAAGATGGCGGCGTGGCGGGGTTTGGAGCTGGCGCCGACCCGGGCGACGCGATGGAGTGAGTGGCGACCACGGAAGATCTGGAGGTCGCCCGGCTGGAGGTCGAGGGTCCGTACGTCGGTGAAGTCGCCGTCGAGGATCCGCTGGATCCCGTCGAAGTTCTCGTCAGTGATGGTCCGCGTCGCCGGCGCGTACTCGAACAGGCCGCCTTCGTCGGCCGGGTCGACGAGCACGGTGACGGCCACATCGTTGGTGTCGAAGTGCCAGCTGAACTGCTGGCCCGGTTCCAAGATGTTCGCGGTGAGGCCGGCCAGCGGATCGGCGTAGCAATGCAGCGATGGCATCTCGAGGCAGTCGGCGATGAAGCGGATCACTGCGTCGCTGCGGAAGATGATGTCTGTCGAGCACGAGGAGTCCCAGGCATCACCGGGAATGAACCCGCTCGAACGCTCGATGAAGGTATTGACCGGATGATGGTCGGGGTATTTCGGATCCGGGGTGGTGTGGAAGTAGGGGTTGATGTTCTGCGCGGAGAAGTGCGTCGTGTGCTTGCGAGCGATGATTTCGTCGTTGAGCACCCTGACTGCGGCAGGTCGGACCAGACCCTCGACGACCGCACACCCATCGGCGTGCAAACCCGCACGAGCCAGCGCGACCGCGTCGGCGTAGCCCGGGGCGAGCGGGTCGTGGAGTTGATATCGGTCGAGGTCGAGCAGTTCAACGAGGTCGGTCATGTCGAGAGTCCTTTCGGTCGAGTCGGTTCGAATCAGGCTTCCCACGGCGGCGTCCAGTCACCGTCGAGACGCATCGACAGGTGTGCGTCGTCCTCGAGCTGGCGAACGACGTGAAGCTCAGCCGCAGCGCCGCCGTAGCGGCTCAGAGCCTGCTCGAAGCGTTCACGGGTGGTCTCGGTGATCGGCAGCGGCGTCCCGACGGCCACACCGAGCTCGGCGATCAAGCCGAGATCCTTCACGCACAGGTCGAGACTGAACGACGGGTCGTAGTGCCCGGCGAAGATCGACGGTGCATCATGGCGAGCGACGAACGAATCGCCGACGCTGTGCTTGATCGCCTCCCACAGCGTGGCGAGCTCGACACCGTTGGCCATGCCGAGAGCGAACGCCTCGCCGAGCGCGGCTGCGTGGATGAACCACAGCTGGTTCGTGACGAGCTTGACCGCGTTGCCGGTCCCTCGCTCGCCACAGTGGATCACCCGGCCGAGGTGCTCGAGGATCGGGCGGACGCGAGCGACGTCGGTCTCGCGACCTCCGATGAACAGCGTCAGGCGGCCGTGTCGCGCGCCGTCGACGGCACCGGTCACGGGTGAATCCGCGACGGACACGCCGTCAGGGGCGGCCGCCGCGAGCTCGTGGATCAACGACGTGCGATTGGTGGTCAGGTCGACCCACATCGAACCGGACCTCATCGCTGCCAGCGCGCCGACCGGGCCGGCCATGACGCTCGCCACGTGATCGGGGCGCGGCAGGGAGGTGAGCAGGACGCCGCACCTCGCGGCAGCATCGACCGCGCTCGACGCCGCCTCCGCACCAGCGCCGATTGCCGCCCCGAGGGCCTCGGACGAGAGGTCGTACGCGAGAACTCGGAACCCAGCGCTGATCAGCCGCCGGCACATCGGACCGCCCATGTTGCCCAGTCCGACGAAGCCGATCACCTCGTTCGCGCCGCTCGCCTCACCATGCATCTGACTCATGTCCGAAGCATAGGTCCGCCATTTCAACAGTGAAATCCGCTGTTTGTATCATGCTGGCATGACCTGCATTCATGAATTGGTCAGCGACGGCACGCTCCGAATGTTCCTCGCGGCCGCGCACGCCGGCAGCTTCACGCTCGCCGCCGGGGACGTCGGGGTGAGCCAGTCCGCAGTCAGTCACGCCATTGCACGCCTCGAGCGATCGCTCGGCACCAGCGTGTTCGAGCGACGATCGACCGGCGTCGTGCTCACCGACGTCGGCCGCCGACTGCATGACGACCTCCAGCCGGGCTTCGACCAAGTCGATCGCGCGGTCCACGCAGCCCGTGATGCCCAACGCCCCAGCGTGACCCTCTCGGTGTCGACGTCGCTCGCATCGTTGTGGTTGCTCCCCCGGCTCGCGTGGTTCAAGCGAGAACATCCCGACATCGAAGTCCGCTGCCACACCAACGACACCGACCGAGCCGTCGGTCGGGACCAGGCAGACATCTGGATCCCGCTCGGCCTCGGACCATGGCCAGGCATGAACGCTCGTCACTTCTGCGACGAGGAAATCATCCTGGTCGCAGCACCACAAATGGCAGAACTCTGGAACGACGCGCCGACGGAGGACCTGCTCAACGCTCCATTGCTTCACCTTGATGAGCGCTACCGGCCCCGCTTTGACTGGCAGCGCTGGTTCCACCACTTCCAGGCAACCAGCCCGCGTCGACTGCCGGGCCCTCGCTCCAACGACTACTCATTGATCGTCCAAGCCGCCACCGACGGTCAAGGCATCGCCTTGGGGTGGGTCCATCTCGTCTCCGAGTTGATCGCCGAGGGCAAGCTGCGTCAGGTCGGCACCGGCATCGTCCGTACCGACCAGCCGTTCAACACGCTGATCCGTGCGACGACCACACCCAACCCATCCGTCGAGACGTTCACCGGTTGGCTCGTCGAGCACGCTCCAGCCCTGAAACGCCACGAGGAGCCACCATTCGATCCAGTGGCCCCAGTCTGAGGCCACCCCCGCATGAGTGCCACAGCCGATTGCACAAGCGCAGTCATGCCGCGGTGCTGCTCGATGTCGCAGCGTTCGCGAAGTCCCCCGAGCCGGGTGGCGGAAATGTCACGCCGCAGGGGTGACATTTTGAACTCGACCCGCGAACTTCGGGCGATGAGCCCGTTCCTGGTCAGACGCAGCGAGCACAGGCTCAATTCGTTGGCACGGGGAAATGCCCGAGGTTCAGGGGTTGGGAACGCCGAACGAGATGTCGTCCAGGACACCCCCGTACATGAACATTTCCTGGGCCACTTCGGGTTCGCTGCCGTCGGCGGTCGTGTACCAATCACGATTGATCGAGATCGCGTTCATCGTTTTCGGGTCCCAGAAGATGTCGAACGCTCCTGACACTGCTTTGCCGGCGGTGTACGTGCCGTTCCAGCTGACGCCGATGTGGGTCAGGCCTTGGTACGGATCGCGGGCGTTCAGCGAACCGAACGTGGTGCCGGTGTATTCGGCACCGAGGACGGCTTCTGCGGCCTGAACTGCTGCGTCGGCGCCTGGTTGGGCGGTGAGTTCCTTGACGGTGAAGACGTAGTCCGACGACGACACGCGTGCGCCGCCGCCGGGATCGGTCGACCGGGTGAAGCCCGGCGCGGGCGTGAACCCGAGCACACTGGTGACGGCCACTGACGGAACGGCTGTCGTCACCCTGAAAAAACTGAAAGCCTGCAGGTTGCCCGCGAGGCCGAGCAGCGGCGCGGCCTCGAAGCTGCTGAGGAACGCCTGGAACGTGGCGTCGCTCACGCCCATCACGTTTGTCGGTCCGAACACGTCATAGACGGCGCTCAATCCGTCGGCGCGCTGGAACACGTACAGCCAGCCGTGAGTCCCGACGCCATCGGCTGCGCTGGCGGAGTAGCTGGAGTAGTAGGTGCCGTACTCATAGGCGGGGACCGGACCGGACAGCGTGTAACGCACAGTCGACGTGAAATTGACAGCAGGCAACGACG
>JAYTOM010000346.1:0-1853 GCA_043747765.1 Actinomycetota bacterium
GAGATCGTGATGTCCGGGTGATGGTCGTGCCGTTGGGCCAGGAGCGCCACCTGCGTCACGAAGCCGAATGCTTCGACGAAGTCGGCGAACTGGAAGACGCGGCTGAGCGAGCCTTCGGACTCGGTCCATGTCGGTGCGGTGCCCAGCGTCATTTTATTCCCGCAGGCGTGCCGAACAGATCGTCCAGGCTGCTGCTCGCGTCGTCGGGCAGCTCCTTCTCGAACGTGGCGTATCCGTCGGTCTCGAGCACGTCGACCATCTCCGGACCACCGGTCGCGACGATGCGTCCCTTGACCAAGATGTGCACCACGTCCGGCTTCAGTTCCTTGAGCAGGCGGCTGTAGTGGGTGATCACCAGCACGCCGAGATCGTCCTCGTTGGTCGCTGCTTCGACCCGCCGCGAGCAATCGCGCAACGCGTCGATGTCGAGACCCGAATCGAGCTCGTCGAGGATCGCGATCTTCGGACGCAGCATCGCCAGTTGCAGGGTCTCGTTGCGCTTCTTCTCGCCACCGGAGAGGTCGACGTTCAACGAACGGGCCAGGAACGACTCGTCGAAGTTGATCTTCGCCGCCTCGCTGCTCAACAGCTCGCCGATGTCGGCTGTGGAGCGGCCGCGCTCGGTGAATGCTTCGGTCAGCATGTCGATCACAGCGACGCCCGGCACCTCGGTCGGATACTGCATGACGAGGTGCAGACCGGCCTGGGCACGCTGCCAGGTGGGCATCGCCAGGACATCGGATTCGACGCCGTCGTCGTCGATCAGGGTCACAGAACCGGCGGTGACGACGTAGCCCGGCTTGCCCATCACGACCGCCGAGAGCGTGCTCTTGCCGGCGCCGTTGGGACCCATCACGGCATGCACCTGGCCCGACGAGACCGTCAGGTCGATGCCGTTGAGGATCCGCTTGCCGCCGATGCAAGCGTGGAGACCGGTGATCACGAGGGAGGTCATGCTGGGGTGCTTTCCGTGATGTCGACGACGATCTGGCCGTCGACCACCGACACGGCGTAAACCGGCACCGGCTGAGTGGCTGGCAAGGTCATCGCCTCACCGGTTTCCAAGCTGAACGCACTGCCGTGCTTCCTGCATTCGAGTTCCTTCGTCTCGCACAGGACGTCGCCCTCGCTGAGCGAAACATCGGCGTGGCTGCACGTGTCGCCGATGCCGTACACGTCGTCGCCGATGCGGACGATCGCGATCCGGCGGCGTCCGAAATCGAACCGTCGAACCGTTCCGGACGGCATTTCGTCGAGACGACAGACAATCTGGACGCTCATACCGCAACGCTCGGGCGGGATGTCGAGTCGTGGGAGGTCGAGTCGCCGGACGTCGAGTCGTGGGAGGTCGAGGCGCCGGGAACGACAGCTTTGTGTAGCTTCTTCGAGATCCGCTCGCGCAGTTCGGCTGCGAAACCACCGGTCGGCAGTTGAGCCAACACCTCGTCGAAGAAGCCGAGGACGACCAGCCGCTCGGCGATGTCGGGCTGGATGCCGCGGCTCTCGAGGTAGAAGCGTTGCTCCTCGTCGATCGGACCAACGGTGCTGGCGTGGCTGCACTTGACGTCGTTGGTGTCGATCTGCAGGTTCGGCACGCTCTCTGCCCACGCTCCGTCGCTGAGCGTCAGGTTGCGGTTGGTCTGGAAGGCAACGGTGCCGCGGGCATCCGGACCGATCTTGATCAGGCCCGTGTAGACACTGCGGGCAACGTCGTTGACCGCGCCCTTGAACAACAGATCACTGGTGGTCTTCGGAGCAATGTGCTCCTGCGTGGTGCGGAAGTCGTGGGTCTGCGAGCCATCGGCGAAGTACAACGCGACCTGTCGGGTGCTGCCGCCCTGGCCGGTGAGGCG
>JAYTOM010000347.1:0-2504 GCA_043747765.1 Actinomycetota bacterium
GGGGGGGTCAGCGGGTGGCGGCGGCTTTGCGCAGTCGATCGCGGACGGCGTGGCCAAGGCCGATCGGCGGTGGGAGGACAGCGACGAGCACGTCGAGCGAGCGATCATCAGCCGCGCGTAACCACGCGTACAGCTGCTGCGCTGCCGCGACGACATCGAGATTCGTGTCCAGGACGTCGACCCGATGTCCCTCTTTCGCCAGATGAGCGGCGCGTTCGGTCGCCTGCCCCAGTGTTTCGAACACCTCGACTCGTGCGCTCGGCGCGTAGTGGGAGGTGAGCATTCCACTGGCCCGACTCGGGCCGTCCATCGGCGCAACACCGTTCAGCGGAGCGAGAAGCTGTTCGATCTGTTCATCGGGGATGCCGCCTGGGCGAAGGATCTGGGGAGGCGAAACGGTGCAGTCGACGATGGTGGATTCGACGCCGATGTGACTTGCCCCACCATCCAACACGTAGTCGACGGTGTCACCGAGGTCGGCACGCACATGGGCGGCGGTCGTCGGCGAAACGTGGCCGAAACGGTTCGCCGATGGCGCAGCGACACCTCCACCGAAACGTCGCAGCAAGTCGAGAGCCAGCGGATGGGCCGGGACTCGTAGTCCCACCGACTCGCGTCCGCCGGTGACGACATCGAGAACATCAGCGGCTCGCTGGACGAGCACCGTCAACGGACCGGGCCAGCAACTCGTGGCCAGCAGCGTGGCGCTGGGCGGCACGTCCACCGCCCACTCGGACATCACGTCAACAGAATGCAGATGAACGATCAACGGGTGGTCAGCCGGCCGGCCCTTGGCTGCGAAGACCCGCCGTACCGCTGTCTCGTTCGAGGCGTCGGCGCCCAACCCGTACACGGTTTCGGTCGGCAGGCCGACCAACCCCCCGTTGCGCAGAACCCGTACGGCGCGCCCGACGGGATCGACGGAATCGACCGGGCTGTCGGTCGGCACGGTGCTCAATCGGAGGAGGCGTCGAGGAATTCGAGTGCGGCGTCGATGAACGCAAACGCCTCCGGCGTCGCGAAGTGGTCGACTTTTCGCAATGTTGCCAGGTGCCCGTTGGCGAGTGCGCCGGCCAACCTGTCGCCAGGTCCAGCGAAGTCCAGGTCCCCGATCGCGACGAGCGTCGGGCACGTCACCAGAGCAAGCTCCTCCAGCGTGAACGGGCCCCGAGAGGGCCGCATCATCACGGCCAGGAGTGCGGCCTTGTCGTTGCCGGGCTGCTCCGCATACTGCACGAACAGTCGGGCAACGTTGTCGTCTTCGTCCAGATTTCCCTGCAGCGCGGCGACGATCTTGTCGGAGCCGCTGCTGTCGGTGGAGAACACGTTCTCGCCGATGCCGGCCAGCACGAGGCGGTTGAAGCGATGCGGTTCACGGCACGCCAGGCGCAGCAAGGTGATCGCGCCCAGCGAAAAGCCGACCGCGTCGACAGGCTCGTCGGGGATCGCATCGGTGATCCGTGTCGTCAGATCGGCATATGCCTCGGGCTGATGGGGTTTCGGTGCCTGCCCGTGGCCGAGCAGATCGATACCGATGACGGTTCGGTTCGCATCTTCCAACAACGCAGTGAATCCACTGCGTTGCCAGGTGTTCAAGAACGATCCGCCCCATCCGTGGACGAGAACGACTGGTGCTGCCATCTCCGCCACGTTAGTCCGGCGGCCTCGATGCATCGCGAGTGTGCTCGAACCCCGTAGCCTGGGTGCGCTGTTTCCGACATGACCCAACAAGATCGAGCCCCTTTCGATATGCGCTTCCTGAATGACACCCCGCCGTACGATCTCACCTACAGCGACGTGTTCATGGTGCCGAGCCTCTCGTCGGTGCCGAGCCGATTCGACGTCGACCTGCGCACGCCCGACAACCTCGGTACGACAATCCCCGTCGTCGTGTCGAACATGACGGCCGTCGCCGGTCGGCGAATGGCCGAGACGGTTGCTCGTCGCGGCGGCCTGACGGTCCTTCCCCAGGACATCCCGCTCGATGTGATCGAGACCGTGGTCGAGTTCGTCAAGACGAGACACACGGTCTACGAGACACCGATCACGCTGACCCCGCAACATACCGTTGGCGATGCGCTCGGACTGATCCACAAGCGATCGCACGGTGCAATCGTGATCGTCGACGACAAGACCCGGCCGATCGGAATCTTCACCGAACACGACGCTGCCGGGTTCGACCGGTTCACCCAGTTGCAGAATGTGATGAGTCGTGACCTCATCACGCTTTCTGCTGACGTGACGGCGAGCGAGATCTTCGACAGGTTGTCCGGCCAACGGCTGACGGTCGCACCGGTCGTCGACGACGACGGGCGCCTGCTCGGCTGCGTGACACGGAAAGGCGCGCTGCGCAGCACGATCTACAAGCCTGCTGTCGATGCTCGGAACCGGCTGATGATTGCTGTCGCCGTCGGCATCAACGGTGATCCCGCGACGCGGGCCAAGGCGCTGATGGACATGGGCGTGGACGTGCTCGTCATCGACACAGCGCACGGCCACCAGAC
>JAYTOM010000348.1:0-6018 GCA_043747765.1 Actinomycetota bacterium
CGAATCCTGCAGGAACTCCGCAGGCGGAGACGCCCGAGAACATGACCGCTGCAGTGCTCATCGGACACGGCGGCCCTGAAAATCTCGTCATCCGGCACGACGCCCCCACGCCAGTTCCGGGCGACGGCGAAGTCCTCGTCCGGGTCGGAGCATGCGGCGTCAACAACACCGACATCAACACTCGCACAGGCTGGTACGGAACCGATCGAAGTTCAGTCGGAGGAGTTGCGTGGAACGGAGTTCCCGTGTCGCTTCCGAGGATCCAAGGCGCGGACGTCGTCGGAGTTGTCGTCGCGACGAAATCAGCAGAGGATGACCGGCTCATCGGTCGACGCGTTCTCGTTGATCCATGGCTTCGCGACAACGTCAGTGTCGAAGGGGCATTGTCGCCCGAATATCTGGGCAGCGAACGCGACGGTGGATTCGCACAGTTCGTCGCAGTGCCGGCCGCCAATGCGTATCCGATCGAAAGTGGATTCTCCGACATCGAGCTTGCGACCTTTCCTTGTTCGGCATCAACGGCCGAACACATGCTGCAGCGAGCGTCGTTACGCGAAGGCGAAACCGTCATCGTCACCGGCGCGTCCGGCGGTGTTGGCACGTTCCTGATCCAACTTGCCCGCATGCGCGGGGCGCGGGTCATCGCGCTTGCCTCGACAGACCGGGTCGCCGACGTCGTGGCCCTGGGCGCAGACATGGTCTTCGCGCGGGAGCACGTAGACGATTGGCGCGACCTACTCCCTCTCATCGGCGGCCCCGTCGAAGTGGTCGCTGACGTGGTCGGCGGAGCAGGAAGCTTTCGCTCGGCGCTCGGCGTACTGCAGCGCCGTGGCCGCTATGTCACCGCAGGAGCAATAGGCGGCGCCGAGGTCGAACTCGATCTCCGGACGCTGTACCTCAAGGACCTCACGCTTTCGGGCTGCTCCTTCTACGACGCCGCTCTGTTCGAGCGACTCGTCAGGATCATCGAGGATGAACAGGTCAAGCCTGTGGTTTCGCACGTTTTCGCATTGGCACAGATTCACGAGGCACAGGCGCTGCTGCCGCGTCGGGCTCGAGCAGGAAGCATCGTGCTCACCCCAGCGTGAGGCCTGACGGTTCAGTCCGTTTCGGTGTCGGCTCCAGTCGTGGTGTTGTTCGACCCGATATGTGTGGACGAATATGGCAGGCGGTGATCCCTTTCCCAGGCGACGTATCTCCTTGGTCACGGTTGCCAAGAATATACGCCCTGCCATCGTCCTCCAGATCGTCGGTTGCGTCATTGACCCGTCAGCGCTCATCGACCTCGTCGAGCGAACCGGGAGAAGTCTGCGGTCACGACGAACTCGGCGTCGACCCACGAGCCCTCCATTGGTGGCCGACCCAGCTCACGGTGGTCAGGCGCGTGCTGGAACGGGCGCATCGCGTTGGGCGAACAGGATCTCTGCAGTGACGGGACGTGCAAGATCCGTCAGTTGCCGCGAGACGCACACGAGCAGGTCATCGATGCTGATCATGCCGACGAAGTGTCCGTCTCGCTCGACCGGAAGCCGGCGAAGACCGTGGGTGCCGAACAATGCGAAGGCCTGATCCAGGTCCGCGGAGGCGGCGATTGTCACCACGGGTGTTGTCATCACCGAATCAATCCGAGCGTCGGGTGCCAGATCTCGCGCCAGCACACGTCGGACGAGATCTCGATCGGTCACGAGGCCGATCAGCCGATCGCCGTCGACGACGGCCAACGCCCCGATGCCGGCCTCCTCCATGAGGGCAGCCGCATCGCGGATCGTTCGCTCGGGGCCGATTCCGACGCCGGAGCGGTGCAGAGAATCAATGGTGCGCATGAGTGCTCCTTCAGTTGTTCAGTTGACATGGTGTTCGAAGCGCTGGACGCTCGCATCGGAGCCGGGATAAAACCATCCCTGGTGCCCGTCGTCGCCCCACCGGACGACGTACGGAGGCGCCCCATCGCCACCCCTCACCTCGATGACCTCGCAATCACGGTCAGGCTCACCGACGCGATGGCTTCTGACGACGATCCGGTCGCCTACTGATGCGTGCATGGTGTGCCCCGTTCGGTCATGACTCCATGATGGGCGCCTGGCTCGACGGTCGGTAGGGCCAAACGTCCTCGTTGCCGGGCGGCTGTCGGCGCCGTTTCGGCGGGGCGGGCGGGCGGACGGTGGCGACGAGTGCAGCGACGAGGGGCAGGGTGGAGTTTCGTGGTCAGTGGGGCAAGACGTGGGTGCCGGCGAGGGCGACCCCGGCGACGAGAATCCACGAGATCAATCCGAGCAGAAGTGGTTTGGCACCGACTTTGCGGAGACGGGCGAAATGGACGCCGCAGCCGAGACCGAACAGCGCGGCAGCGAGCAGCACGGTTTGGAGCATCTTGATGATATCGAGTCCGCCTGTGGGGATGATTGCGGTGGTGCGGATGGCGACCGCGGTGAGGAACCCGATGACGAACAGGGGAACAGCGGGTGGCCGTTCATGTCCGGCCACGGGTGTGCCGCTTCCGATCCGGCGGCGGCGGGTCACGCTGAGACCGGCGACGAGTGGTGCGAGAAGGACGACGCGAGTGAGTTTGACGATGACGGCGGCCTGGACGGCTTTGGTTCCTGCTGGGGTGGCGGCCGCGACAACTTGGCCGAGGTCGTGGACGCTGGCGCCGACCCAGTTGCCGTACGCGGCGCCGTGGAGGCCAACAAGATTTCCGGCGATCGGGAGGATGAAGATCGCCAGCGTGCCGCACAGGGTGACGAGCGCTATCGAGAACGCGACATCTTCCTCCTCGGCGTCCGCGATTCCTTCGACGGCTGCGATCGCGGATGCGCCGCAGATCGAGAACCCGGTCGCGACGAGGAGCGACATCCCGTTCGACAAACCGAGCTTGCCTCCGGCCCACCTGGTTCCGAAGAACGTTGCTGCGACCGTGACTGCGACGACAGCGAGTCCTGGCCCGCCGAGCGCTTTGAGTTGACCGAGTGAGAGCTGGAACCCGAGGAGCACGACACCGATTCGGAGCAGACGTTTCGCAGCGAAGCGGACCCCGGGATGCATCGCTACGGACACCCCGAACGTGTTCGCGACGATTGCACCCAACACGACTGCGACAACGAGCGGTGACACGACATCGAACAGCTGATGGATCGCGACGGCGACGGCGACCGCGACGCCGGTCATCGCGAGCCCGAGAACCAACCGGCTTGCATTTTCGCGTCGGGGGATGTTTGTGGCGGTGGTTGGTTGCAACTTTTTGGCCATGTCTCCACGATGCGCTCGGACGATCACCCCGAGTAGACAGCTCATCGTAGGGTGGCTCTAATATTTGCTTATGCCCCTGATGCGTGGACTCGAAGACCTCGATGCGTTGGCTATGTTGGTCAGCGTCGTCGAACTCGGCAGCCTGTCGCAGGCGGGCGCCCGCCACGGCGTCAGCCAGCCAGCTGCGTCTTCACGGCTGGCACGCCTGGAAGCAAAGCTCGGACTTGCCCTGATCGAACGATCTCCGACCGGTTGTACCCCGACACCGGCCGGGGCGGCCTTGGTGGAATGGTCGCGGGACCTGCTCGCTCACGCCGGACGTATCGACGGTGCCGTCCACGCGTTGAAAGAAACCGCCCAGACGGTGTCGCTCGCCGCCAGTTTGACCATCGCCGAGCAGTTGTTGCCCTTCTGGCTCGCCGAACTACGCATCGCCCGCGATGACGTCCGAATCCGAGTGACTGTCGCCAATTCCGCTGCAGTCGTCGGTCTCGTCCGCGATGGCCACGTCGGCCTCGGATTCATCGAGACAAGCGCTCCCGTCGTTGGGCTCAACTCTCGCACAGTCGCAACGGACCGTCTCGTTGTCGTTGTCGGCAGCGGGCACCCGTGGCGACGCCGACGCACCTCGCTGCAACCCGGCCAACTCGCCGACACACCGCTGGTGCTGCGCGAACCAGGATCCGGCACACGGGCCACGCTCGAAATGGCCCTCACCAACGTTGGTTGGGTCCTGTGCGAACCCGTGCTCGAGCTCGCTTCGACCGCCGCTGTGCGCAACGCTGTCGCTGCTGGTGTCGCCCCGACCGTGATCAGCGCTCTCGCTGTCGCCGAAGACGTTGCCGCGGGACGACTCCACATCGTGGCCGTCACCGGACTCGACCTCGACCGTCCGTTCCTCGCCGTCTGGAAAGGAACGCCACCCGCGCTGCTCGGTTGGTTGGAACGGATCGCGGCCCGCAGCACCTGATGCTCGACGGCAGCGACGGCCAATACGCGCCCGTCGGTGACGCCATGTCGACAGGGAGGCTTCGCGTCCACGGTGACGCAGGCCTGGTCGAGTACTTCCCGGAACCGAAAATTTGCCCGCCCTCACCGGTCGTGCCATGCCGGTGCGGAAGGATTCGTCCATGACATCAGATGACGTATCAGCGACACATCCACCTTCGAGCGCCCGCGCGCTCGCAATGCATCCGGCCTGGCGATCCGTGCGCGAACAACGCGCCGCCAACGTGCAATTGCGAGTCGCAGATGCGATCACGAAGTTCGCCGGCTCGATGAAGTTCGTCTACATCCACGCAGTCGTGTTCGCCGCCTGGATGCTCATCGTCGAGAAGAGCCCGTGGCCGACGCTGACCCTTGTCGTGTCGTTGGAAGCCATCTTCTTGTCGACGTTCGTGATGATCGGGCAGAACCGTCAGGGCGAATACGCCCAGAAGAAGGCCGACCACGACTTCAACGAACAGGAACACGAGCTGCACGTCAACACCGACCTCACCAAGCAGATCCACCAACTCTCGACCGAGATGCACGCCCTCCTGATCAGCGTCGGCGCCGCTCGTTCTCAGGACGCCGACGAGACCACACCCCGCCACGACTGACCGAGACGCGCAAACCCGAGGAACCGCCGAGTGGAACAGAACAACACGTTTGCCCGGCACCACCCGCACAGGGTGAGCGGCAGTCTCAACCTCGGTGTCGCCGGTCGTACCGCCGTCTTGAGTGCGACGCACTGTGCCAAGACCAGGGTGGCGCGACCGCGTCTTTCTGCTTGGCGGAGCGCGACGGTCGCGATGTCAGCTGGCGGCGAATGCGGTGAGCGTGGCGTTGGATGATCCGATGTAGAGCGTGCCGTTCGCGCCGAGCGCCGGGTACGAGTCGACGGCCCCGCCGATGTCGTGGTCGAAGCGGATGAAGCCGTTGTTGCCGACGCCGAAGACGTGGCCTGATCGCGTTCCGTAGTAGGCCGCACCAGTCGAGTCGATCGCGCGGATATTCACCCATCACCCGGATCTTTGGAGTCCTGACGCAATCGGCGCGTGGTCTGGAGCCGACATTCGTCGTTCTGTGGCTCGCGTTCTGTGCGCGTGACGTAGCGCCGTGCATGTTTTGGATGGTCACGCCTCGAGAACGATGACGTTCGCCGTTGACGACGCCCGCGATTTGGGACGCGCTTGGTTCTATCGACGGCGTCGATCCGATTCTGGACGTCGACGCGAATGAGTTCGGCGGGTCCGCCGACGGGACGTCGAGTTCGACCGCGTCACCGCCCACAAGGCGCCCTCGCTTACTCGCCGGCGGGTGTCGTTCGGCGCCGACGGTATGTACTCGAAGTCGCGCATGGTCACAGTCGGCTCGTTGGCATCGGCTCGTGCTCGTTCGTGCCTTGGATCGTTGCGTCGGGGTCCCGGTCGAAGTGGGTGACTGTGATTCCTGGCGCGATTTCGCGGGGTTGCCGAGCGTGAAAGCCAAGCGATGTGTACAGGGCCGTAGTCGGCGTATTGGCGGTTCCGGTCGACACGACGGTCGGGCCCGATGGGTTGAGTGCTGCGGTGAGAAGCGCGCGGGCGATGCCTTGGCGGAGGTGTGGCGTGTCCACCTTGAGCCGGTCGATGTCGACGATCCCGTCAGCTCGCACGTCACAGGCTGCCACGCCGACGAGCATGCCGTCGACAAGCACGCCGCTCCAGACCAGCTCGGCTCGTTGCAGATCTACAACCGTGTCGGCAAAGTTCGGTATTCCGTCGAACCCGATCAGTGCTGCTTCGATTC
>JAYTOM010000349.1:0-2434 GCA_043747765.1 Actinomycetota bacterium
TGACCGCCGGTGTCGGCAAGAACGATCCGGATGCCAAAAACCTGTGGCGAGTGCACTGGTACAACGATTTGGACGGCAGTCGTGTCTCGGTGCCGCAGCACGTGGTGCTGACGAAGGAGTTCACGGGCGTCGACAGCCCGATCATCGTTGCATTCGGCGACCGCTTCCCGATGATCACCGCGCACAAGGTGCTTGCCGCGTACAGCTGCCTGGCCCCTCGGATCGTCACCGGTCAGTTCGACCCGACGCGACATCGGGCGATCTGGCCGTCCACCGGCAACTACGCGCGCGGCGGCATCGCGATCAGCCGGATCATGGCCAGTCGCGGCGTTGCGATACTGCCGGCGGGAATGAGCCAGGAGCGATTCGACTGGCTCGATCAATGGTGCGCCAATCCAGCCGAAGACGTGATCCGCACAGTCGGCACCGAGAGCAACGTCAAAGAGATCTACGACGCCTGCAACCAACTCGCCCTCGATCCAGGCAATTTCGTCTTCAACCAATTCTGCGAATTCGGCAATCACCTCGGCCACTACGAGATCACGGGCCGCGCGTTGGGTCACGTGTTCGAACATGTGGCGTCGACCATTGGTCGTCCGGGTCTTCGGCTGGCAGCTTTCACCAGCGCGACCGGGTCCGCCGGCACCATCGCTGCCGGCGACCGGTTGAAGGAGCAGTTCGGTGCGAAGATTGTCGCCGTCGAAGCGTTGGAATGCCCGACGATGCTGGAGAACGGGTTCGGCGAACACAACATCCAGGGCATCGGCGACAAACACATTCCGCTGATTCAGAACGTCACGAACACGGACGTCGTCGTGGCCGTCAGCGACCACGCCACGGACGAACTCGACGTGCTGTTCAACACGCCGGCCGGGCGCAAATACCTGGTCGATCGCAAGGGCTTCTCGCCCGACCTGATCGTTGCGCTCGAGCACTTTGGTTTCTCGTCGATCTGCAACGTGCTCGCCGCAATCAAGACCGCCAAGCTGCTCGGCCTTGGCGAGAACGATGCGATCATCACCGTGGCCACAGACGGGGGAGCGTTGTATCCGAGCGAGCGGGCCAAGACCATTGCCGCCCGGTTCGCCGACGACTTCACCGAGGTCGACGCTGCAGCCGTCTACGGAGAGCATCTCGCCAACGTGAACACCGACGCCACCCTCGACTGCACCGAACGCGACCGGAACCGCATCTTCAACCTCGGTTACTACACGTGGGTCGAGCAGCAGGGCACGCCGTTCGAGTTGTTCGAGGCTCGACGTTCCCAGGATTTCTGGCGAGGTCTGCGTCGGTACCTGCCCGTCTGGGACGAAATGATCGTCGAGTTCAACGAACGGGTCGCGGCGGGCTGACGGGTGGCGGCCGCATCCACCCTCCACTCCGGTTCGGATGCCGCGCGAACTCAGTCAGGTGTCGTTGGATGGCGTTGCGCCGTCTGTTCGGCATTCGTCGACATCGCCGAACCACTGACGTTCGCGTGTCCCAACGCAACGGTCACGGATCCGTACCACGCGCTCCGGATCGTGCAGCACGACGAGCCCGTTCGTTCGGTGTCCGACGACCCGAATCCGTTCATTTCGTACCGTCCTCATTTCGCATGGGATTCCTTTGCCGCAGCCCATGGTCTGTCGACGGAGGAACGGATCGAGGTCGTCCGATCGCTCGACGATGCGGTGTCCGCGGTAGCAGGAACCGGCTTCGTCGTGACTCCGTTTGCACGCGCGAATGCGTTGTCGAGCGTCCTCGGGTTCACTAACGACGGGGGCGTGTGGATCAAGGACGAGACGCGTCAGGTCGGGGGTAGTCACAAGTCCCGCCATCTGTTCTCGGCGATGCTGCATCTGCTCGTCACTGAACAGACGGGCTCGGCGACGTGGACCGCCGCCGATCGACCACCCCTCGCGATTGCCTCCTGTGGAAATGCCGCACTGGCCGCTGCGACCCTGGCCGCCGCCGTGCACTGGCCGATCGACGTCTTCGTTCCGCCATCGGCGGACCGGCAGGTCGTTGTTCGGCTGGAAATGCTCGGCGCCACGGTGAATCGCTGCCCGCGACTCGAAACAGATCCCGGCGGTGACCCGTGTGTGCATCGCTTCCGGGAGGCGATCAGACGCGGCGCAATTCCGTTCAGCGTCCAGGGACCCGAGAACGCGTGGTGTCTCGACGGCGGGCGCACGATCGGCTGGGAGATGAGCACAGCTCGTCCCGACCATCTGTTCGTGCAGGTCGGAGGCGGAGCGCTGGCGCGGTGCACGGTCGGAGCGCTCGCTCAGACGGGACCGTTGCCGAAGTTCCATGCGGTGCAGACCGAAGCGTGCGCGCCGCTGGCCCGGGCATGGAAACGCGCGAACGCCGGGGCCGGAGGCGTGGCAGCGGCCGCGTCGCACTGGCGTGACTACATGACGCCTTGGGAGAACGTCGGCACATCGGCCGC
>JAYTOM010000350.1:0-2279 GCA_043747765.1 Actinomycetota bacterium
GTTGTCGGGCTCAGCAGTACTCGAACCACGGGTACTACCGAATATGTGCGGCGGGTCATCCACGATCGACAAGCTACTTCCAGCCGCTCCACAGACGTGGGCTCGGCGAGTAGCACTTTCATGAAAGCGTGACTGGCGCCATGGATGGCGATGGGCTGGACTCATGGCGGATCGTAACGCTCGAGACTTGGCATGGTGTCCGTTCCGTTGGAGGGTGCGGCTGGCCCGTTTCAGGGTGTTGGACTGTTGGCAACATTGGCTGCTGGTGGCGGTTTATGCTGCGAATCGGGGAAATGTGGGATCCGTTCCGCGTGTTGTCGATTCGGGCTTCGAGTCGGTAATGAAAGGGTCTGTGCGGTGATCAAGTCATTGTGGGCGTCGGTGCAGGGTGACCCGGTTTTCGTGCGACGGGTCAACGGGTGGTTCACGATCTTTTGGATCCTGATGATTCCCGTGTCGATCGTTCTCGGGTTGCTCAGTAGTGTCGCTTACGTCTCGGCGTTGTCATTGTGGGCGCTCGCGTCTGGGCACTGGTCGGCTTCGCAAGCTGCGCGTGTCGAGGTCGAACAACAAACCGAAGCCAAAGCGCTCGAGGATGACCCGATCGAGGAACGCGTCGGCGTTGGTGTCGGCGGGTGTGGTGATTGCGTTGCCGTTGGTTGCTCGTTCTGTGGATGGTTCGGCTGACGAGTTCGATGGTCGACACTTTTCGACGTACGCGGCGATCGGGTGGCTTGTGTGTGCTGTGTTGGCGGCGGTGGTGGTGACACGTCGGATACAGATCTCTTTGGCTGTGGAGGAAGGGTCGGGTTTGGCGATCGCTTATGACGCGTTGCCGTTGCTCTTTCTTGGCGCATGGATCATCGCTGTCGCCTCTTTGCTCTCGGGTCATTGGCTGCTCGCCGTCGCTGCCGGTGGCCTGTGCCTGTATCACCTGATCCTTGTCGTACCGAGGCTGATTGCTGTCCGCCCGCCACGATGGACGAGACATGCACCAACCATCGAGTTGATCGTCGCCAACGTGTATATCGACAACGAAACACCTGGTGATGCGGCACGTCAGCTGGTTGGGCTGGGGGTGATGTCGTGGTGCTGGTGGAGTCGACCCCAGCGTTCATCGCCGTGTTTGATGAGGCTGGCGCTGCGGCTGCGTATCCGTATCGGGAAGGGGTTGAACCCGTCGTTCGAGTTGAGCGCCGATGGCGTTCTTGGGAGTGTTGGAGCGGTTGCCCGTCTCGATCACGCGCTCGTCAACCACGGCATGCACGCTTTGGCGATACGCAACCTCGAACCCTGTGGTAGTGACCATTTGCCGTTCAAACTCAAAGTTGCTGTGCGTTCCACGGACCCGAAGGCGACGGCAGCGGCCCGCCACGACGTGCGTCATGATGATCAAACACGTTTCGTTTAGGTGTGGAGGATTTCGGGAAGTGCGGGCTACTCGTCGAAGGAGACCTGATGTCCGCTGGCCGTTCCGTGCGTAATCCAGTTGGTCAGATTGCAGCGGATCATCCTGGTGTCGTCAAGGTCGGTCGTGCTGGCTGGTTCGCCAAGGGTGTCGTCTATCTGATTGCTGGGTTGCTCGCCATCTTGATCGCTGCTCGGGCGTCGGGATGGTCGAAAACGTCGACCTCGACAAACACTGAAGCAAGCCCGACGGGTGCGCTCGAAACGGTCGCCCATGCCACCGGTGGTGCGCTGCTGTTGTGGGCGTTGGCCGCCGGAATGTTGTTGTACGCGGCGTGGCGTGTCGTTTCGGCACTGCTCCCAGGGAGCAGTGATGCCAAGGCGTGGATCAAACGGGTCGGTTACGTTGTCAGTGCCGTCATCTACACGACATTCGCGATCACCGCGATCTCCCTCGCGCGGAGTCCGTCGACGAAAGCGAACGGGAACACCAAGGTCACTTCCTTGTCGGATCGTGTGATGGCCCACACCGGCGGACGCTTACTGATCGGTCTCGTCGGCGTGATTGTCATCGCCGCTGGCCTCTACCGAATCGTCAAAGGCGCCAAGCAAGACGTCAACGACGAGTTGGACCTCACCGGACTCTCGCCTCAACGCCTGGCGTGGACGAAACGTGCCGGTATCACCGGTGAAATCGGGCGGGGAACAGGGATCGCGCTCGTCGGGTTCTTCCTGCTCCGCGCCGCAATGACCTACAGCCAGAACGAGGCAACAGGACTCGATGGCGCCCTGCGCCGACTCGCCACCCAGACATGGGGTGTTCTCGTCGTTGTCGTCGTCGCTGTCGGTTTCGCCGCATACGGCACCTTCTG
>JAYTOM010000351.1:0-4524 GCA_043747765.1 Actinomycetota bacterium
GGGCTGAGCTGCCGAAAATCTTCGCGTGAAGTGTCCAACGTGCTATCTTGCCCGCGGGCGGAGCCTGGGAATTGGTAGAGCTATGTCTGGACTCCGAAATCGCATCGAAAGCCACAGTCGGCATGAACGGTCGCCGCGTGCTCGAGCGCGGCGATTGGTCACCTCCGTCGGGGTGGCTTCG
Organism: Actinomycetota bacterium; assembly: GCA_043747765.1. GTDB lineage: Bacteria > Actinomycetota > Acidimicrobiia > Acidimicrobiales > Ilumatobacteraceae > WLMZ01. The sequence goes on from JAYTOM010000351.1 coordinate 182, forward strand.
TTCGTCGTTGGTTCGATGGCCTTCGTCGTCCCCGTCGACGCGGTTGCTCCGTCGGCCGGATCGTTCGCTGTGCCGACGAACCGGACATCAGCCAAACCCTCCCCGCTGCAGTACGTCGTCCAGAACGGCGACTATCTCTGGGGCATCGCCCTCAAGCTCAACGTCAAGTTCGGCGACCTGCTGACGGTCAACTCGTTCACGCTGCAAACAGTGATCCATCCGGGTCAGGCGGTCGTCGTTCCCGACGGGGGCACTCTCCCTGTCGCCGGAAGCACCACCGTTGCCAATCCGACTGTGAAAACTCCGGCCGCCGCCGTCAAACCCGGCAGCTACGTGATCGTCTCGGGCGATTCATTGGCTGGGATCGCCAAGAGGATGGGCGTTTCGGTTCCCGCTCTTCTGGCCGCGAACAAGCTGACGCTGACCAGCGTGATCCATCCGGGCACTCAGTTGACCGTGCCAGCGGGCGGGCGCCTGCCGACCCCCACGATTGCGGCGATCGAGAATGGTGCGACCTCGTCCATCTCGCCGGCATCGGCCAACCGGATCAACGACACACCCAACCTGCCGGCCACGACGCCGGCCGGCACCAACCCATCCGGCAACGCTCCTGTGGCCGGAACCAACACCGCCGTGCCGACGCTGCCCGCCGGCTTCACCTGGTACACGATCGTCGCCGGCGACTACCTCGTCGGAATCGCGACGAGGAGCGGGGTCACCCTCAAGGCCCTGCTCGCCGCGAACAATCTGATCACCACCAGCGCGATCATGCCGGGGCATCAGCTGAGCGTGCCACCACCGACGCTGCCGATCCCCACACTGACACCGGTCCTAGCGTCGACCACCAACAGTTCCAACTCCGGCGCGGCGGGCGCCATTCCGGCGTCCACCAACGGATCGGCAGCGGGTTCGGCGCCATCTCAACAGTCGATCGCCAAGGTCCTGGCGTTCTTGACCGCACAGGTCGGTAAGCCGTATGTCTTCGACAGCGCAGGGCCCGACGCGTATGACTGCTCCGGACTCGTCACAGCGGCATACCACCAGATCGGTATCGAACTCCCCCACCAGAGCCAGCTTCAGTCCACCATGGGAACAGCGGTCGACTGGCTGACCCAGCCGCTCCTGCCTGGCGATCTGGTCTTCCAATACTCGTCAGCGAACCCGACAGTCATCGGTCATGTCGGCATCGTGATTGACTCGACGCACTGGATCCAGGCCGCCGGTTCCGGAACACCCGTCAGGATCGGGCCGTTGCCGAGTATTGCCAAGATCCGCGCCGTGCGACGTATCGTGCATCCGTAACGTCGACAGGCGAGGGGGCCTCCGGTGAAGGTTGCACTGACAGTCAACGATTTTCTTCGGCGTGCGGAGCAGGTCTACCCGGACCGGATCGGTGTGGTCGACGAGCCGGATCAGCCAGCGGCGAGTTGGGGTTCGATGACCTATCGCGAGATGGGCCGCCGAGCGCGTGCAATCGCCGCAGGGTTGGACGCAGCCGGGATCGCTACCGGCGAGCGGGTGGCCATGGTCAGCCACAACTCGGCACGACTGTTGACAGCCTTCTACGGGGTCAGCGGATCGGGTCGGATCCTGGTGCCGATCAACTTCCGTCTCGTCGCCGAAGAGATCCAGTACATCGTCGACCACTCCGGCGCTCGGATCCTGCTCGTCGACCCCGACCTCGCCGAGGCGCTCGAGGGTGTGCGCTGTGAGCGCACGTTGATCATCGGCGCCGAAGCGGACGACGAATTGATGCGATTCGAAACCGAGCCGCAGATCTGGCAGCCCGACGAGGACACCACGGCGACGATCAACTACACCAGTGGCACCACTGCCCGTCCGAAGGGGGTGCAGCTGACCCATCGCAATCTCTGGATCAACGCGACCACGTTCGGTTGGCATCTCGGGGTGAACGATCGCGATGTGTACCTGCACACCTTGCCGCAATTTCATTGCAACGGTTGGGGAATGACATATGCAACGACCGGCATGGGTGCTCGACACATCATCATCCGCAAGATCGACGGAACCGAGATCCTGCGCCGCGTCGCGGAACACGGCGTGACTCTGATGTGTGCTGCCCCGGCCGTGCTGAACATGGTGCTCGACGCCGGTCAGACGTGGGACGGGCCGATACCCGGTCGCGATCAGGTACGCCTCGTCGCCGCCGGTGCACCCCCGCCGACCAAGACCATCGAGCGGATCGAGGCCGAACTCGGTTGGGAGTTCAACCAGATCTACGGCCTGACCGAGACGTCGCCGCTGCTCACCATCAATCGCCCACGCGCCGAGTACGACGATCTCTCTCCTGGCGATCGAGCCCAGTTGCTCAGTCGGGCGGGCGCGCCGGCGATCGGCATCAGCACGGCGGTCTCTGCGGACGGTGAAGTGATCGCGCGCGGCAACGTGATCATGTCCGGTTACTGGGAACAGCCCACCGAAACTGCTGCGGCGATCCACGCGGTGACGTCGGGCGACCCTTCTGATGGAGGACTGCACTGGTTCCACACCGGCGACGGTGGAACGATCGACGAGGCCGACCACTACCTGACGATCGTCGACCGGAAAAAGGACGTGATCATCTCCGGCGGCGAGAACGTCAGCTCGATCGAGGTCGAGGATGCAGTGTTCAGTCATCCCGAGATCAACGAGGTCGCCGTCATCGGTGTCCCGGACGAACGTTGGGGCGAACTGGTGATGGCCCTCGTGGTCACTGCCGCCGGTTCAGCTCTGACCGAAGCCGACGTCATTGCCTACGCCAAGACAAAGTTGGCCGGCTACAAATGCCCGAAGCGTGTCGAGTTCCGGGAAAGTCTGTCGCGGACGGCGACAGGCAAACTGCAGAAGTTCAAATTGCGCGAGCCCTACTGGTCCGGCCAGACCAAGGCTGTCAACTGACCGGCCGTCGTTGAACGGTCGTCAACTGAACAGCCGTCAACAGACCGGGGTCGAGACTCCCACGCCGCCACGGGTATCCGCGCCGTAACGCACGATTTCTGACGGCAGATCGAGGTGCGCGACCTGGACCTGCTTGGCCCGTTCGAGCAGTTCGTCGTCGATCAGGTCAGCGGGCACCAACCAACACACCTCGAACTCGATCCCGTCGGGATCTTTGGCGTACAGCGCCTTGGTGGTGACGTGATCGGATGCACCGACCAGCGCACCGTGGTCCTTCAGCAGGCCGGAAATGCGTTGAAGTTCGGAAAGGGTGTCCACTTCCCAGGCGAGGTGGTAGAGACCGACGCAAGAGCGGCCGGCCTGCGAGGGTCCCGCCTGCGACCCGATCTGGAACGTCCCCAAGTCGTGATCGTTCGTGGAACCGGGAGCCTGGAAAAAGGCGGCCCGACCTGGCATCCAGATCAGCGTTCGGAAGCCGAGCACCGTCTCGTAGAAGTCACGAGTCGCCTGGACGTCGCGAACATAGAGCACAGCATGGTTGAGGCGGGTGACTGGTATGACGCACCGATCCTTGTCCGGAGAAGCTACTTGAGACCTCAACCATATCGGCTTCTTGAGTTCTCAATGAGATCTCGGCCGGAGCCGTAGGATCGAGACATGGCAGTGAAGCGGAAGGGCACATGGCTGACCGGAAGCGAGCAGCGGGCATGGCGCGCATACATGCTGTCGACCCAACTCGTGGACGAACGCTTGGACCGTCAATTGCAACGGGACTCACAGATGCCGCACGCCTATTACGAGATCCTCGTCGGTTTGTCAGAAGCTCGCGAGCAGACGCGGCGGATGAGCGATCTGGCTCGGACCCTGCGGTACTCGCAGAGTCGGCTGACCCATGCGATCATCAGCATGGAGCGCAACGGATGGGTGGAACGACGTGATTGCCCGACCGACCGGCGCGGCCAACTCGTGACCATCACGACTGGCGGCACGGCTGCCCTCGCCAACGCAGCGCCAGGCCATGTGGCGGCGGTTCGTGCCGCTGTGTTCGACCTCCTCAGCGCCGAACAGGTAGATCAGCTGTACTCGATTTGCACGACCATCCTCGATGGCTTCGACGGCCGGGACGGTTGAGGCGCAAAACGCGCGTTGTCCCGAATCTGCGGCTGAGCGGGATGCTCAGTATTTTGTCGACAGCGGTGACGGCGACGGTCGTCGGGCGCGTTGGCTCGGCCCTGGGCAGCCGTATCAGTTGAGTGGCAGGCGACCAGGTCGTCGGGCGATGCCGATCAACACGACATCCGCAGCACCTTTCTGGATCGCCACGTGACGATTCGCTTCGGTTAGCGCCCACCCCGACCGAGCCCCGTTCTGAATCCGCACGTGACGATTCGGTCTGGGCTGTCACGGGCCAACAGGATCCGCCAAGGGGCGCTCAGTCGAACTGA
>JAYTOM010000352.1:0-17764 GCA_043747765.1 Actinomycetota bacterium
ACGGTGGAGTTGGGGAAGCCGATCGCGATGGATGAGGGTTTGCGTTTTGCCATCCGTGAGGGTGGACGTACCGTGGGCGCCGGCCGCGTCACCAAGATCCTCAAGTAGTATTCGAAACCGCAGGAAGAGAGAACACGATGCCCAAGAATGACAAGCGGGTGAAGATCACGCTCGAGTGCGCAGACTGCAAGCGACGTAACTACATCACCATGAAATCCAAGGTCAACGACCGCGAGCGGCTCGAGATGAAGAAGTACTGCTCGTTCGATCGCAAGCACACGAGTCACAAAGAGACTCGCTGACACCGTCGCGTCCGCGCGGCAGATAACTCTGTGCAGTGGCTGATACCCTCAGCCACTGATTCGGAGGGCAGTAGCTCAGCTGGTAGAGCGCCGGTCTCCAAAACCGATGGTCGGGGGTTCGACTCCCTCCTGCCCTGCCCAATCCCATCCCTGTCGGAACCCATCTGGGGAGACACACGCAATGTCAATGGACGAACTCAACCGGGAACAGAAGCGCCAGCTTCGCAAAATGGGTGCCCTCGACGAGAAGGGCCAGCCGACCCGCGCTCAGCGGCAGGCTCCGCCGACCAAGTCTCGCGAAGATCGCGTCGGTCCGGTGCAGTACGTCAACGAAGTTCGGGACGAGATGCGCAAGGTGGCGTGGCCGAAGTGGCCCGAAGTCAAACGGATGTCCATCATCGTTCTCGGCACCGTCATCATCTACACCGCCTATATCGGTGGCCTCGACTCGCTGTTCGGCCTGCTGTCCGGCTGGCTCTACCAGAACAACTGACACCAGAAACTCCGACACGAGACACCAGACGATGGCCAATTCCGACATGACAGACGAACAGAACGAAGAGACATTGCGAGACGACACGATCGAAGAACGAAAGACCACAATCGACGATGGCCCGGACGACACTGTCGACGACGACATGGCGCTCGCCGATGTCAGCGACGAAGAGATCGCTGTCGAGGACGCCGACACGATTCTCGATGTCGAGGCTGACGTGACCGACTCCGCGACGCAGACCGACGCTGACGGCGATGACATCGTCGACGCCACCTTCGACCTCACCGGTGCTGCCGAGACCGAGGCCGAGGCCGACGAGGTCGAAGAAGAGGACCCGTGGACCAAGCCGGGCTCCTGGTACGTCGTCCACTCGCAGTCCGGATACGAGAAGAAGGTCACGGCCAACCTCAACGCTCGGATCCAGAGCATGAACATGGAGGAGAAGATCTTCGAGATCGTCATCCCCATGGAGGAAGTCGTCGAATTCAAGAACGGCCGCAAGCAGACCGTCCAGAAAAAGGTCTTCCCCGGTTACTTGCTCGTTCGTTGCATCATGGACGACGAGTCCTGGTACTGCGTCCGCAACACGCCAGGCGTGACCGGTTTCGTCGGTCAGAGTCGCCAGGGCCAGAAGCCGACGCCGCTCTCGCGCCGTGAAGTGCAGACGTTCCTGTCGGCCAAGGGCGACGGTCAGGAAACCTCGAACCGCAAGAAGCCGAAGCTCGATTACGAGGTCGGCGAAAGTGTTCGGGTCAAAGAAGGCCCGTTTGCGGACTTCAACGGTCAGATCGCCGAAATCAATGCCGATCACATGAAGCTCAAGGTTCTCGTCAACATCTTCGGTCGTGAGACGTCGGTGGAGATGGACTTCAGCCAGGTCGCCAAGCTCTAACACCCCCGTTGGCTCGCACCCGAGCCACACCCTTCGCACATCCCGAAAGAAGTACTGCAATGGCAAAGAAAAAGGTCGCTGCGATCATCAAGATCCAGATCCCCGCTGGCAAGGCCACCCCGGCTCCGCCAGTCGGTACGGCGCTCGGACCGCACGGCGTCGGCATCATGGACTTCGTCAAGCAGTACAACGCGGCGACGGAGTCGCAGGTCGGAACGATCATCCCTGTCGAAATCACGGTGTTCGAGGACCGTACCTTCACCTTCGTGCTGAAGACGCCTCCGACCCCGGTGCTGCTGCGCCAGAAGGCCGGTCTCGCCAAGGGTTCCACCACGCCGGGCAAGACGACTGTCGGCACGGTCAGCGAATCCGACATCGAAGAGGTCGCCAAGATCAAGATGCCCGACCTTAACGCCTATGACCTCGACGCGGCCAAGGAGCAGGTTCGTGGTACGGCTCGTTCGATGGGCCTCAAGGTCAGCTGATCGGCTGCCCGTTCGGGCTGCCATCTGCGATTTCAGTCGAACCCAACAGCTCGACATCCAGTTACAACATCCATGTCCACACGCTCAATTCGCAAGACCACACTCGACCGGGATCACCTCGCCCGGCGGTGTTCACCACGAGGGAGACAGAAAATGTCCGGTAAGAAGTACAAGGACGCGCTCAAGAAGTTCGACCGAGATCAGATGTTCACGCCCACCGAGGCGCTGGCGATGGTCAAGTCCGTGGCCTCGGCCGGATTCGACGAGACCGTCGAGTTCGCTGTTCGGCTCGGCGTCGATCCCCGCAAAGCCGATCAGATGGTTCGCGGTACAGTCGCGCTACCGAGCGGTACCGGTAAGGACGTTCGCGTCGCCGTGTTCGCCGCTGGCGACGCCGCTCAGGCCGCTCGCGACGCCGGTGCCGAGTACGTCGGCGCCGACGATCTGGCCGCTGAAGTCGAAAAGGGCATGATGAACTTCGACGTGGCCATCGCCACGCCGGACTTGATGCCGATGGTCGGGCGTCTCGGTCGGGTCCTCGGACCGCGTGGTCTGATGCCGAACCCGAAGACGGGCACGGTGACCAACGACGTCGGTCGCGCCGTCGCCGAGTTCAAGGGGGGCAAGGTGGAGTACCGCACCGACCGCTACGGCAACGTGCATGTTCCGCTCGGCAAGGTCAGCTTCGCTCCGGAGGCACTCGACGCCAACTTCCGCGCTGTGCTTGACGAACTGCAGCGGGCCAAGCCAGCGTCGGCCAAGGGCCGCTACCTGCGCAAGATCACGGTGTCCTCCACGCAGGGGCCTGGCGTCAAGATCGACACCAACCGGCTCCGCCCGGAAATCGCCTGACCGAAACCACCGACCGAAACCACCGACCGAAACCACTGACCGAAACCACTGACCGAAACGTCAGATCGGTGGGCAGGACCAGTAGCCTGCCCCGTCGATATACAACCGAAACCCGGTTGCTTGCCGAAGACATCTGGTCCAGTTCTCGAACTGGAGAATGGACTCCGTCCGCCAGACGAGGTGAACCTTTCCCCAATCGCTGCCCCACTCGGGTCGTCGATGCCGGGCGACGTTCGCTGCACAGCGAGCGCCCCGCACGACAGATCGAGAGGAGGTGTACATGGAGAATCCACGACAGGAAAAAGTTGACGTCGTCTCCGAGATTCGCGAGAAGCTCGCAGGCGCCGACGCAGCGTTCCTCACCGAATACCGCGGTCTGAGCGTCGGAGCACTGGCCGCGTTGCGCGTCACGCTTCGTCAGTCAGGCGCCGAGTACAAGGTCTACAAGAACACGCTGGCCCGCCTCGCAGCCCGTGCTGCCGGCATCGAAGGTCTCGACGACTTGCTCGTTGGACCAACGGGCATCACGTTCGTCAAGGGCGACGTCGCCGCAGCCGCCAAGGCATTGCGTGACTTGGCCAAGACCAATCCGATGCTGGTCCTCAAGGGCGGTTCACTCGGCAACGTAGTGCTGTCCGCGAAGGACATCGAAGCACTCGCTGAACTGCCATCGCGCGAAGTTCTGCTGGCTCAGTTCGCTGGCGCATTGCAGGCCCCGCTGGTCAAGACCGCGAATTTGTTGCAGGCGCTGCCCCGCAACTTTGCCTACGGCCTCAAAGCCCTCATCGAAGAACGCGAAGCGGCCTGACCGCTTCGCATCAGAAGTCGGCCCGAGACGGGCCAGTACACACAACATGAACCCATTTTTTAGGAGAAACCCATGTCGAAGCAGGATGAAATCCTCGACGCAATCAGTGCCCTGACCGTGATCGAGCTCAAAGAATTGCTCGATGCGTTCGAAGAGAAGTTCGGCGTCACCGCAGCAGCGCCTGTGGCTGTCGCCGCCGCCGGTGGCGCCGCCGCCGCGGCGCCGGTCGAAGAGGAGAAGGACGAGTTCGACGTCGTCCTCACCGAGGCCGGCCCGCAGAAGATCCAGGTCATCAAGGTCGTGCGCGAGCTGACCAGCCTGGGCCTGAAGGAAGCCAAGGACCTCGTCGACTCCGCCCCCAAAGCAGTGCTCGAGAAGGCCAACAAGGACGACGCCGAAAAGGCCAAGACCGCCCTCACCGACGCTGGCGCCAGCGTCGAGATCAAGTGATCGCAGCGGCCATCGGCCGCTGCATCTGAACACCTGTGAGAGCCGGTCGACCTTCGTGGCGGCCGGCTCTCGCCGTTGGCCGATCGATGGTCCAGTAGGGTTTAGGGTGATGTCGTCTCTTGTCCATCAGGTGTCCCGTCGGATCCCGGAACCGGTCAAGGCGCCGCTCCGCAAAGGTGTGGCCCAGTATCGACTGCGTACGGCCCCGCCCGAGACCCTCACTCGTCGAGAGTTATGGGACCGGGACGGGTATCTGATCCTGCCCAAGTTGTTCGACCGAGCCACGGTGGCTCGGGGCGCAAAGGTGTTCGATGATGCGTGGGAGACGCGCGCGACGAACGATCGCGGGTTGATCATCGACGCCTACGTCACCGGGGGCACGCCACGCCGGTTGCCGTTCGGGCAGGCGCCGGACGAGGCTCGCAATCAGGTCTACAAACTCAACGACATGTATCTCGTCGATGACTTCATCCGTTCGCTGATCCTCGCCGAGCCGTTGTTGGAAGCGATGCGCGAACTCGTCGACGACGACGTGGTGGCGATCAATTCTCTGCACTTCGAGCGGGGCAGCACCCAGCAGTATCACGTCGACACGTATTACATGCCGCCTCCGACCGGCGGTGAGTTGATCGTCTCGTCGATCAGCCTCGAGAACGTGCACCCCGACGCCGGCCCGCTGAAGTACTACCGAGGTAGCCACAAGATCGCGCCGTACCTCAACGCCGATGGCGACCGCCGGGCCCGCAACCCCGACGAGCTGGCGACCGCCACCGATTACTTCGACGGCAAGTGCCAGGAGCACGGCCTCCAGCCCTCCACGTTCTGCGGCCGCCGAGGGGACACGTTCTTGTGGCACGAACAACTCCTGCACGGCGGCAGCCCGATCGCGGACATGGCTCGCACACGACGCAGCCTGGTCACGCACTATTGGACCAAATCGTCGATGCCGGCCGACGCGGACATCGTTCGCGTCGGCGCCGGCTACTACCTCCGCCGCCCCCACCAAGCAATCCGCTGAGCCGGTGAGTCAGATCGGGGCGGAGCAGTCGCTCACAAGCAAGATCGGTTGAAAGCAATGCAGTCGGCGTAGCGCACCGTTGTTCCACCGAAGATGTCGAGTGCCGAGCCAATGGTCAGATCCACCATGCCGCGGCTGGCGTCGTGCACGGTGCGGAGATCGTCGATCGAGCGTGCCCCGCCCGCGTACGTCGACATGATCGGCGAATTCTCGGCGAGCAGCGTCACCAATTGCAGATCGACACCCGCCGAACGACCCTCCACATCCACACCGTGGACGAGGAATTCCGAGCACGATTCGGCGAGCCCGTAGAGCGTTTCCTCGTCGACGCGCATCGACGTGAACGTCTGCCACCGATCGGTGACGACCCAGTACGCGCCATCGCGCCAGCGACAGGAGAGATCGATCACGAGTTGTTCGGCGCCGATCTCGTCGACGATCGCAGCGAGCCGATCCGGGACGAAGTTCGGACCGTCGAACAGCCACGAGGTGACGATCACGTGCGAGGCGCCCGCATCGAGCCACGCTTGCGCGTTCGTACTGGCAATTCCGCCCCCGATCTGCATACCCCCAGGCCAGGTGGCCAGGGCGGCTGTCGCGGCCTGCTCGTTGCCGGGTCCGAGCATGATCACGTGTCCGCCGCGAAGGCGGTCGGCGCGGTACAGACGAGCGAACCACGCGCTGTCGTTGTCGCTGACGAAGTTGACGACCTCAGAGCCTGCGGCGAGCGGATCATCGGTGAGTGTGGACCCGACGATCTGCACCACGCGGCCCTCGCGGAGATCGATGCACGGGCGGAACACGACGCCCACCGTACCCATCCGCGATCACCCCGACGACACCCGCGAGCGCCGGTTCGAGACAGCCCAGAACCGACCCCTGAACGATCGAATGCTTGACGTACGGTCCAGAAAGGCTTACCGTTCGCAGACAGTTTGTGAACGCCGGTCCTGTGGACTCAGGCGTTGACTACCGACGCACCAGACGATAGGATCGTCTGTTGCCGTGCGTCTGTTCCCCCGTTGTCCGCAAAACAGCTGTGATTCGACGCGCCCGCATCCTCCCTTTGCCAACGAGGAGTTGTAGTGGCTAATCGTCCATCCACCCGTGAGCGTTATTCGTTTGCAAATCTCGAAGAGCCTTTGGAGCTTCCTGATCTGATTGCGATCCAACGCGAGAGTTTCGAATGGTTCTTGAATCATGGCTTGGCGGAGACCTTCCGCGATATCTCGCCGATCAAGGACTTCTCCGAAGCCCTCCAGCTCGAACTCGAGTTCGACCCAGACGACGAGGACTTGCGTCCCCCGCCGAAGTTCACTGTTGCCGAGTGCAAAGAAAAGGACATGACGTACTCGGCGCCCATTTTCGTGCGCGCCCGGTTCATGAACCGCAACACCGGAGAGATCAAAGAGCAGACCGTCTTCATGGGCGACTTCCCGATGATGACCGAGAAGGGCACCTTCGTGATCAACGGCACCGAGCGTGTCGTGGTGTCGCAGTTGGTCCGTAGCCCTGGCGTCATCTTCGAGCCTGGCGAGCGCTTCCGTCTTCGTAACCTCAGCAAGCATCAGCTCGTCAAGGGCACGGTTCACCCGTACCGCGGCGAGTGGCTCGAGTTCGACGTCGAGCACAAGCCCGGCAAGTTCGTCACCGCCGGTACCCGCGTGGCTCGCAAGCGCCGCCTCGGCATCTTCACCCTGCTGCGCGCACTCGGCTACGACGAGGAGCACGCTCCCGGCTTCATCGACCGCTTCGTCGCCCACTTCGATTTCCTCGAAGACCAGTGGGACAAGGAGCGCCACTTCGCTCCGAGCCAGGACGAGAGCCTGATCGAGATCTACAAGCGGGCCCGTCCCGGCGAGCCGCCGACGCTGGAATCCAGCCGAGCCTTCTTCCGTAATGCGTTCTTCGAGAACCGTCGTTACGACCTCAGCCGCGTCGGCCGATACAAGCTGAATCGCAAGCTCGGTTCCGAAGTTGCCCGACTGCCGGAGCTGTTCGGTCTCGACGGCGACCTGCTCGACCTGCCGACCGACGACCAGGACGTACTCAGCCGTTGTGAAGTGGTGGCTGCTCTCAGCTACATGCTCCACCTCGTCAAGCAGGAGCCCGGTTACCGCCTCGACGACCAGGACCACTTCGCCAACCGCCGCATCCGCAGCGTCGGCGAACTGATCCAGAACCAGGTCCGCATCGGCCTCAGCCGGATGGAGCGCGTCGTGCGCGAGCGGATGACGACCCAGGACGTCGAGGCAATCACGCCGCAGACTCTGATCAACATCCGTCCCGTCGTCGCTGCGATCAAGGAGTTCTTCGGAACCAGCCAGTTGTCGCAGTTCATGGACCAGGTCAACCCGCTGTCTGGCCTGACCCACCGTCGTCGTCTCTCGGCCCTCGGGCCGGGTGGCCTCAGCCGTGAGCGTGCCGGATTCGAAGTCCGAGACGTGCACTTCAGCCACTACGGCCGGATGTGCCCGATCGAGACCCCGGAAGGTCCGAACATCGGCCTGATCGGGGCCCTCTCCACCTTCGCCCGCGTCAACGAGTTCGGATTCATCGAGAGCCCGTACCGCAAGGTGGTTGGCGGCAAGGTCACCAGCGAGATCGTGTACATGGCTGCCGACGAAGAAGAGAACTACGTCGTTGCCCAGGCCAACACGCCGATCAACGCCGACGGCACGTTCAAGGTCGACCGCGTGCTCGTGCGTCGTTCGCCCCAGGCTGCCAGCCTCGACGACCTGCGCAAGATGCTCGAAGCGGAGAGCTTCTTCGGTGCAACCACGGACATCGGTTTCGTGCCAGGTACCGAGGTCGACTACATGGACGTCTCGCCTCGCCAGATCGTCTCGGTGGCCACGGCCCTGATTCCGTTCCTCGAGCACGACGATGCCAACCGCGCCCTGATGGGGGCGAACATGCAGCGTCAGGCCGTTCCACTGATCCGCGCCGAGGCGCCGTACATCGGTACCGGCATCGAAGCGCGGGCCGCACGCGATGCCGCCGACCTGATCCAGGCCGAGGACGACGGTGAGGTCATCGAAGTCAGCGGCGACAGCGTGACGATGCAGTACAAGAATCTCGGCAAGAAGGTCTACCGCCTCGCCAAGTTCCGCCGCAGCAATCAGGACACGTGCATCAACCAGCGGATGCTCGTCCACGAAGGCGACAAGGTCAGCCTCGGCGACATCATCGCCGACGGTCCATCCACCGACAACGGTGAACTGGCCCTCGGCAAGAACCTGCTCGTCGCCCTGATGCCCTGGGAGGGTTACAACTTCGAGGACGCGATCATCCTCTCCGAGCGCTTGGTCAAAGACGACGTGCTCACGTCGATCCACATCAAAGAGCACGAGGTCGATGCGCGCGACACCAAACTCGGCCTGGAGGAGATCACTCGTGACATCCCCAACCTGAGCGAGGACATCTTGCGCGACCTCGACGACCGCGGCATCATCCGCATCGGTGCCGAAGTCGGGCCCGGCGATGTGCTGGTCGGCAAGGTCACGCCGAAGGGCGAGACCGAGCTGACCCCGGAGGAGCGTCTGCTCCGTGCCATCTTCGGTGAGAAGGCCCGCGAGGTCCGCGACACCAGCCTCAAGGTTCCGCACGGCGAGAACGGCAAGGTCATCGACGTCAAGGTCTTCACCCGTGAGAACGGCGACGAGCTGCCGCCAGGGGTGAACCAGTTGGTCCGCGTCTACGTCGGTCAGAAGCGCAAGATCAGCGTCGGCGACAAGCTCGCCTGCCGCCACGGCAACAAGGGCGTGATCTCCAAGATCCTGCCGCTCGAAGACATGCCGTACATGGCCGACGGAACCCCCGTCGACATCATCCTCAACCCGCTGGGTGTTCCTTCCCGGATGAACATCGGTCAGGTGCTCGAAGCGCACCTCGGCTACTGCGCCCGCTGGGGCTGGGACGACGTCAAGAACAAGGTCAAGATCGGCGAGGAGCCGATCCGTGGCACCGAGAACAAGACCCGGACCAACACCAAGCCGAGCACGTTCATCGCGACACCGGTGTTCGACGGCGCGCACTGGGACGAAGAGGAGTCTGCCGGCCGTCACCCGACGATCCAGAGCATTCTCCAGAACATCAACCCGGAGAGCGTCGACGGCAACCGCCTGATCCAGATGGATGGCAAGACGCCGCTGTACAACGGTCGCACCGGCGAGCTGTACGACAACCCGATCACGGTCGGATACATGTACATCATCAAGTTGGCGCACATGGTCGACGACAAGATCCACGCCCGTTCGACCGGCCCGTACAGCATGATCACTCAGCAGCCGCTCGGTGGTAAGGCGCAGTTCGGTGGACAGCGATTCGGCGAGATGGAAGTGTGGGCCCTCGAGGCCTACGGCGCGGCGTACTGCTTGCAGGAGCTGCTCACCATCAAGTCCGACGACGTCCTCGGGCGCGTCAAGGTCTACGAGGCCATCGTCAAGGGCGACAACATCCCCGAGCCAGGCATCCCCGAGAGCTTCAAGGTGCTCATGAAGGAAATGCAGGCACTCTGCCTCAACGTCGAAGTCCTCGCCACCGATGGCAGCGAGATCGAGATGCGTGAGATGGACGAGGACGTCTTCCGTGCAGCCGAAGAACTCGGCATCGACATCAGCCGCCCTGAGCGCGGCACCGACGAAGACGACCGCGAGCGTGCTGCACGCCGCGAGCGCGCGTACTGAGCAGCGGAACTAGGGAACGGAGCGACACATGCTTGATGTGAACATGTTCGACCAACTGAAGATCGGGTTGGCCACGTCCACCCAGATCACCCAGTGGTCACACGGTGAAGTGAAGAAGCCGGAGACGATCAACTACCGCACGCTGCGTCCGGAAAAGGACGGCCTGTTCTGCGAGAAGATCTTCGGACCGACGCGCGACTGGGAGTGCTACTGCGGAAAGTACAAGCGCGTCCGGTTCAAGGGAATTGTCTGCGAGCGCTGCGGTGTCGAAGTGACCCGCAGCAAGGTGCGCCGCGAGCGGATGGGACACATCGAGCTCGCCGCCCCCGTCGTGCACATCTGGTACCTCCGCGGTACCCGTAGCTGGTTGGCATATCTGCTGGCCGGTGTCGAGACCAAGGAAGAACTCAAGGCCAAGCAGCTCGAGAAGGTGATCTACTTCGCCGCAAACCTGGTGACGTGGGTCGACGTGGACAAGCGCCACGCCGACAAGACCAACCTCGAGAATGAATACCTCGAAGAGCGTGACGCCATCCGCAAGGAGATGGAAGTCGCGATCGACCGCCGGTACAAAGAACTCGAAGAAGAAGCCGCGAAAATGGAAGGCGAAGGCGCCAAGGACAGCGACGTCAAGTCGCGTGGCAAGGTCGCCGAGAAAGAAGTCACCGGCCTACGCGATCGCTACGAGGCCGAACTCGACCTCCTGGCCCGTACATGGGACGAGTTCAAGGACATCCACAGCCGCAAGATCATCGACGACGAGATGCTGTGGCGCGAGCTGCGCGACCGTTACGGCGACTACTTCGAAGGCGGCACCGGAGCAGACAGCATCAAGGCGCTGATCGACCGGATCGACTTCGATGTCGAAGAGGCCCGCCTCCGCGAGGCAATCGATCCGCCAGAGGGTGGCCGCAAGCCGCTCAGTGCGCAGCGTCGCCAGAAGGCGATCAAGCGTCTGAAGATCGTGACCTCGTTCAACAAGCGTGACGAGCGCGGCACCCGGACCAACGATCCCAAGGCGATGATCCTCGACGTGGTCCCGGTGATCCCGCCGGAACTGCGCCCGATGGTGCAGCTCGACGGCGGACGTTTCGCGACGTCCGACCTCAACGACCTGTACCGCCGCGTGATCAACCGCAACAACCGCCTCAAGCGTCTGCTCGACCTCGGTGCCCCCGAGATCATCGTCAACAACGAGAAGCGGATGCTGCAGGAAGCCGTCGACGCACTGTTCGACAACGGTCGTCGTGGCCGCCCGGTCACGGGACCCGGCAACCGTCCGCTGAAGTCGCTCTCCGACATGCTCAAGGGCAAGCAGGGCCGATTCCGTCAGAACCTGCTCGGCAAGCGCGTCGATTACTCCGGTCGCTCGGTCATCGTTGCCGGCCCGACGCTGAAGCTGCACCAGTGCGGGCTGCCGAAGCTGATGGCCCTCGAACTGTTCAAGCCGTTCGTGATGAAGCGCCTCGTCGATCTCGAGTTGGCGCAGAACATCAAGAGCGCCAAGCGGATGGTCGAGCGCCGTCGTCCACAGGTCTGGGACGTGCTCGAAGACGTCATCAAGGAACACCCGGTCATGCTCAACCGAGCACCGACGCTTCACCGGCTCGGCATCCAGGCCTTCGAGCCCGTGCTGGTCGAGGGCAAGGCCCTGCAGATCCATCCGTTGGTCTGCACTGCTTTCAACGCCGACTTCGACGGTGACCAGATGGCCATTCACGTGCCGCTGTCGGCCGAGGCTCAGGCCGAGGCCCGCGTATTGATGTTGTCAGCGAACAACATCCTCTCGCCGGCATCTGGTCGCCCGACCGTCACCCCGTCGCAGGACCTCGTCATCGGTGGGTATTACCTGACCGAGCTCGTCGAGGACGCGATCGGCAACGGTCGTACCTTCCGCCACCTGTGGGAAGTGCTGCGTGCCCTCGACGAGGGTCAGCTCAACCTGCATGCGCCGATCACGCTGCGCCGCCCGGCGATCGGGAACCAGCCAGCCGACACCTTCACGACAACTGCAGGACGACTGCTGTTCGAAGAGACGTTGCCGGCCGACTACCCCGCTCGCTTCGGTCACATCGACTTCCTCATCAAGAAGAAGGAGATGGGTGTCATCGTCGAGCGGCTGTCCGACTTCTACATGAAGTCCGAAGTCGCGATCGCGCTCGACGCGATCAAGGCCGTCTGCTACCGCTATGCATCGCAGAGTGGCATCACCGTGTCGATCGACGACGTCAAGACGCCGAAGAGCAAGCGCGAGATCCTCGATCGCCACGAGGCCCAGGCCGACAAGGTCGAGAACCAGTTCCGTCGGGGCATCATCACCGACGGCGAGCGACGCAACATGGAAGTGCGCATCTGGACCGACGCCACGGCGGAAGTGCAGAACGCGATGGAGGCCGAGTTCAAGGCCCAACGCTTCAACCCGATCGACATGATGGTCGGCTCCGGTGCTCGTGGAAACATGACCCAGATGCGTCAGATCGCCGGGATGCGCGGCCTCGTTGCCAACCCTCGCGGCGACATGATCCCTCGCCCGATCAAGAAGAACTTCCGTGAAGGCCTCGAGACCCTCGAGTACTTCATCGCCACCCCCGGTGCCCGCAAGGGCCTGGTCGACACCGCTCTGCGTACGGCTGACTCGGGATATCTGACCCGCCGTCTGGTCGACGTCGCCCAGGAACTGATCATCCGTGAAGTCGATTGTGGAACCACGCTCGGCTTGTGGATCGACAACGTCGAGCCGGACACGGTGAACACGCGTGGCTATCTCGAGTCGAAGGTCTTCGGACGTGCGCTGCTCAACGAGGTCACCCTCACCGACGGCACCGTGTTGGCCAAGAACAGCCTGATCGGCGACGACGAGATGATCGCCCTGCGCGATGATCCGAAGATCAACCGGGTGCGAGTGCGCTCCGTGCTGACCTGCGATGCCGATCTCGGTATCTGTGGTCTGTGCTACGGCCGTTCACTGGCCACCGGCAAGTCGATCGAGCTCGGCGAGGCTGTCGGCGTCATCGCCGCTCAGTCGATCGGCGAGCCCGGTACTCAGCTGACCATGCGCACGTTCCACACGGGTGGTGTTGCCGGTAAGGACATCGCTGGTGGCCTGCCTCGCGTCGTGGAGTTGTTCGAAGCCCGCACGCCCCGTGGTTCGGCTCGTCTGGCCAAGGCCAGCGGTGTCGTCCATGTCGGCGAGGACGAGGGCAAGGGCATCCCGATCACCGTCATCGACGACGGCGGTGAGGAGCACCTGATCGTGCTTCCGACCGGTAGCCGTCCGTCGGTTGTCGACGGCAACGACATCAAGGCCGGCGACCCCGTCACCGACGGACCCTTCGACCCGAAGGAGATCATGGAGATCAAGGGCATCCGCGAGACCCAGGTCTACCTCGTCGAGGAAGTCCAGAAGGTGTACCGCGATCAGGGTGTGTCCATCTCCGACAAGCACATCGAACTGATCGTGCGTCAGATGACGCGACGGATCGGCGTCCAGGAGCCGGGCGAGACCGGGTTCCTGCCGGGCGAGCGTGCCGATGCCAAGGTCTTCCGCGACACCAACAAGCGGATGGTCGAAGAAGGCTTGCGTCCCGCCGAGGGCCGCCCCGAGCTGATGGGCATCACCAAGGCGTCGCTGGCCACCGAGTCGTGGTTGTCGGCAGCCTCGTTCCAGGAGACCACCCGAGTGCTCACCGAGGCAGCCATCGACGGCCGCAGCGACAGCCTCCTCGGCCTCAAGGAGAACATCATCATCGGCAAGCTGATCCCAGCAGGCACCGGCATGGAGCGCTACCGCGACTTCGAAGTGTCGGCGCCGGACTATCAGCCGATGGCGTATTACAGCAGTGATACGGAGGATCCAGCAGCGTGGCTGGGCAACCTCCACGGCACGTACGCAGCCGACAGCGAGACCGCTGAGGCCTGAGCACCGGCGCCCGGTCGCGATGATCGGGCACGTCCTTGCATCCGAGATTGATCCAGACGCAGGTGGCCTTCGGGCCACCTACGTCTGTTCATTTTTCCGCAACGTCCACCCTTGCGTGATTGCCAGCACGATCGTTTCTAGGATTCGATGGTGAATCCTCACAGGCGCGACCGCCGCCCGAGCTGGCTGTCGGGTTGCTCGACAGCCATCAGCGTGGCTGGAGCCTGCCTCAGCCCTTCTACACGGACGAGTCGTCCTCCCTCGATGTGGACACATCTCGCTGCAAACTGGCTGTTCGTGACGCGCAGCTGAGAGGTGGCTGAGATCGTTGACTGGGTGCGGGTCGACATCGCCGACGACTCGGTCATCGTCGTACGCGGACGCGATGGTGTGATCCGCTCCTTCTTCAACACCTGCCGTCATTGCGGCTCACTCGTCTGTCATGGCGAGAGCGGCCATGCCCCGCGCTTGGTGTGCCCCTACCACCAGTGGAGCTATCACCTCGACAGATCGTTCGCCGGCGGACGCTACTTGGCCGACGACTTCGACGCCGCTGACTTCGGCCTGGCTCCCGTGCGCTGATCGCCGAGTTCGACGGGCCGGGGACGTCGACGGCCGGGGGCGTGCAGGCGGTCCTCGATCGCAGGGCTCGCACAATGGGACGCCGATGGCATCGTGCCCGAGCACACGACCGAGGGTGGCAACGAATGGCGGCTCGTACGGATCCCGTTCACCAACAAGTCGGTGGCGCTGACCATCGATGGCACAGCGGCCTCGTCGAAGCTGCTCGGTTCGCTGGACGAGCGTCAGCGGGAACTGCGATCGGTACGCCGCCTGCATTTCACGAACACGTGGAATCACGTGCAGGGCAACCACGTCGTCAGCTTCAGTGTTCTGCCGATCAGCGCCAGGCAGACCAAGCTCGTCATCCGCTGGCTCGTTCACCGAGGGTGCCGTGGAGGGAATCGACGACGACCTCGCCCATCTGAGCGAGGTTTGGAAGGCGACCAACAACCAGGACCGAGTCCTTGCCGAGAACAACCAGCGCGGTATCGCCTCTCGCGAATACCCACCCGGGCCGTACACGCCAGGTATCGAAGCCGGCAGCGCCGAGTTCACCGAGTGGTACAGCGACACATTGCTCGGCGCGCTCCGTTTGCGCTGATGTCACTCTGAGGCCGCGGCCCGTGTGTCGGATCTGGAGGTGCCCGCTCGCAGCAGCCGCGAGGACTATCATTACGTGCGAAGTTCGCGCCACGCGCGGGTTGCCGCCTCGCGTACCCGCCCCTAACATTGCATGGTCCTGCGTGACGGGTTGTCCGTTGCTGTCCAGGCTCTCGTTTTACAACGCGAAAGGTACACGCGTGCCCACAATTCAGCAGCTGGTTCGCCAAGGGCGCAGCAGCAAGTTCACCAAGACCAAGACACCGGCCCTGAAGGGTTCGCCGCAGCGCCGCGGCGTGTGCACACGCGTCTACACGAACACCCCGAAGAAGCCGAACTCCGCGCTGCGTAAGGTCGCCCGTGTACGCCTCACGAGCGGTGTCGAGATCACGGCCTACATCCCGGGCGAGGGTCATAACCTCCAAGAGCACAGCATCGTGCTCGTCCGTGGTGGTCGCGTCCGCGACCTGCCAGGCGTCCGATACAAGGTCATCCGCGGCGCGCTGGACGCAGCCGGCGTGAAGAACCGCAAGCAGAGCCGTAGCCGTTACGGCGCCAAGACGCCCAAGTGATCAAGTACTAGGAACGAAGAAACATGCCCCGTAAAGGACCTGCCGAAAAGCGACACATCATGCCCGACCCGATCTATCGGTCGTTGCTGGTATCGCAGATCACCAACAAGGTCATGCTGCACGGCAAGCGCAGCATCGCCGAGAAGATCGTGTACGACGCCTTGAAGCTCGTCGAGGAAAAGAGCGGTGCAGAGCCGATCGCGACCCTCAAGCGTGCGATCGAGAACATCAAGCCCCCGCTCGAAGTGAAGAGCCGCCGCGTCGGTGGCGCCACCTATCAGGTGCCGGTCGAAGTTCGTGCGCCGCGTGCGAACACGCTGTCCATCCGTTGGCTGGTCGACTTCAGCCGCAAGCGGCGTGAGAAGACGATGGCCGAGTGCCTCGCCGGTGAACTGCTCGATGCCGCCAATGGTCTCGGTGCAGCGGTCAAGCGTCGTGACGACATGCAGAAGATGGCCGAGAGCAACAAGGCGTTCGCTCACTACCGCTGGTAATCCCGGCGCTGACATTCCCGGCTCTGTTCCTCCGGCTCTGTTCGTACAGTGCCGTTCTTGCACTGCGCGGACACAGCGACGCCGACGACAATCGACCCTGAGTTCGTGAAACCGCCCGTTCGGGCGGGATGGTTTCGCTTTCGGCGATGGATGCAACAGTGCTCTTGATGGCCGTCGCACGGGTGATGTTTCTCGTCGTTGCCAGCCTGCTCGCGGTGTATCCGTGGAAGCGGCTCCCCGGTTGGACCGGACCGGCCGCGCTCGCCGTCGCCGCATTGGTCATCCGTGTCGCTCCGCTCGGAGCGGCACGGTCCGCCGGTCACAACCTCGCCAATCCGATTGCGTTCCTGCTGCTGGCCGTCCCGCTCGCGGTGCTGCTCGATCAGTCGGGATTCTTCGCCGCCCTTGCCGGAATGATCGGCGCCACCAAGCACCTTTTGCTCGGCCTGTGGCTGCTGGCGGCGTTGGTCACGATTGTGTTCAACCTCGACGCAGCCGTTGTGCTGTTGACCCCGCTGTTCGTGCGCATTGCAGAACGACGGGGCCGTGATCCAGTGGCGTTCGGATTCATCCCGGTTCTGCTGGCCAGCTTGGCATCGTCGGTCTTGCCGGTGTCGAACCTGACGAACCTGATCGTCGCCGACCGATTCCACCTCGGAGTTCTCGACTTCGTCGAGCACTTCGGCCTGCCGACGCTGGCCGCAGTGATCGTCGGCGGGTGGATGTTCGCGCGGTGTTGCGGGGGTCAGTTTGCCGGAACACCGATTGCCGATCTCGGCCGGCAGTCGAGCGCCGACGCTGTCGACCCTGCGGCGCTGCGCGTGGGGTATCCCGTCGTGGCTTGGCTGCTGATCGGGTTCGTCGCCGGTGGACAGATCGGGGTTCCGGAATGGGCGGTTGTCGCTGTTGCCCTGGTGGCGCTCGCCGTGCGTCAACGCTCGCTGCCATGGCGCGACGTGCCCGTGCAGGCGGCAGTCCTCGCCGTCGGCCTCGGCGTCCTGGCCACGGCGGCGGCGCGTCACCTGCCGGTGGAGCAACTCCTGTCGATCCGAGGCATTCCGGGCAAACTGGCCACGGTCGGCGTGCTGGCGGTCAGCTCGAACGCGATCAACAATCTGCCGGCGTTGCTCGTCACGCTGCCGGGGTTGGATGCCCATCACGACCAGATCTGGTCGGTCTTGCTCGGGGTCAACCTCGGACCCACCCTGTGGGTCACGGGCGCATTGTCCACACTGCTGTGGCAGGCAACGATGCGTCGACTCGGCCATCCGGTGTCGGCAATCCGGTACGCCCGAACTGCGGTCCGCGTCGGAGCGCCGGCGATCATCGCTGCCGCTGCAATCCAGGTGGGATCGGTGCTGCTGACCCGAGCGTGAGCGGTTCATGCGGCGGTTCGTTGTGTGTGGTGGCCGGTGGTTTGGGTGGTGCCGTTGGGGTAGGTGATGGTGAGGGCGCGGTTGGGTGCGAGGTGGAGGTGCCAGCCGTCTTCGTGGACGTTGTGGTGGTGTTTGCTGCAGATGGGGATGAGGTTGCCGAGGTTGGTGGGGCCGAGGTTGGTCCACCAGTGGATGTGGTGTGGTTGACAGTGTCGTGATGAGATGGTGCAGCCGGGGATGGCGCAGGT
>JAYTOM010000353.1:0-2588 GCA_043747765.1 Actinomycetota bacterium
TCTCGAGAAAGAAGAGAGAGAGCAATGAACATCACCGTCAACCCCAACATGTCTTTGTCCATGGCCGCCGATCGGCACAATGCACTCCAGCTCGAGGCCGACGTCCGCCGCCTCCGTCGTGCTGCACGCCGCCAGCGTCGTGCAGCACGGGCAGCGATTGCCTGAGTCCGTCGACGGCTTGCTGCGACCCAGCTGTGTCCGAGGAAATGCGGTCAACCGCCACTGGTCGCGTCGATAGTCTGCATCGCGTGTTGACAGGTCGTGTTGGTCTCAGCCCGATCATGATCGGGCGCACTGCGGCCCTCGAGCGATTGCGTACCGTCATCGAGATCGCCGCTGTGCACTCGTCCGACCTGCCGAGCATTGCCCTCATCGCCGGCGAAGCCGGAATCGGAAAGACACGATTGCTGCGCGAGATGCTGGCGACACTGCCACGCGACGTCACGGTCTTCTCGGCGGTCGCTGAACCGCGCTCGCTCGGCCATTCCTTCGACGTGGCGCGCCAGCTGGTGATGGCGGACTCGGTCCGGATCAGCCCATACGACTCGATGCGACCCACCGCCGAGATCGATCCGTTGGACTCATCCGATCCTTCTGCTGCGACGATCACAGCAATCACGTCCGCAGCGCGCAACGGTCGCGTCGCCCTCGTCATCGAGGACCTGCACTGGATCGACTCCGACAGTGTCGGGGTGATCGACGCAATTGCCCGGCAGCCGTTGCCGAACGTGGTCATCTTCGCGACGTATCGTCCGTCGGATCTCAGTCGAGGCGCACCCGGCGGCGATCTGGTACTCCGCCTCGAACGGCGAAACCAGGTCGATCAGTTTCGGCTGGACCGTCTCGACCGTCCTGAGGTGGCGTTGTTGATGTCGGCCATCCTTGGCCAGCAGGCCTCGTCAGCGGCCGTCGAGGCCGTCCACCGCCGCAGCGGCGGCGTGCCATTCGTGATCGAGGAGTTGATGCGGTTCGCCGGCCCAGAGGCCTGTAGCGACGACATCATCGACGCCCGACTGCCGTGGTCGCTGGAAGAGGCCGTCCGTGCGCAGGTCGCGGAACTCAACTCCCGAGAACGAGGGATCATCGAAGCCTTGGCCGTGTTCGGGCAACCGGCGGGTTTCGAGGAACTCGTGTCTGTGACCGGACTCGACGAGCGTGAACTGCTCGGCCAACTGCGCGGCCTGGTGTCCAGCGGGGTCATCGAGGAGAGTCGGAACGACCGGCTGTGGTTCGGGCACGCCTTGCTGGCCGAATCGGTCACTCATCAACTGCTCGGACGGGAACGCCGTCGGCTGCACGAGAGGTGCTTCGAGACCATCAGCAGACTTGCTCCTGACGACTATGCCGCGCTTGCCCACCATGCTGACGGAGCGGGGAGGTACGAGGACATCGTTGCCATCGCCCGGGTCGGCTCACGCGCCTATCTCGACCGAGGTGCGACCTTCCAAGCGCTGCGTCTGGCCACGGCAGGATTGGGCGAGAACCCCGACGACCCCAGCCTGCTGTCCGTTGCGACCGAGGCCGCGTGGCGGCTCGACTTCCTCACCGAGGCGCTCGGACACGCCCGCAACTGGGTCCGCGTGGCGGACAAGATCGCCGACCGGATCGACGGGCTGCGGTACATCGCTCGGCTCAACCACGAGCGCGACGAAGGACAGACGGACACCGAGACAGTCGATGTCCTGATCACGCTCGCCGAGTCATTGCCGGACGGCGCAGACAGGGCGCGGGCCGAAGCTGCCGTCGCCCAACTGTTGATGCTTGCTGACGACGAGACGTCCATACTGTGGGCCGAGCGGGCGATGGCACAGGCCGACGCCGCTGGCGACAAGCAGATATTCGTGCAGGCTCGACTCGAATGGGCAAGCGCCCAGCAGCAACACCTGCAGCGCACGCTCACGTTGGCAGCGATGCGCGATGTCGCTCAAGACGCTCGCGCCATCGGCGATGGCGTCCTGCTCAGCCGAGCATTGAACAACACGATGGTGCTCGTCGCCCCCGACAGCGAGGAGAGCCGACTGATGCGCAACGAACTGCGCAGCACGGCCGCCGCGTTCGGGTTCGACAAACTCGGTCACCTCAACGTGATGTGGTGGGACGCGCTCGCCGCCGAAGCCAGCGGCGACCTCAATTTGTTCCGCCGCCTGCTCGACGAATGGGCGAGTTGGATGCCGTCGAAGAAGCAGTCCGCCGAGTACCGGTCCGTTGCGGTTTCGCTGGCGGCCGAAGAAGGGCGGTTGGCTGACGGGTTCGCACTGCTCGACGAGGACATGACGGTGTCGGGATGCACTGTGGCCGCGCACAGGACGGTGTCACGGATCAACCTCGCAGCGGTTGCACACGATACCCACGCAGGCAGGACCGGCTTCGAGATGTTCATCAACGGAAGCCCGTTGACCGACAACTGGTTCGCGCTCGGCACGGTGATGCAGGCCGTCGCCAGCTCTATGGAGGTCGGCATACCGCTGACCGAGATCCGCCAGCGTCTGCTCCGCGAGTTCTTGGCATCGCACATTGCCCGATCTGGTCTCGTCGAGGCCGCAGAGGGTTTACTGGCCCTTGCCGAAGGACGATTCGATGCGGCCGCC
>JAYTOM010000354.1:0-2835 GCA_043747765.1 Actinomycetota bacterium
GTGCGCTCATCGCTGCACCGCTACGTCCCTTGCACAGATCCATCGCCGACAAATCGACGTTCAGGAGGCCTTGGACAGTTCATTGCTGAGAGCGCTTTCGGCGATCCGCAGAGCAGGGAGGCGAGCAGGGTGGGCGATCGGCGTCGGGTAGGTGCTCCACGGGCAGGAGTGCACAGAGCACGCGAGAATGCACGCCGGATCGGGTGTGCAATTTCGTGAATCGTGCTTCAGTGGCAGGAGCTGACCGGAATGGCCGGCGTCGTGAGCGCCGGTCGTTCTTCGTTCCAGGTCGGCATCAGGCTGCGTCCCCGCCGTGCCGGTTCGCATCGAGCCACGCATCGACGTCCTCCTCTCGGTATCGGACGTGTCGCCCGACCTTGGAGATCGAGTCGTGACCACTTTCAACAAGGGTTGAGTTGGCTTCACGTTCACGTGGAGGTGTCGTTCTGTAGCACCCGGTCACGGGTCGTTGGAGCCACTCGTACCGGGCTCTACTCCGCTCACTGTCTGCAGATGTACAACCTGGTCCTCGAGGGCGAGACCGACCTCCGTGTCTGTCCGTCCTGCGGTGTCAGTTTCGTTCGGCAAGGAAGCCGAGCCTCGGCGAAGTAGTTCCGCACTACAGGGGTCACCTACTGCACGAAAAGGTGTGCAAATCGCGAGGCGGCCCGAGCGCATCGAGCGCGCAACGCACGAAAGGGAGCGAAGTCGTGAGTATCAGAAAGTTCACGAAGGCCGACGGGTCGAAGGCGTGGCGGGCGCGCTACCGGGACCCGGACGGCAAATGACGCGAGAAGTGGTTCGAGCGCAAGGTCGACGCAGAGCGCCACATCGCGTCGGTGACCGTCAGCGTGATGACCACCGCACAGGTCCGGCTGTTCGTCGCTGCGGTGAAGCCCAGCTATGCCGCGCTTGTGCTCGTCCCCGCCGGCCTGGAGCTGCGTGAGTTCGGGATCCAACCGGCGCACTGCTGTTCACAACCGAGGCGGGCTAGCGAGCAATGTCGGGTCCGAACGTGCCATTACATTTCACACAACCAGAGCGCTGCGATCAACTGCGGTTGTTCGGTGAATCCCTTGTTACGCAGGTGTTTCGTATTTCAGTGGTTCCCATCATTCGGCACCGGTTCTCGACCATACGGTTGTCAGGACTGAGGACCGAACGGATCTGCCGTCGTCGACGGAAGGCTGCGCACGAGCGCGCCGGCCGTCGGCTGGTGCGGCGGCGCGCCGAGAACCGAATCGAGGTAACGGACGACGATCGTCGATGCATCCGTGGTGCCGACCGGTCCAACGGCTCCGATCAGGGTCGAAAAGACCGACGTACCGAGTTCGCCAGGGATCACCGCTGCATCCGTGATGTCCATGTGCAGTGCATCGATCACCCCGACAGAGACGACGTGAGGCGACTTCGCTGCGTACTCACCGAGGACAGGGTCGGAGACCTTTCCGGCATCGACCGTGACGAGGACCAGCGTCGGTCGGGTCGTCGGAGCGCGGACAGCCTCACCGCGCGCGCTGCCGTCGAGATCCACAGCTGCGGCGATGCGGTCGTCGCCGGGACTCGCGTCGAATGCAATGGTCCCGGCGTAACTGTGGCCACCGACCGCGACGCGCCGCAGATCGATGGGTCCGACCCGGGCAGCGAGGGCCGGTCCGCTGAGGAAATCGAGTTCTTGATCGATGGTTCGGAGGCGTTTGTTCCGGTCGTCGGACGTCGACTTCGGATGACTCCACTCTGCGGCAACGTCGGTCTGGGTCGCGAGCACGATGTAGCCATGGCTGGCCAGATCCTCGGCCAGCGACGTCGACAGCGCGATGACGGATCGCCATCCAGGTGTGAGTAGCAGCACCGGACGGGGTACTGACGACAGCGCAACGCTCGCGTCGATCTGTGCGTTGGACACGACGCGGTCCATCTGCACCGGGTCCAGGCCGGCTGCCATCGCCAACGGCGGGACGATGTACCGGTAGTGCCCGCGCCCGGTGCCAGCCAGAGCCGGGTAGTAGACCACTGTGTCGGGGAACCCGGATGCGGCGACTCCGACAACATCGGGACCGTCGACCTGCGGCAGCGCAAGTGCGTTGGCCGGCGGGGACCACACCGGCAGTGACGTGGGTTCGCCTGTGACGGTCCCGGACGACGAGCCATTCGTCGCGCCCTGCGGTTCTGTGTTGGCCGAACCGGGCGTCGGAGTCGTCGGACCGACGATCGTCGGACCGATTGCCGAGCCCTCAGACGACGCATCCTCGAGAGTTGTCGGTCCGGCGACCACTGCTGGCACCATCACCGCAAGCGAGGGCACGACCCGCGACGTGGACACTGCTGCGCCACCGAGACGTGCGTTCGAGGAGCAGCTTGCGGCGAATGCCGAGCCGATCATCAACATCGCTACCACGCGTTTGCAGATCATGGTGTCACCTCCACGTGTCGCCGCAATCAACTCCGCCTGATCATCGCACGTCCGTTGCATTCGGTGACTGCAGTCGATGACGGACCTGCACCCTCGGAAAGCACCGTCGGAAAACACCGTCGGAAAACACGACAACACGATCGGGACACGACGGTCAGACGACGACTGTTCCGGCAATGGTGGGTTCGTCGGGTAGCAGGACCGGATTCATCCTCACCAACGCGTCGTGGACGATTCGTGCCACGCAGAGATCACGAACCCATTTCCGATCGGTGGGCACCACGAACAACAGCGCGTTCTCCGTGCTCGTCTCGCTGAACGCAACCTCGTCTGCCTTCATCAACTGCGGCCAGAGACTGGCGATCTTCCAGATCGCCAGTGCGGAACTTCCAGCGCTTGGTCGGATCGTCGACACGGCTCTG
>JAYTOM010000355.1:0-1805 GCA_043747765.1 Actinomycetota bacterium
ATGGAATCGATCGTCGTCGATCATCCCGGTCAGAACGTGGCCGTCGTGTGTCATGGAGGCGTGATCAACGCGTTCCTCGCCCGCGTGCTTGGTATGCAGGACAGTGCGGGCTTCTTCTATCCGAACTACACGTCGGTGCACCGGGTGGCGGCAGCGCGTAGCGGCCAACGTCAGATCATCACGGTCAACGAAACCGCTCACCTACGCGGCACCGGTCTGCCGATCGGCCTCTACCGTACGTGACGTGAACGCACCGAACGCCGCCCTCGACGATCTGCTCGCCTTCCTCGACGCCTCGCCATCGCCGTTTCACGTCGTTCGTTCGGCCGCGGACAGGCTTGTCTCGGCAGGGTTCGAGCAACTCGTCGAAACCGAACCATGGCGGCCCGTCGCCGACGGCTTCGTGATCCGCGGCGCAGCGCTCATCGCGTGGAGGTCGCCTCGCGATGCAACGGCAATCCAGCCGTTTCACATCGTCGGTGCGCACACCGATTCACCCTGTCTACGGATCAAGCCTCGACCCGATACAGGACAGCTCGGTTGGCGCCAGCTCGCTGTCGAGGTCTACGGAGGGGTGTTGCTGAATTCGTGGCTCGACCGCGACCTCGGCATCGCCGGACGGGTCGTGATGCACGACCGGTCCGCCATCGACATCGCTGTGCACGAGCCGATTGCCCGGGTGCCCCAACTGGCGATCCATCTCGACCGCGAGGTCAACGAAAAGGGCCTGGTGCTCGACAAGCAACATCATCTGACACCGGTGTGGGGCACCGGTGCGGCAGCGACCGGCGATTTCGTCGCCTGGTTGGCCGAGCACGCTTGCGTGACCGCTGCCGACATTGGCGGGTGGGAGCTGAGTCTTTTCGACGTGACGGCGGCAGCGGTGCTCGGCTCGGATCGGTCGTTGATCGCCAGCGGGCGCCTGGACAACCAACTCAGTTGCTGGGCGGCGACACACGCTCTGTGCACCGCCGATGAACCAACGACCCACGTCGCGATGATCGCGTTGTTCGATCACGAAGAAGTCGGCTCCGAGAGTGCGTCGGGAGCCAGCGGGCCCTTGCTGAGCAGCATCATCGAACGCATCGTTCTCGGCTCCGGCGACCAGAGCCGAGGGCGCGACGCACTGCATCGCTCGCTCGCCGGCTCGCTCTGCATCTCTGCGGACAATGCGCACGCAGTCCACCCGAACTACCCCGAACGCCACGAACCCGGCCACCGGCCCATCGTCAACCAGGGTCCGGCGATCAAGGTCAACAGCAATCAGCGCTACGCGACGAGCGCGGACACTGCAGTTGCGTTCCAGCACGCGTGCGAGCAAGCGGGCGTCCCGTGGCAGGTCTTCGTGTCCCGCAACAACATGCCGTGCGGTTCGACGATCGGCCCGTTGACTGCGACCACGTTGGGAATTCCCACTGTCGACGTCGGCGTGCCGCAACTGTCGATGCATTCGGCCCGCGAGTTGTGTGGCGTCGACGATCCCGGATATCTGGCCGCGGCCCTCGCCGTGTTCTTCGCCGGCTGAACGGTCAACCAGTCGACGCTGGTCATTGCGCGTGCAATGGAACCTTTCCAACCGCTGACGTGTCGTAGAGGTGTGATCACCACGGGCGACACAACAGACGACCCAACGGGCGCACCAGAAACGGCGGCCGACGCACGGAACGCCCGCCGGCTCGCCCTGGAACATGTGTATGCAGCCGAACACGCGAGCCTCGTGCGCACGGCGTCACTCATCTCGGGCTCGCAGGCGACCGGCGAGGATCTGGTCCAAGAAGCATTCGCCAAGCTGTACCCACGCATCG
>JAYTOM010000356.1:0-6032 GCA_043747765.1 Actinomycetota bacterium
GAGCGAGTCCAGCGAGGCAGCACGTAGTCAGCGGGCGCGGTAGGTGGCGCTACTGCCGGCGCCGTCCTTGTTCAGCCGCTTGCTGAGATGAAGGCCCTCGAGCACGAACTCGACCGCCGCAGCAACGGCGGCCGGTGATTCGTTCCCACCGGTGAGACCCTGCACCGGGGCGGCGAGCGCCGGAACCGACTCGAGCAGCGCGACAAGGGCTGCAGACGAAACGTCTTCGCCCGTGTGCGCGATGACTCCCTCGTCGAACGCAGCGATGACGTCGCGGACCTGATCCGGCGTGATCCGTTCCTTGTAGACGGTCAGGACCGCGCTGCGGACGAGATTCTCGAGGATTGCGCCCTCGCGCCCTTCCTCCAGCGACTCGATCTCGATCTTGCCGGACGTCGACGCTGCAATGGCGCCGAGGTCGCAGATACGCGGCACGACCTCGCGCTCGCCGGCGCGTAGACCACGGCGCAGCGCATTGGCAGCGAGAACCTCGCGGTTGGCGACCGAGAGCCGGACCGATACACCGCTGCGCTGGTTGACGTGCGAGCTGGCCCGGGCCAGATGGCTCAGGGTCGCGATGACCTCTTCCATGTAGTCAGGGACGATGACCTTGACGTCGCCGACGCTGGCCGAGCGCGACTCCTGACGCATGATCGCCACCTCCGTGGCAACCTCGAGCGGATAGTGCGTACGAATCTGGCTGCCGAAGCGGTCCTTCAACGGGGTGATGATGCGGCCACGGTTGGTGTAGTCGTCCGGGTTGGCAGACGCCAGCAGCATGATGTCCAACGGCAGCCGGATCTTGTAGCCACGAACCTGGATGTCTCGCTCTTCGAGCACGTTCAACAAGCCGACCTGGATCCGCTCGGCGAGATCGGGGATCTCGTTCATCGCGAAGATGCCACGGTTGGTGCGCGGGACCAATCCGTAGTGCAAGGTCAGTTCGTCGCTGAGGTACCGGCCCTCGGCGACCTTGATCGGGTCGACCTCGCCGATCAGGTCGGCGATCGAGGTATCCGGTGTTGCCAACTTCTCGCCGAACCGTTCGTTGCGGTGCACCCAGCTGATGGGTGTGTCATCGCCCTTGTCGGCAATCAGGTCACGAGCGTGCTTGGACACTGGCGCGAACGGATCGTCGTTGATCTCGCTTCCTGCGACGATGGGCATCCACTCGTCCAGCAGTCCCGTGAGCGAGCGGATCATGCGGGTCTTGGCCTGGCCGCGCTCGCCGAGAAAGATGATGTCGTGGCCGGCGAGCAGAGCGTTCTCGAGCTGCGGCATGACGGTGTCCTCGTACCCCAGCACGCCTTCGAACAAAGGCTCACCGGCCGAGATCCGGGCAACGGCATTGCGACGGATCTCTTCCTTGACGGGAACGGATTCCCAGCCCGAAGCTGTGAGTTCACCGAGGGTCTTGGCCATCTGCGTCATGTACCGAACATAGCCAGGTTCAGCGACATTCACACGGTGGCGTCCGGCAACACGGACGCCAACACGGACGGCAACACGGACGGCAACAGGGTCGGCCACCGGGTGCTGTCCGAAGACTCACACGAGTGACTCCCGGTGGGTCGTCTCTGACCGCGGCATTAGGCTGCGACGATGGATCTCAGCGGAGCGTGGCGCGCGGCGGCCGCCGACGATCAGCTCCGCCGCACGGCGGTCGGCCTGCACTATGACGACTCCGATTGGGCCGAGGTCCGGGTGCCCGGTCATTGGCGCAACGAGCCGGCATTCGCCACGAGTGACGGTCCGCTCTTGCTCCGCACGCATTTCGATCTCTGCGCGCCGTCGGCCGGCGAACGAAGGTGGGTCGTGCTGGACGGCATCTTCTATCAGGCCGATGTGTGGTTCGACGGCGCGTATCTCGGTGACCCGGAGGGGTACTTCTTCCCGCATTCGTTCGATGTGACCCAACTCGCCCGCCTCGGCGACGAACATGTCCTGGCGGTCGAAGTCGCCTGCACCCCCCACGCGTCACATCGGGGTCGACGCAACATCACCGGGGTGTTCCAGCAGTGGGACGCCGCAGACCGGGGCTGGAACCCGGGCGGTCTCTGGCGGTCGGTGCGGATCGAGACGACGGGAACTGTTCGACTCGACCGGCTGCGGGTGCTCTGCCGCGACGCGAACGATGCTCGAGCTCACCTCCGTCTTCACGGACGTCTCGACAGCGATGCTGCCCGGACGGTGCTGCTCCGGACCACCGTCGACGGAATCGTGCTCGCCCAAGTGGATCAACCCCTCGCCAAAGGCATCAACGAGGTCGACTGGACGCTCGACATCGACAACCCGAAGTTGTGGTGGCCATGGTCGCTCGGCGAGCAGCCGCTCAGCGATGTTCAGGTCGATGTCATCATCGACGGCGCCGTCAGTCATTCCCGCTCGGTGCGCACCGGCCTCCGCGAAGTAGCGATGCACGACTGGATCTTCTCGGTGAACGGGGAGCAGCTCTTCCTCAAGGGGGCGAACCTCGCACCGAACCGGATGGACATCGCCAACGCCCGACCGGTCGACCTCCGGCGCGACGTCGAATTGGCTCGCGACGCCGGCCTCGACCTGTTGCGGGTGCACGGGCACATCTCTGCTCGCGCTCTGTACGAGGCCGCTGACGAACTGGGAATGCTGCTCTGGCAGGATTTTCCTTTGCAGTGGTCGTACGCGCGTGATGTCCGCAAGCGCGCAGTCAGCCAGGCAACCGAGGCAGTGTTTCAGCTCGGCCATCATCCGTCGATCCTGACATGGTGTGCGCACAACGAACCGTCCGGCGCAGCGATCGGTCTACAGTCATCGGAGCCGACCTGGAAATCGGCGCTGCGGTACATCAGCAGTCAGCAACTCCCGTCGTGGAACAAGAACATCCTCGACCGATGGATCAAGCGTGCCTTCGAAAAGGCCGACGAGACCAGACCGACGACGTCGCACAGCGGAGTCATGCCGCACGTGCCAGAACTCGGCGGGACGGACAGCCACCTGTACTTCGGTTGGTACCACGGTGATGAACGCGATCTTCCCGGCTTCGCAGCCACGTTCCCCCGGATGGTCCGTTTCGTCAGCGAATTCGGAGCGCAGGCCGTTCCGTCGAGCAGTGATTTCATCGATCCAGCGGGTTGGCCGTACATCGCCTGGGACGACCTGGAGGCGAACTACGGACTGCAGCGCTCGGTCCTCGAGCGACACGTGCAGGCCGAGTCCTACGGCACGTTCGAACAGTGGCGCGAGGCCACCCAGCGCTACCAGGCGAGCCTGCTGCGACATCAGATCGAGACGCTCCGTCGGCTGAAGTACCGGCCAGCAGGCGGGTTCTGCATGTTCATGCTCAACGACGCGAGCCCATCCATTTCGTGGAGCATTCTCGATCACAAACGGGCGCCGAAGTCGGCCTACTACGCCGTGACCGAGGCCTGCCGCCCCGTGATCGTCGTCGCCGACCGGATGCCACCGACCGTCAATCCGGGTGACTCGTTGGCCATCGACATCCACATCGTCAACGACCTGCGGACATCGATCGAGACGGCCACGCTCGGTGCACACCTGCGCTGGTCGAACGGCGAACACGAATGGAGCTTCGAAGGCGTCGCCGAAGCCGACAGTGTCAGCCGCATCGCGACTTTGCAGTTCGTCGTGCCGGATGCACCAGGCGATCTGTGGCTCGACCTGACCCTCGAGGCCGACAATGTGGCGGCCACGAATCGCGGCCAGACCCTCATCGTCCGCAAACCGTGAACCCGTACACCCTCAAACCCCCGGTTCTGCGAGTGGTTTCATCCCCTACAGCGCGCTTTTTTACAGCGAGAAGTCAGGCTTTGAGGAGCTTGACCTCGTCGTAACGCTTGCCGAGTGCCGCCACCGGATCGAGGCCGAGCCAGTCGAGACAGGCGGTGTACATCGTCCGTGGGTCGAGGGACGGACGAACGTCGCCATCGAGCTGATTGCCGAGATCGACAGCGCTCTGGATGCCGCCGACGACACCGCCGCCGAGCATCATCGACATGCCGCCTGCGCCGTGGTCGAACCCGCCACTCGCGTTCTCGATGACCCGCCGACCGAACTCGCTCGTGGTGACCAGAAGTGTCTTGTCGGTGACACCGGCTGCAGCGATCTTCTGCATGAAGCCGTCGATGCCCTTGGCCAGGTCGTCGAGCAATGTGTCCTGGACGGAGAGCTGATTGGAGTGCGTGTCGAAACCGCCGACCGAGACCACGACGATGCGCGCTCCGACGTTTCCGGTGACGAGTCGGGCGGCGAGATCGAGGCCGTTGATCAGATCGAGTCCGCCCTCCCTGTACGACGCGACATCGCTCGACCCGGATGCCGATGACTTCAGCAGTCCTGCGAATGCGTCGACGGCGGCGATGCTCGACGTCATCGACTGTTGGGCGAGGGCGTGCAACTGATCGGCACTGACGGGACTGGCCAGACGCCGCAACACGTCCTCGCTGAGACGGCCCGGGAAGGCGAAGGTACCCGGTTGGATCACGACCGCCGGCTGGAACGAATCGCTGCGCAGCAGTGGTGCCCCACTGCCGAGGGAGGTCGCGTACAGCGGCTTGGTCGAGTCCGGTCCGACCGATCGACCGAGCCAACCGGTGGACGAGGTCAGGTCATCGGCACGCCACCAGCGGTCGAGGGAGACGAAGTGCGAATGGTTCGGGTCGTTGAAGCCGATACCGGGGAGAAACGTGGCGGTGCCCGCGTCCCAGTATGCGGTCAGCGGTGCAAGCTTGGGGTGGAGACTCCAATCGGTCGTGCCCTTGAGAGCGACGAGATCCGCCTCCGGGATCGCCAGTGTTGGTCGGGCGTCGCGGTACCGACCGTCGGAAGGCACCAACGTGTTCAGAGCATCGTTGCCGCCATTGAGCTGCACGATCACGAGCGTCCGGCCGGCGGGCTCCGGTGTGAGGACCGACGAGACGGTCGTCGTTGCTCGCGCGCTGGGCGCAGAAGCAGTCGGGGATGTCGTCGCCGGTGTCGCGAATGTCGTCGCCGGTGTCGTCGAGGATCCGCCACCGGTTCCCGGTGTGGCCACCGAAGTCTGATGGCTCGGAGTCGATGAGGCCCCCTTCGAGGAGCACGCCGCGAGTGCTGCGGTCACGGCTGCGCTCGCGCCGATCTGGATGAACTGTCGTCTGCTGTACATCAGTGCCTCCTCAGGCAATCACGAATTCAGGGGAACACAGCGCGAGGGCAAGGCGCTCGGCTCCTGGTTTTGCAGCGGTCAGGGCGGCGCTCGATGCAGCGTCGAAGCTCGGGGCCGGCAGTCCGAGCGCTGTTGCCAGCGCAACGAGATCGTTGCCCTCCGCAGCGGTTCGGGCCGCATTGCCAGCCGGCGCAGCGGCGGCAACTGCAGCGGCGAGGGTGGCCCGAGCGACGACGGTCGACGAGCCGAACCATGCCGCACCGGTCGGCCACCCGGCGACGTTCGGAGGCGTCATCGGCACCTGGCCGGCGGTCCGCAGGCCCGACATTCGGACCTTGGCCGGTACCGTAGCTCCGGTCACTCGCTGAGCGATGACGAGCCACGGAACCGGAGACAGCACCACCGGCTGCGATTGGCCGGCGAGGCCCGCCTGCAGCGTGGCTCGGACCAGCGATGTGATGTCGAAGTGGCTCGCGGCAAAGGTCTGGGCGAGCGGCGTGACCACCGTTGCGTTGGTCGTTCCGAGGATCGCTCCGGCGACAGCAGCTGCGATCGAGCCGCCGAGCGCCTTGTGCGCCATGATCGCGCCGACCACGGTGTCGACATCGTGGACTCCGGTCGTACCGAGGTAGGTGCGCGAGGTGTCGTCATGGCGCTTCGCCACGAACTGCGCCGTTGCCTGGTCGGGTGACACCCTCCAGCCGGTGAGGGCTGCGGCTCCGGCCTTGACGTCGTCCTCGGTGTACGTGCCGAGTCCGAGCGTGAACAGCTCGAGCACCTCACGACCGAAGTTCTCGTTGGGGTGCTGTCCGGTCGATTTGCCCCCGTCGAGGTAGAGCAACATCGCCGGATCGATGGTCACAGCGTGCAGCAGACTGGAGAACGACCCGAG
>JAYTOM010000357.1:0-13381 GCA_043747765.1 Actinomycetota bacterium
GTTGTCTGGTCGGTGGACAAGTCGCCCGATGGCGTGTCGACGATCGTCACGTTGCGAGGTTCGTTGAGCCTGTCCACTGCGATTGCCGCTGCAGACGAAATCCGACTCGTCCGGGTCGGCGAGAGCTGATGACCATCATCGCCGTCGGCAGCATCCACGGAGGGCCGGGAGCCACGACGCTCGCCGTCGATCTCGCCCGGCTGTGCGGTGCCGAAACATTGCTGATCGAAGCCGATCCCGATGGTGGGTGCCTTGCCGCCCGACTCGATCTGGCGGTGAAGCCGGGCATCACAGAATTGGCGGGAGCGGCTCGTGTGTCCATCACGTCCGATGACCTGTGGAGCTACGCCCAGCCAACGGCGTTCGGTGTTGCCGTGATCGTCGCCCACCCAGCTGCCGAACAGGTGCAAGCCGCCCTGCGCGCCGCCGTCAATCACGTGGGTTCGGCCCTCGGATCACTTGTCGGCGACGTCATCGTCGACGTCGGACGGCTCCGCCCGGGATCACCGGCGTTAGGCCTCGCTGCGCTCGCCGACCGGACGGTGATCGTGTCGGCCAACTCCGTCGAGGCTGTCGTCGCGTTGCATCACCGTGCGCATCTGCTCCGTGGGCTGAGCGATCCTCTGGTCGTCTTGGCCGATTCCAAGCCCTATACCGCTGCCGATGTCGCCCGATCCACCGGGCAGTTGGTGTGGGGTGTCGTCGGCCGTGATACTCGACGATCCGGCCGACGGCGACGGACGAATGAACTCCGTCGGTTGCTCGGGGATTGCCGAGCCGAACGTCGACAACCCGCTGAGGTGAGCGGGTGAGCATCCAGTCAGGGGCGTCGTCGGCCCGACCTGCGGGGGGCGGACCGCAGGGGGCCGTCGGACGCGTCGCCACCGTCGTCGGCGAGACACTCGCCAGTGAGCGGATCAGTCGTACAGCGGCCGGACGGCTGCCGCTCGGTATCGATGACGAGCGCGAACTGGCGCGCAGTGTGATCGTCCGAAATCTCGACGCCCTCGCCGGAGAACACCTCGCCCAGGGCCTCAACCCGCTGGACGAAGCCGAGGAATCGGCGCTCGTCGATGCCGTGTTGGCCAAGGTGCTCGGTCTCGGACGGATCCAACCTCTGCTCGACAATCCGCACATCACCGACATACACATCCGCGGATGCGCTTCGACCCGGCTCAAGATGATCGACGGCCGGCGAATTCCGGCGCTTCCGGTCGTCGATTCGGACGAGGAACTGGTCGATCTGGTTCGTCTCGTCGCCACACGCCTGGGTCGCAGTGAGCGGCGTTTCGACGCTGCCAACCCCGAGTTGAACCTGCAGCTCCCGGACGGTTCTCGTCTGTTCGCGATGATGGAAGTCTCGTCCCGTCCGAGCGTCATCATTCGCAAACATCGGTTCGAATTGAGCGCATTGCCCGAGCTCGAGCAACGTGGGCTCGTCGACCATTCGCTGCGTTGCTTCCTGTCGGCAGCGGTCAAGGCGAGGCGCAACATCATCGTCTGCGGCGGTACCGGTTCGGGCAAGACCACCATGTTGCGCGCACTGCTCAACGAGGTGCCATCGGATGAACGGATCGTCACGATCGAGGATGCCTACGAGCTCGGTCTCGACCGGTTCGAAAACCTGCATCCGGACTACGACATGTTGCAGAGCCGCCCACCGAACATCGAAGAACGCGGCGAGGTGACAATGCTCGACCTGACCAAGATGGCCTTGCGGATGGACCCTGACCGGGTGATCGTCGGTGAAGTTCGTGGAGCGGAAGCGTTCCCGATGCTGCTCGCGATGAGCCAGGGCAACAACGGCTCGATGTGCACGATGCACGCCGATTCGACACGGACGGTGTTCCCGAAATTGGCGGCCTATGTCTCGATGGCCGAGACCGGTCTGCCTGTCGAGACGGTCAACCTGCTCGTCGCTACGGCGCTGCACCTCGTCATCCACATCGAAGTGATCGACAACGTGAGGCGTGTTGTGAGCATCCGCGAAGTGGTCGATGCCGATGGTGCACGCATCGTGTCGAACGAAGTGTTCAAGCCGGGCCTCGACGGTCGGGCCGTCCCCGGCTACCCGCTCCGCGACTCCACAATGGCGCTGCTGGAACGGCACGGATTCGACGCTTCACTGCTCGACAAGCCCGACGGTTGGTGGGTGGTGTGAACTCGCTCGTCCTGGCGGTTCTCGGTGGAGGCCTCGGCGTTGGATTGTTGCTGCTCCATGCTGGACTTCGGGGGCGGGTGGTGATCGATCTCTCTGCGGTAGCCGATGGTCGGCTGGCACCGTACGTCGACCGCTTCGTGCTCCGGTGTGCGGTTGGCATCGGCGCCGGTCTCCTCGCGATCTGGGCAAGTCACTGGACGGTCCTTGCTCTTGTCGCAGTGGGCGTCGGTTTCTGGTCGCCGACGTGGATTCGTAGCGAGGGCAGCTACGGACGCGAACTGGCGTTGGTCGAGGCAATCGCGTCGTGGACCGAACAGGTCCGCGACACCCTTGCCGCAGCGAACGGGCTGGAACACGCGATCGGTGCGACGGCGGCCCTTGCGCCAACTCCGATTGCTGGCGCGGTACTCCGCCTGGCGGCGCGTTCTGACTACGAGAGGTTGCCCGATGCACTGCGCAGGTTCGCCGACGAGATCGCTCATCCGATGTCGGATTTCGTGGTCGCGGCCTTGGTGATTGCTGCGGAGAAGGAAGCTCGCGAGCTCGGTGCGTTGCTCGGAGCACTCGCCGAGACTGCGCGTGACGAGGCTCGGATGCGGACGCGAATCTGGGTCGGCCGGGCGCGCAGCCGGTCGGCCGTGAGGATCATCATCGCCGTGGTTGTGTTCTTCGTCGGGTTCCTGTTGTTCTTCGACCGCGCATATCTCAGCCCGTACGACTCGGCGGGCGGCCAGTTGGTCCTCACGGCGATCATCGCCGCATTCGGACTTTCGTTCGTGATGATGGAACGCATCGGGCGGATCGCGATGCCGGAACGGTTCATCGGCCGCCGCACCTTCGGTGCCGCCCACGCGACCGAGGCGAGGCGATCGTGAGCGCGTTCGTGATGATCGGCGCCGCGTTCGGCTTCGGCCTGTTCGTCATCGGGCGCGGGCTGTTCCCGGCGCCCGTGTCGCTCCCGTCGGCGCTGCACCGACTGGACCGAACCGCTCTGTCGGTTGCCGAAGTCCGGCGCACCGCGCAGCGCACGACGCGCCGAACAGCTCTGACGGCGCGTGTCGGTGGAACGCTCAGCGGTCGGCTCGGTCGACGGGTGGAATCCGACCTTGCCGTGATGGAACGTTCACCCGAACGATTTGCGGTGGAGAAGGTCACAACGGCACTCGCACTCGGCGGGATCGTCGTTGCATTCGCTGTCGTCTTGGTGGTTGCAGCCAGTCCGCTCTCCCCCGGCTTCACACTGGTGCTCGCCGTCTGCGCGGTGGCAGCGGGATTCGTGACCCCCGACGTCACGTTGCGCAGCCAGGCCGCGAAGCGTCGGACGGCCTTCCGCCACGCCCTGTCCAGCTATCTCGATCTCGTCAACGTGCTGCTGTCCGGCGGAGCTGGCATCGAGACGTCACTCGAGGCCGCCGCACAAGCCGGCGACGGGTGGGCGTTCATCCAGATCCGCAACTCACTACTCCGTGCTCGAACGTTGCGTCAATCGCCGTGGCAGTGCTTCACAGAGCTCGGTGAGCTGATCCAGGTCGACGAACTCGGCGAGATCGCCGCCAGCGTGAAATTGGCAGGGGAACAGGGTGCCCGGGTCCGACTGTCGCTGGCTGCCAAGGCAGCGGCTCTGCGCGGACATCAGATGGCCGCGATCGAAGCCGATGCCCAGGCTGCGACCGAACGGCTGGGGCTGCCGACCGTGCTCATGTTCATCGCCTTCATCGCCCTGCTCGGCTACCCGGCAATGCAACAAATCGTGAACACGTTGTGATGGGTGCCAGCGAACCACGTCCCGAAACACCACCGAGAACAACAGAGGAGAGCTGATGATGTCTGCATTCGAGCCGATCGTGACGTATTACCTGATCCGATTCCAGGCCGCTGCTGGCGACGACACCGATCGTGGAGAGGTGAGTGCGACCACCGTGGTCCTCGCTGCGGCGCTGATCGCCCTGGCCATCGCGGTTGGGGTGATCATCACCCAACGCGTCACCGACAAGGCGAACACGATCAATCTCGGATGAGGGGCCGCTCGCCGAACGCCTCGCGCGACCGGGGCGAGGCCACGGCGCAATTGGTCATCATCACACCAATTCTGATCCTGTTGGTCTTTCTCGGCATCCAGACGGCCATCTTCTTCCACGCCGCGAATGTCGCCGCGGCCGCCGCTGCTCAAGGTGCTGCGGCCGGATCCCGACGAGGGGCCGGTACTGCCGACGCGATCTCAGCGGCCGAACAGACGCTCGGCGATCTCGGTGTGTCAACCAGGGCATCGGCGTCAGCGACCACCGGTGGGTCCTTCATCACGGTGACGGTCGAGGTCGAGATCTCGCGGGTGCTCCCCTTCTTTGCGGACACGGTCGGCCGAACGGCGACGGAGCCGATCGAGCGATTTGTCTCCGAATCCGACCGTTGATTTTCCAGTTTCTGATTCTCGAAGCACTCAGTAGGGAGTGGAGACCATTGGCGCGAACCCGATCGACGACCATCCGAGACCGCGGCAGCGTCATCGTCGAACTCGTCGTGCTCGCGCCGGTGCTCGTCGCGCTGATGCTGTTCGTTGTGTTCGTCGGCCGCGCAGGCGGCGCGGTGGAGCAGGTTCGCCACGCTGCGGACGAGGCTGCCAGGGCGGCGTCTCTCGTCAGCCGGGCATCAATGGAAGGTGCTGCGTCAGCGGCAGCCTCGGGCGATCTGAGTTCGAACGGGACGAATTGTGCCAGCACGTCCGTGGATGTCAGCGTGGTCAACGGTGGCGTGCAGCAGTCGGTCACCGTGATGGTGACATGTGTGATCAACGGTGTCGGCACAGAACTCCTCGGGGCCAGGGCTCGTTCTGTCTCGGCCAGCTCCACCGAAGTGATCGATCGGTACAGGGCCGGATGACACGGGGCCCGGTCCTTCGCAGGCGCCGAACCGTTGGTCCGGATGCGGGGTCGATCACGGGATTTGTCGTCGTCATGACGCTGATCGTCGTGGCCTGCGCTGGACTGGCGCTGGACGGGGCGCGAATCGTCGGGGCCAAAGTATCGGCCGGTGATCACGCCGAGAACGCTGCGCGGGTCGGAGCGCAGGAGATTGCATCGGTGCATGGTGGGGTGTTCGTGCTCGATCCCGCGCGAGCCCGTAGCGCAGCACAGAGCTATCTGTCGGCTCATGGTTTGAATGGTTCGGTGATCGCCTCACCGGATCAGGTGACGGTCACCGTCAGCGAGACGGTCGACACCACGCTCCTTCGACTCATCGGAATCTCGTCCAAGACGGTCACAGCCACTCGCTCTTCCGCGCCTGTTTCCCAATGACGCGCATCGGTCGTTTCTCGCGCGGCATCGCAGCACTCGTCACACTCTTGGCGCTGCTCGGCGGAGTGCCGGTCGCGTTGACGACGTTCGTCGGTCGACCGTGGCCTCGTCCATTGCCCACCCTCGACACTGTCTGGCGATCGATCAGGGCCGGAGACCTCAGTGACACCACGGTCATCAAGGTCTTGGCCGTCGTGGTCTGGATTGCTTGGGTGCGCCTCGCTTGCAGCGTCCTCGTCGAGCTCGCCGCACGGGTGAGTGGGCGCCAGGCGCCTCGACTCGCTGGTCTTGGGTCCAGCCAACGGTGGGCGGCAGCCTTGGTCGCCGCTGTCGTCGTGCTGGTCGGTGTCGGGCCGCGCGGTGCATTTGCCTCGTCGACGTCGCCGGTTCCTCGGCCGATCCCTGCAGGCCTCCTCAACGATCAGGCGACCCGTTTGCTCCAGATGTCAGCGCAGCAGCCACGGCTGATCGAGCAATTGTCATCGCACGAAATCGGTCGTGCCGGAGCCCTCGAGCGCGGCGACGAACAGCCGACTCGAACCCACGTCGTGCAGCGTTATGAATCGTTCTGGTCGATCGCCGAG
Source organism: Actinomycetota bacterium (assembly GCA_043747765.1). GTDB lineage: Bacteria > Actinomycetota > Acidimicrobiia > Acidimicrobiales > Ilumatobacteraceae > WLMZ01. The sequence goes on from JAYTOM010000357.1 coordinate 6,039, forward strand.
GAAACGCTTGGCGACGGTTCGCGATGGCGGGACATCGTCGCACTCAACAACGGTCGGGAGGTTGCAACCGGCATCGTGTTCGACGGGACGGCGCATCGACTACTCCCCGGCTGGACGCTTCTCGTTCCAGTCGATGGGGTGGTCACGACCGCGCGGCCACCGGCAGACGCCGGACCTCCTCCGACGAGCGATCTGCCGATAGACGTGCCGGCGGGTGTCCGCATTGTCGTCGTCGACGCCGGAGACACGCTCAGCGGGATCGCCGCGGAGCAGCTCGGGTCGTCGGCGCGATGGCCCGAATTGTGGGATGCGAATCACGGCCGGGAGTTCGCGGGACGTGTCTTCGACGATCCGAACCTGATCCTGACGGGATGGCAGTTGATCGTTCCGGACGTGTTTTCGCCGCCGCCAGTCGAGACTCCGCCGGCGGCACTGTCACCAGATTCCGAGTCGACTGCGACATCCCCGACATCTCCGACACTCCCGTCCCCTGGTCCGGCGGTGGTCGTGCCAGATGTGGTCGTGCCAGATGTGGTCGTGCCGACGGCGGTGGTCGTGCCTTCGGTCGTGGTCGCCGAACGTGCTCCACGCCAAGCTTCGGGCAGTCTGTCCGCCGAAGCGACGGTGAAGGCGCCGCCGACCTCGCCTCCGCTTGCTGTCGTGACGGTGGACGATGCCCGCACGTCGACGACATCGCTCGGCGGCCTGGGAGCCGCCGTATTGCTTGCCAGTGGCGTGATCGGTGCGGTCGGTGTTCGGCGCCGACGCCAGCTGCGCAGCGCGACGATCAATGCTCGACTGGCGGAGCCATCGAACGATTCGGTTGCGACCGAGCAGGCCCTGCGTCGTCTCGGTGGCGGCGACAGGGTCGCCAGGCTGGACATCGCACTGCGTGCTGCTGCGCACGAACTCGTCGAACTCGGGTCTCGGTCGCCGACGACGCCGACGCCGACGACGACGCCGACGCCGACGCAGACGACGACGCGAACGCAGACGACGACGCGGACGCAGACGACGACGCGGACGCAGACGACGACGCGGACGCAGACGCCGACGCCTGTGGTTCTCGGTGCCATCATGTCGTCCGGCGGACGACTCGACCTGCTGCTCAGCACGATGGCGAGCGCACCACCAGCGCCATGGCAAGCCATTGGTGACCACTGTTGGCGCCTGCCGGCCGGGATCGATCTGGCCGAGATCGCCGATGCCGCTCGGCAGTCAGGTCAGCCATGTCCGGCGATGGCCCATCTCGGCCTGACTCCGAGCGATCTGGGCGAGATGGCCGAGTTGTTCATCGACCTCGAAGCGATCGGCCTCCTCACGGTCGACGGCTCGCCCGAGGACTCAGCCGTGATCCTGCGTGCAATAGCCGCTGGAGTCTCCGTCTCACCGATGTCGGAGACCGCCCACATCATCGTCACCGGCCTCGAGATGGTCGACCTCGGTCATCCGTCCGCCACGACCGCTGATTCGCTCGACGCAGCGCTCGACCTCGCCGCCAGCGCCGTTGGGGCAACGGCTGCGATGACTGCAGGAGGCCTCTCCACGTTCGTGCTTCGCGCTCGCCACCGGAGCGGCGAGGCCTGGGAGCCGGCCATCGTGTTCGCGTCCGAATCGAATTCGGACGCAGCCGGAGCGGTCAGTGACAGTGACCTCCTCGATCTGACCACGGATGGCGGACGCGGTCTGGCAGTGGTGATGGACCGGGTGGTGGCCGGAGCGGTGTGGTCGATCCGGTCCACGGACAGCGGCTGGCGCGTGCTTCCACTCGGTCTGGAACTCACTCCGATCGGCCTCACGATCGCCGATGTCGGCCGGATCGAGACGTTGCTACTCGAATCCGACCGCCCGTTGTTCGAGTTGCTCTCGATCGTTTCGGCGGTGTCAACGAACGTGCCGGAAGCACATTCAGGCGTGATCGCACCTGACCTGGAGTGGACACTGATGGTGCGGATACTCGGGCCGGTCGCTGTCGTGTCGGCCGATGGAACGACGGCGGAATTCGAGCGTTCGAAAGCGCTCGAACTGGTTGCGTGGCTGAGCCAGCATCGGGACCGGTCGACCCGCACCGGCGCCCGGACTGCTCTCTGGGAGACCAATGTGCGCGACGCGACATTCGCGAATGTCGTCAGCGATGCACGACGCAATCTCGCTCGCTTGACAGTGCCCGCCGACGGCGAGGAGTGGATCGGGCGAACCCTGACGGAACACTTACCGCTCCATCGGCGCGTCGTGACCGATGCCGATGTCCTCCGCGACCGTCTCGATGCGACCAGCGGGCTGCGCAGCGAAGCGGCGATCCTGGTGCTTCGTCCGGCGCTCGAATTGATCCGCGACGTTCCGTTCTCGGGTACGTCGTATCTCTGGCCGGACACCGAAGGCATCACCTCCCGATTGACGCTGTTGACGACGTCGGCAGCGGCTGTCCTGGCTGGCCACTATTTGTCACTGGGCGACACTGATGGTGTGTTCTGGGCGACCGGTCAGGGATTGAAGGTGCTCCCGGGACACGAGGAATTGATCTCGTTGCGGATGCGGGCCCACGGCCGACAGGGCGACCTGGCCGGCGTGCGCCACGAATGGGACAGCTACGAGCGGGTGCTCAACGGCGAAGCATGGAGTGACGGCGAACCATCACCGAAGCTGGTCGCGCTGCGTCGCGAGCTGCTCAGTCTGCGGTGATTCGCAAGCTGTCGACGATCGTCTGCGAAGCGCGGCAGACAGATCTGGACGGTCAGTTGTACTGATCCATGATCGTTGCTTCCACCACTCGGGCGAGGGTGTCTTTGATCGCCTGAGCCTGCACCGTCGTCACGTTGGGTACGACGAGCAGATCGCTGACCGTCGCCCGTTGCAGCTTGGTCAACTCGCCGAAGTAGTTGGTGATTGCTCGGGCGGTCTCCTCGCTGAGCCGAGGTACACGGGCCAGGAGGCGAAGGCCGCGCGGCGACATCGACTGGTCGAGCTCTTCAGGTGCGCCACAGGGCGAAAGGGCGACTGCACACTTGCGCAGGTCGAGCACGCTCTCGTCGTCCAACTTGGCCATCAGGTAATGCGTGTCGTCGGCCGAACAGCCGCCGGGCAGGTAGTCGTCGATGACCAGTTCGATCTCGTCGTCGATTTCGCCGTACAGTTCGTCGAGCTGCATTCGCAGCAGGCGGGCATCGGTGCCGAGCTCGACGATCATCGTCTCGATCTCACGGGCGATGCGGTGCACCATCTCGCCGCGCTGAACAACCGCGGCGACGTCGCGCAGGGTGACCACATCTTCCACTTCGACCGCGGTCAGGTTGGCCATCGCATCGTCGAGGCGAACCTTGTAGCGCTCGAGCGTCTGCAACGCCTGATTGGCCCGGTCGAGCAGCAGGCTGACCGCCTGCAGCTGATGCTTCTGATCGCCGACATAGAGATTGATGACGCTCATCTCTTCGCTGACGCTGATCACTGGGGCATCGATGCTGCGCGCGACGCGCTCGGCCGTTCGGTGCCTGGTGCCGGTCTCGGAGGTCTGCACAGAACGATCCGGCAGCAGATGGACATTGGCCCGGGCGATGCGGCTGATGTCGCTGCTGATGATGATTGCGCCGTCCATCTTGGCCAGCTCGCTCAACTTCTGAGGTGAGAACGGAGCGTCGAGGAGAAACCCGCCCGAGCAGATGGCCAGCACGGCCGGATCGTCGGACAGCACCAAGAGCGCACCCATCTTGGCCCGCACGATGCGTTCCAGACCATCCCGCAGGGGAGCGCCGGGGGCGACCTGCGCGAGGGCGGTGAGCAGGTCATCCGCTTCGCGTAGCACCATCGACATCTCCCTATGTTACGGCATGCAGTCCGGTCGGGAGTTCGCCGATCAGACCGGCGGCGCGTAACGCTTCGGGCAGTGTCGAGACCCGGGTCACGTTGATCGTGTATTCCCCCGGTGGTGCCGACGCCGGCACGATGGCGCGCGTGAAGCCGAGTCGTGCCGCTTCGTTGAGCCGCCGTTGCGTCTGCGACACCTGGCGCAGCTCACCGGCGAGACCGACCTCGCCGCACGTCACCAGGTCGGCTGCCAGCGGCCGGTTCATCATCGCCGAGACGATGGCTAGACACAGGGCGAGGTCCACACCGGGTTCGGTCAGCTTCACGCCACCGACGACCGATGCGTAGACCTCGTGCTGGGCGACGGGCACGCGGGCCCGCCGCTCGATCACGGCCAGCAGCATCGCCAGCCGGTTCGCATCGATGCCCTGCACCGATCGGCGCGGTGGCCCACCACCGTTCGAGGGATTGGTCAGCGCCTGGACCTCGACCAGGAGCGGGCGGTGACCTTCGATGGTCGGCACCACGGCCGAGCCGGGGACACCGGTGCGGCGGTCGGCCAGGAACAATTGGCTCGGGTCGGGGACCGGGATCAGCCCGGCTTCGACCATCTCGAACAGACCGAGTTCGTCGGTCGGCCCAAAGCGATGCTTCGAGGCACGCAGCAGACGCAGCGCATGATGGCGCTCGCCCTCGAACGACAGGACCGTGTCGACGAGGTGCTCGAGCACGCGAGGGCCGGCCAACCCGCCATCTTTGGTGACGTGACCGACGAGGACCATGGTGATGCCACGACGTTTGGCTTCCTGCACGAGCCGATAGGCACAGCCGCGGACCTGCACCACCGAACCCGGTGACGAGGCGAGGTCCGGGTCGGCTACGGTCTGGATGCTGTCGATGATGACGATCTGAGGCTGCAACTCGTCGATGGTGGCGAGGATGTTCGGCACCGAGGTCTCGGCCAGGAGCCACAGGTCCGGTCGCACAGCATCGAGACGCTCGGCGCGCAAGCGCACCTGCTGAGCGCTCTCCTCGGCCGACACGTAGAGCGTGCGGCCGATCCAGCCAGCCAGCAGTTGCAGGAGCAGCGTGCTCTTGCCGATTCCCGGTTCGCCGCCGAGCAGGGTGACGGAACCGGAAACGAACCCCCCACCGAGCACTCGGTCCAACTCGCTGATGCCGGTGAAGCGCGGTCGGGCGGTGCTGGCGTCGACCTCGCCGATCGGTTTGGCGATTCCCGCAGGAAACAGCGCCATACCGGCGGCGAGCGTGGTGGTCTCGCTCGGGCCCTCGAACTCCTCGATCAGGCTGTTCCACGCACCGCAGGCAGGACACCGACCGGCCCACTTGGGATGGCTGGCCCCACACTCGGTACAGCGATGGACGAGACGGATCTTTGCCATGCCGACAACCTACGCGAGGGGTGTCGGACCGTTCCGGCGATGATCGTCCGGCGACCTGATTGTCAGCGTAGGGCGTGCATCTGTCGCCGTCGCCGGCGGGCGATGATCACGAAGCCGATGAAGATCACCGACGCGCCGATCCACACGGCGAACAGGATCTTTGCACCTCGTGCGAGCGGACTGGCCCAGATGTTCTTCGAGGTGTGTTGCGTGGCCGTGGTCGACACGTCGACGATGGTGCCGTCGAGCGGCACGATCCATGCCAGACCCTTCGGTGAACTCGCTGATCCCGCCTTTGCGGTCGATGTCTTGACGGTGCCCGGCAGCTTGGCCTGGAACGTGATCGTGACAGCCTGGGCCGGGGTCACATTCGACGCCGCAGCCTGTGCAGCGTACGGCGTCGCGCCGAGTGCGGCGAACAGCTGTGCATCGCTGAAGGCATCCAGTCCACCGTCGACCTGCAGCGTGCCGCCGAGCGTGAACGTCGTCGTGTCACCCTTTTTGGTTCGACCGAGCGTGATCGATTTCAGCGGGCCGCTCGGTCCGTTCAGATCGGCGAGGATGGCCATTGCCTGGGCTGGAGTCTGGAACGGGTGGACGAAAATGATCTGCAGGCCGCCGCTCGGTGTGGGCGCCGGGCCCTGCACCGACCAGCCTGCGCCGCGCAGGTCGTCGAGGCGGAGGTTCTTGGCCAGGTCTGTCGTCTGCTTCACCACGTCGGCGTCGGCGGTTGCCGTCACGGTGATCGTGCCGGTGCCATCGGTCTTCATCAGCACGTCGATGCTGACATCGACATTGCATGCAGCGCAGACAAGGGCGAGCGCGAGCACGGCGAACACGGTCCGGAGGCAGCGACGCATCGAGTAGGTCTACTACAGCGCTTCGGCCTCGCGCACCGCAGCGATCAGATCGGTTCGAGCTCGCGCGACACGTGAGCGGATCGTTCCGATCGGGCACTCGCACGCCTCGGCCGCTTCTTGGTAACTGAGTCCGAGGATCTGCGTCATCACGAAAGCTGCCTTGCGGTCGGGATCGAGCGCATCGAGGAGACCGGTGAGATCGAGTGAGCTCGGCGGGTTGGCGGTCAGCGGTCGCTCTCGGCGCAGACGTGTGGCCAGGCGGCTCCGGCGTTGGTTCTTGCGAACCTGGTCCGCGCAGACATGGCGAGCGATCGAGAGCAGCCACGAGACGACTGGAGCGTCCCCGCGGTACTGGCCGAGGTTACGAGCCGCCCGGATGTACACCTCTTGGGTCAGATCGTCGGCCTCCTGGCGACTGGAGAGGTTCGAGCAGAACCGCCAGATCACTCCTTGCGTGGCACGCACCAGATGGCCGAGCGCGACATCGTCACCGTGTTGAGCCGCTCGGGCATACGACAACAACGCATCATTGTCCGGGTGGAAGCTCACGATTTGTGAGGTTAACGGGAACTGATCGGCCGTTGCGAGACACTGAACGAGGATGACGTGTGACCCGTGGCTGGAAGCGATTTCTGCTCGCGCCGACGGTGAATCGCCGACCATCGACGAGCGCCTCCTGGACAGCCACATCGCCACCTGTGCGTCGTGTCGTGCCTTCGCTGACGACATTCACGATCTGCGTCGGGCCGCTGGGGTGGACATCGCCGTACCGGTCCTCGACATGACCGGGCGGGTCGTCAAGGCTGCTCGCCTGGCTGATCGCACGTCGGTGTGGTGGGTGCTCCGTCTCGGTCTCGGTGTGGTGTCGGTGCAGGTCATCGTCCTGTGCGCGCCGGCGTTGTTCCTCGGCCATTCGGCCGGCAGCGATGCGCACTCGGCACGCCATCTCGGCTCGTTCGCCGTCGCGTACGCGATTGGACTGCTCGTTGTTGCCCTGCGGCCGGCCAAAGCTCGTGGGATGTTGCCGTTGGCTGCCGCACTGGCGGGTTGCCTGGCGATCACGGCGATCACGGACATCAGCGACGGCCGCGTGCCTGCGGTCACCGAATTCCATCACATCCCCGAGATCATCGGTCTGGTGCTGGTCTGGCTGTTGGCCCGCCCGGCCCGGCTCGCGGATACGCCGGTACGACCGGCGTTGCCGCGGCTTCGTGCGGTGGACAACAGCGCTACAGGCGACATCGAACGGTCGGGTTGACGCTCGAGCACCGAAACACAG
>JAYTOM010000358.1:0-7103 GCA_043747765.1 Actinomycetota bacterium
TGCTTGACCGGCAGCAAGAGTTGGCGAGCCTTGTCGAGATTGCCGTTGTCGGGCCAGCTGTTAAGCGGGGCGAAACGCTGGGTGCCGTTCCCAGCGCCACCACGACCGTCTTTGATCCGATATGTGCCGGCGCTGTGCCATGCCATGCGAATGAAGAACGGGCCGTAGTGCCCGTAGTCCGCCGGCCACCAGTCCTGCGAGTCCGTCATCAACGCGGCGAGATCCTGTTTCACAGCGAACAGATCGAGCGTCTTGAACTCCTCGGCGTAGTCGAAGTCGTCACCCATCGGGCTGGACACTGCAGTGTTCTGGTGAAGGATCTTGAGGTTCAACTGGTTCGGCCACCAGTGCTGATTGGCGGTCGAACCAACTGCCGTGGATGTCGAATGAGGTCCGTGCATCACCGGGCACGTCATAGGGTTGTCATTGATCTCGAGGGCAACTTCTTCTGTCATTGCTACTCCTTGTTTGAATCGGTCGGGGCTGAATCGGTCGGGGCTGAATGAGTCGGGGCTGAATGAGTGGGTGCTGGATGTGGGCGGGCGTGTGTTGCGGCCATACGGCAAGCCGGGCAGCGGCCCCAGTAGACGACCTCGGCTTCGTCGATCTCGAAGCCGTGATCGTCGTTTGCAGTGAGGCACGGCGTCGTTCCCACAGCACAGTCGATGTCAAACATCGTCGCACAGCCGCGACAGATCAGGTGATGGTGATTGTCGCCGACGCGGTCCTCGTACCGTGCCGCCGATCCGGCGGGCTCGATGCGGCGAATCAGGTCCTTGTCGACCAGCAAACCGAGCGTGTCGTAGACGGCCTGACGCGAGATCGTGCCGATAACAGCACGGACATCCTCGGTCAAGTCATCAGCCGTCGCATGCGGACGAAAGGACAAGGCACGCATGATCGCCAGCCGCTGCGCGGTGACCTGGACCCCGTGTTGGCGCAAGAGCTGATCCCGGGTGTCGACCACGGACACCATTCAACCACACATTCTGGACTAAGTCAAGAAGTGGATCGAGTTGTAACACAGCACACGCCACAGCGAACAAGGTGGACATGATCGACGGTGACGGCGCGTTCGGCGAGGAGTTCTTCGAGATCGCGGGAGAAGAGACCGAAGTGCAGGAACCAGCGCACTGCGAGCGTGATCACTTCTGGAGGGAACCGGACCCTGCGAACGCCGACTACTCGATCACGCACTGTGGAACTCGACGACGTCGTCTCATCCCGCCAGCCTCGCCGACCAGCCGTCGTCCAACAACGCAACAAGCCCTTTGTGATCAGCAGCCGTGAGTGTTTCTTTCGGGATGAGAGTCTGGTGTGATCACGCCTTGTGCGAGGAAGGCGTATCCGTAGACATCGAACAACCGAGCTTGGGGTTCACCGGTCGCACCGGCGAAGGTGTCGACCGCCGGCCCGATGGTGACGTTGTCGAACCCGGATTCTTCGAGCATGTGTTGCCAGCCCGCACGGGGCAGCCCACCGACAATTCAACCGGTCCACAGATCGACGTCGCGCATCGCCTCGATCGGCACCGGGCGGCCGTTGGCGATGTCGGCGAACTGCAGCGTGCCGCCCGGGCGAAGCACGCGGCGGATCTCGGCGAACACAGCGTGCTTGTCGGCGCAGAGGTTGATCACGCCGTTGGAGATGACGACGTCGGCCCAGCCGTCCTCGACAGGCATCGCCTCGGCGAGTCCTTCGCGGAACTCGACATGGGCAAAGCGGAGTTGCTCGGCGGTCGCCCGAGACTTGGCGAGCATCTCTGGGGTCATGTCGATCCCGATGACATGGCCATGCAGCCCGACCTGGCCGGCAGCGATCAACGAATCGAACCCAGCGCCGGAACCGACATCGACAACTCGCTCACCGCGTTGGAGACCGCGCAGTGAGAACGGGTTGCCGACACCAGCGAACGATTCGACCGCCCTGTCCGGCAGACCGTCGACGACTTCTGGGTCGTAGCCGAGTCGGGCAGCCAACGGGCGGCCGGTGTGGAAGTGGTGGGCGCCATGCGGATCGTTGGCGACGTCGCGGTATTTCTCACGCACCTGGCTGCGCAGGGTGTCGACGTCGACCATGAGCTCGTTCGACATTGGTCATCCTCCTGCCCCGGCCACGATGGGCAGGCCGGCTCGTTTCCATTCGGGGTATCCGTCTTCGAGACGACGGGCGTCGAAGCCGCGTCGGCGCAGCTGTCGCACGGCGTCGTCTGCGTACACGCAGAACGGTCCGCGGCAGTAGGCGACGATCTCGATGTCCTTGGAAAGCGAACGCAACCGGCGCAGCTCACCGACCGGCACCGAGCGAGCGCCGGCGATGTGGCCGGCTTCGAACTCCGCTACGGGTCGCACGTCGAGCACCACAGTGTCTCCGGCTCGCAGCCGCTCTTCCAGTTCGCCGCGTGTCACCGGCTCGAGCCCGGAGCGGTCACCGACGTAGGCCTTGGCAAGTTCGTTGATGCCGGCGACGTGCGCTGTAGCGATGTCGCGCATCGCCGCCCACACCTCACCGACACGTTCGCTGGCAAGCATGTAGTAGATCCGCGTCCCCTCGCGGCGGGTCCGCAACACGCCCGCACGCGCCATCGCACGCAGATGATGCGAGGTGTTGGCCACGCTCTGGCCGATCTCGTCCGCCAATTGCTCGACGGACCGTTCGCCCTGCGCGAGGACGTCGACGATCTCAGCGCGACGACCGCTCGCCATGGCCTTGGCCACCTCAGCGAAGGCATCGAACAACGCGTCCTTCGCCGCTCTGTCACCCACGTCGATCCATCCCTGTCATGGATATTCAATCTACTACTTGAATATGAGGTTGACCAGGAATATATTCAAGCCAGTCTTTGAATTACGGGGACCCGGGAATCAGAGAGGATGGGACAATGCGGATCCACGATTTCGTCGATGAGGGCCTCGGCCATTCGTCGGACGTGATCGACCTCGGGGACGGAACAGCGGCAATCGTCGATCCGCCACGGTTCCCGATCGGCCATGAGACGCTGGCGGGGCGTCTCGGCCTGCGGGTGGCGTGGACGCTGGACACCCATTCCCACGCCGACTACGTGACCGGCAGCCCTTGTCTTGCCCGCCGTTCCGGCGCCGTTTTCCTCGCCCCCGCAGCGTCACACCTGGCCTCGCCTCATCAGGCCGTCCATGACGGAGAACACGTCACCCTCGCCGAGGGCGTCGACCTGTTTGCGCTGGCCACACCGGGCCACACGCCCGACCACCACGCCTATCTCTTGGCCGACAGCGGCACACCGGTTGGGTTGTTCACGGGCGGGTCGCTGATGGTCGGCGCGGTCGGACGCACCGACTTGTGCGGCCCGGCGCTGGCCCGGCCACTCGCCCATCACATGTTCCGCTCGCTGCACCGCTTCGATGATCTGCCCGACGACTTGGCCGTCTACCCGACCCACGGCGCGGGATCGTTCTGCTCCGCGTCAGGATCGTCACAACGAACAACCACCTTGCGCCGTGAGCGCACGACGAACGCATGTTCGGCATCGCCGATGAGGACCGGTTCGTGGAACGGCTGCTCGCCGAGTTCGGCACCTTCCCGTCGTATTTCGCGCGTCTCCCTGAACTGAACAGGCTCGGCCCCCGCCGTTACGACACCAGCCCGCAGCTGTCCAGGCTCACGCCCGCCGGAATCGAACGGTTCGTGTCCAACGGCGGCACGCTCGTCGATGTCCGCCCGGCAGCCGACTTCGCCGACGGCCATGTGCCGGGCTCCACGTCGAACACGTTGCGGCCGGTGTACGCCAGTTGGCTGGGCTGGCTCATCGAAGCAGACCGGCCGATCGCCTTTATCCTCAACGCAGACCAGAACCTGGACGAAGTGGTGCGGCAAAGTCTCGATGTCGGCCACGAACACCTCGTCGGCGAATTGGCCGACAATATCGATGCCTGGACCTCATCCGGGCGACCACTCAACACGATTCCGTTCGTCACGCCCGACGCGATCACAGGGACCGTGGTCGACGTCCGCCAAGCCAACGAATACGCGACAGGTCACGTCCCCGGAGCACTCAACGCCGAACTCGGTGCACCGCCTCGGCCGAACTGCCCGAGGGCCCGTTGACGTTGATGTGCGGCCACGGCGAACGCGCCATGACCGCAGCAAGCCTGCTCGCAGCGCAGGGCCGGCGCGAACTGATAGTCCTCGACGGCGGACCCGAGACATGGTCTGGTGCGACCGGCAGTCCGCTGGAGACCTGACGGTGACTGCGTCGACCACGGAGGCGCAACCGCGTCTCGGGCTGCAGGCAAACATGGGCCAGTTCTGCCTCCTCGTCGGGGTCAACGCCCTCGTCGGCGGCATGATCGGTCAAGAACGCACCGTCGTCCCGCTCCTCGCCAAACAAGCATTCGGGCTGACCGCATTCACCGCGACCCTCACATTCATCGTCGCCTTCGGCGCCGTCAAAGCCGTCACGAACTTCTTCGCCGGCACACTCTCGGACCGCTACGGCCGCAAACCGATCCTCGTCGCCGGGTGGATCATCGCCATCCCGATCCCACTGCTGCTGATCTGGGCGCCGTCATGGGGCTGGGTTGTGTTCGCCAACATTCTCCTCGGTGTCAACCAAGGCCTGACCTGATCGACCACGGTGATCATGAAGATCGACCTCGTCGGCCCCGCCAGACGCGGGTTTGCGATGGGCCTCAACGAAGCTGCCGGCTACGTCGCCGTCGCCGTCACCGCGCTCGCCACCGGCCACATCGCCCAACACGCCGGGCTGCGGCCGGAGCCGTTCCTCCTCGGCATCGCCTATTCCGGACTCGGCCTCGGACTCTCCGTGTTCTTCGTCCGCGAGACCCGCGCCTACGCCCTCCACGAAGCCGCCAACCACGTCTTGACCAACGACACCCACCACGGCGCGTTGACCACCGGGAAGATCTTCCAGCTCACCTCGTTCCGCGACAAAGCCCTGTCGGCGTGCTCACAAGCCGGGCTCGTGAACAACTTGAACGACGGACTCGCGTGGGGGCTGTTCCCGATCTTGTTTGCCGGCGCCGGCCTGTCGATCGGACGCATCGGTGTGCTCGCCGCCCTCTACCCCGCGGTGTGGGGCCTCGGACAGCTCTACACCGGAGGGCTGTCCGACCGCGTCGGCCGCAAACCGCTGATCGTCACCGGCATGCTCACCCAAGCCGCCGCAATCGCGTGGATCGCCGCCACTGGCAGCTTCACCGCGTGGGCCGCCGGTGCGATGGTCCTCGGCGCTGGCACCGCAATGGTCTACCCCACCCTGCTCGCCGCGATCGGCGACGTCGCCCACCCCAGCTGGCGGGCCCGGTCAGTGGGCGTCTACCGGCTCTGGCGCGACGGCGGCTGCGCCATCGGCGCACTTCTCGCCGGGATCCTCGCTGACCTGATCTCCATCCCCGTCGCGATCTACGCCGTCGCCGCCCTCACAGCGGCGTCCGGGCTTGTTGTCGCGGTGCGCATGTACGAGACCCACCCGCGATGAACGGACCCGGCAGCGTGCGGTACTCGATCGACGAGGTCCTCGATGCCGCACGCGCGCGACTCGACCGTGTCCAACCAGAAACCCTCGAGCACGAGCGCGCGAACGGGGCGTTGATCATCGACATCCGTCCTATCGAACAACGCAACCGAGACGGGGAACTCCATGCAGCAATCCTCGTTGACCGCAACATTCTCGAATGGCGACTCGATCCCGCGTCCTGCCACCACATCGCCGAGATCATCGGCTCCGAGACACCGATCGTCGTCGTCTGCAACGAGGGATACAGCTCCAGCCTCGCCGCCGCTCAACTCCAAGACCTCGGACTGCACCGTGCCACCGATCTGATCGGCGGCTACCAAGCGTGGCTCGCGTGGACGCGTCGCCACGACGAGCCTGCGACGTTGACCAACCCGGCCCCGGTGCCGAGCACCAGGTCGCGACCCGGCTGGAGCTCCCCCCGATTTCGGTCAGATCGACACGTGCCACGGTGGCAAACGTTTCCTGCTACGAGGCAGCGCCGCCGCCGAAGCCGAGTTGGCGTTCATGGCCGCGTGCCACAACATCCAAAAGCTGGTCGGTTTCACCGACAACGCCTCGAGAGCCACCCGCTGACCTGCAACGGCAACCCGAGACCGCCCGTCAACCACACCATCGAGTGATCGATACCGAAACCGGCGGGCCAACTACGCGACCCGCACAACCTCGACACACCCGACCCCCGGGTGCGGTCACGTCAACAAAGATCAGCAAGCCGCTTGAGGGGTCCAACTGAACGGTGTATCGGCTAACTCGCCATACGGAACCGCAGCTTGAACAATCACTGGTCCACTGCAGTCGCCGATGGCATCACCGGTACGCTCGAAACATTCTACGAATTGGAGACAAAATGTTCATCAAGACCTTCCGGAGCCTCGGCCTCACCTCTGACGTCATGTATCTTCTGGGCTTCCTGTCGATCGGGGCCAGTATCGCGACCTGGGCCAAGGCGAAGTCGTCCGGCGACGAGCCCCACGCGGAGCGCTTCGGCATTTTCATCGGGCTGTGGGCACCGACGTTTATGGCACTCGGCAACGCTCTGACACAAGACAAGCCCGACCCAGCCGCCTGATCTACCCTCGGCGGGAACGCACCGCACGGAGGAACCGGCCACGGAGCCGCACGACTGCTAAGACGGTCACGCACACCGTCGGACCGCGCGGCCTACGTCATCGTTCTGTGTCCTGTTCGGTTGGTTTGCTGCCCATTTTAATCCTGGCTTGAAGCGACCGCAGGTACTGTCGGGACGGACGGACATCGGCAGAACCGATCGTGAGAACGCCGCCACGGCGATGCAAGCCGTTGGCATCCGACGAGATCACTCTTGCCGGGCAGTGATCGTTCGGTCATCCTGCCCGGCGCGAGCGCGGCCGGCGCCTGGGTCGGCTCGCGGCCGAGCAGGTAGGCGCCGACCATGACCACGCCCCACAACGTCAAGAACGTGACGGCGATCCCGACGTACAGCACCAGCGAGCTCATACCCGGACTTCGCCGCGTGCGTGGCGGGACGGCTGGTCGATCTGGCCGAGGAGGAGCGATCCGAGTGAGTGGATCGACGGGACCCAGATGCCGACGAAGATGCCGGCGGTTG
>JAYTOM010000359.1:0-3408 GCA_043747765.1 Actinomycetota bacterium
GCTCGCCGGCGACTACCGGTTCCTGTCGTTCGGCGACGCAATGCTGTTGAACAGGGGCCTCTGATGCACCCGGTCCGTTTCGAGGTGCTCGCTGTGGACGGCGCAGCGCGTAGGGGTATCGCCCACACGGCGAACGGCTCGTACAGGACACCGTGCTTCATGCCGGTCGGAACGAGGGGAGCGGTCAAGTACCTGTCGGCCTCCGACTACGAGCGACTGGGGGCCGAGATTGTTCTCGGCAACACCTATCACCTGATGTTGCGGCCGGGCGCAGAGACCATTGCCCATTTCGGCGGACTCGGCGCGTTCAGTTCTTGGACGGGTCTGACCCTGACCGACTCGGGTGGGTTCCAGGTTTTCTCGCTCGAGCCGAAGATGGACGATGACGGGGTCACCTTCCGCAGCACGTACGACGGTTCGTCCCACAGGTTCACGCCCGAGAGCGCAGTCGCCACGCAGGAACTGCTCGGCGCCGACATCCAGATGGTGCTCGACGTGTGCGCACCGCTGCCCTCGTCACCCGACGTGATCCGTCTTGCCCTGAACCGCACGACATCGTGGGCCGCTCGAGCACGAGCTGCTCACACACGCGTCGACCAGGCACTGTTCGGCATCGTCCAAGGCGGTGTCGACGAGGGCCTCCGCGCCGAGTCAGCACAACGCACGACAGAGATGGATTTCGACGGCTACGGCATCGGTGGGCTGAGCGTCGGTGAGACACGTGCCGAAATGTTGCCAGCACTCGCTGCGGCGATTGCCCACCTGCCAAACGATCGGCCCCGGTATCTGATGGGTGTCGGTGATCCGGCGTCGCTGGTGGAGGCAATTGCACTCGGGGTCGATCAATTCGACTGCGTGATGCAGACCCGAATCGGTCGGCATGGCACCGCCTTGACCGGCGAGGGAAAGCTCCACGTCAAGAACGCCAAGCACGCTCTCTCCGACGCGCCGCTCGACGTCGATTGTCGCTGCGAAG
Source organism: Actinomycetota bacterium (assembly GCA_043747765.1). GTDB lineage: Bacteria > Actinomycetota > Acidimicrobiia > Acidimicrobiales > Ilumatobacteraceae > WLMZ01. Next base: position 977 of record JAYTOM010000359.1, read on the forward strand.
TGTGCGCTCGTCATTCACGGGGGTACATCCGCCACCTGTTCCAGGTCGGCGAGGCCACGGGGCCGAGGCTGGTCAGTCTGCACAACCTGAGTTGGACACTGCAGCTGATGGACACCATCCGCGACGCCATCACGGCCGGGACCTTCGGTGCTGTGCGCCGCGAGGTGCTCGCTGTTTGGGGGTGAGGGGTGAGTAGGCTGTCTCGCTGGCCCGGCGCCCTGCCGGAGCGCTCTCATTCTGGACGTCGTGATGCTTTCTTCCGCAAATCTCCTGGGCTCGATGCTCGCCGCCGCCAACAATGGCGGCAGCGCGTTGAGCCTCCTGTTCCTCCCGCTGATGCTCGTCGGGGCGTACTTCCTGCTGATTCGCCCCCAGCGCCGGCGGCAGAAGCAGGTGTCCACGCTGCAGAGCGAACTCGCCGAAGGCGATGAAGTGATCACCACGTCGGGAATGTACGGGTTCATCACCGGTTTCGATGGCGACATCATCTGGCTCGAGATCGACGACAACATCCAGGTCCGTGTCGCGCGCGCCGCTGTACAGCGCAAGGTCGACACGTCGGCCGTCGCCGATGATGCCTCCAAGATCGCCAAGCCGGCAAGCTCCCGCAACGGCCACACTGCCATCGACAGCCTCGTCGAAGACGACCACGACGACAAGTAATGCGCCGCAAACTGATCACATCACTGGTCGGCATCGTCATTCTCGCGGCAGCGCTATTGGCGACGAACGTCGGGCTCGGTTACAAACCCGCACTCGGTCTCGATCTCCGTGGCGGCATCTCCGTCACCTTGCGTCCCGTCGCCGGCCAGCCGTTCACGCCGTCCAGCCTCGACCTGGCGGTCGAGCGAATCCGCCAGCGCGTCGACAGCAAGGGCGTCGGTGAACCAGAGATCCTCCGTCAAGGCGACGCCATCGTCGTCAACCTTCCCGGCGTGAACAGCCAGAAGGATGCGCTCGACCTCGTCAACGTGACGGGCAAGGTGTACTTGCGGCCTGTTCTCGGCTGCTACTCACCGTCGCCAACCGCCACGTCTGTTGCCGGCGCGACCAGCAGCACGGTCTCGGGAACCGGAACCACGCTTGCGGGCGCGACCACGGTCGTCGGCGTGGCAACCATCGCTCCACCGAATTCTTCCGGCGCCGTCGTCGGTAACTCGACGCCGGCTTCGTCGTCGGGGACCGCTGCGCCGGGTCCGTCCCGCCGCGTCGACAGCGCCGGCACGACCAGTTCGACCGGCACGACGACCACCCCCGGCGGAACGAGCACCACCGCTGCATCCACGTCGACGACGGTCGCCAACGGCAGCAGCACCACGCTCGGTGCCGGGACCAGCACGACCGTTGTCGGCGCTGATCAGAGCACGACCACCAGCGTGGCGCTGCCGTTCTCGGACCCGACGAAGTCCCAGGTACTGCCCGAGCGCAATGGTCAACAATGCCAGGTCGGCCCGAGCGGTGGCGACGGAACAGTGTTCGAAAAGGATTCCGCGGCTGCCGAGATCATTGGTGGAGGGTGGGGCGTGACCGTCGGGCTGAAGCCCGGCCGTTCCGGCGAAGGGATCTGGAACGCGCTCGCCTCATCGTGTTACAGCGGCTCAGCGACCTGCCCGTCTCACCAATTGGCGATCGAACTCGACGGCGAGATCCAATCGGCGCCGACGGTGAACGCGCCGAGTTTCACCGGCAATGTGCAGATCACCGGCAAGTTCTCACGCGCTGAAGCGGAGAAGTTGGCACAAGTCTTGAACTCCGGCGCCCTCCCGGTCACGCTCACCAGCGAGCAGGTCGAGAACGTGTCGGCCACACTCGGCAAGGACTCTCTGCGCTCAGCACTCATCGCCGGCGCGATCGGCATTGGTTTGGTGATCCTGTTCATGATCGCTTACTACCGTCGACTCGCAGTTGTCGTCGTGGTCGGCATGTTGATCTCGGGCGCCCTCATCTACAGCATGACGTCGCTGATCTCGAGGTTCTACAACGGTGTGCTGTCACTGTCCGGCATTGCTGGCTTGATCGTGGCGATCGGTGTCACCATCGACTCCTACGTGGTGTTTTTCGAGCGTCTGAAGGACGAGGTGCGCGGTGGGCGATCGTTGCGCAACTCGGCCCAACGCGGGTTCAAGGCTGCATTCCGGACGATCCTGCTCGCCGACGCGGTGTCGCTGATCGGTGCCGCAGTTCTCTGGTACCTGTCGGTCGGGGCGGTTCGAGGGTTCGCCTTCTACCTCGGCCTGTCCACCGTGACGGACATCTTCGTCGCGTACTTCTTCACACGCCCCGCCGTGTTGCTGCTGGCGCGTAGCAAGTTCATGAGCGGTTCGAAGATCCTCGGTATCTCCAACCAGTCCGAACCCGTCCAACTGTCGGGAGCGACGATATGACCACGATCGACGACATCCCCGAGTCGTCCGGCGCGGACTCACCGGGAC
>JAYTOM010000360.1:0-28067 GCA_043747765.1 Actinomycetota bacterium
ACAACAACTGACCATCGAGCCCACCAACCGCGACACCCAACCGACCTCGCGCACTCCAACAGCCCCCACGAGAGACTTCTTCCGGGGCAAGTAGCTAGCTGCAGCGAACGCGGCGTTCGGCGTCAGGCAGCGCAGCCAGCCGTTCGGCCGGAATCTCCTCGCCGCACCGGGTGCAGCGTCCGTAGTCGCCGGCCTGTGCCCTGGCGAGAGCAGTCTCCACCCTCGTCACCGCACCGCGAGCTTGCATCATGAGTTCGCCGACCGAGTCGCGATCTTTTTGGATGACATCGTTGTTGGCGACAAGCCCGGCGTGTTCCGCAGCGAGCCGGTCGAGGTTGGCCTGCGCACGTCGGAGTTCCTCGTTCAGCGCGCGTGCAATGGACGAATCGACGTGCACATGGCTGACGGGTGTCGGCTTGTTGATGGTGGTCTCCGAACCGAGGGCCGAGCGCCGGGCCACAGGATCGATGCGGTTTGACTGGGTCACCCCAAGGCTGCCGAATGGGGGCGCGAAGGCGTTCCTCGCCGCGGCGCCATGCACAGGTCGGCTACCTCGCTCTGACGGGTGAGACGCTTCGGGACGGCGCACGGGTGCCAACGGCGGCCCAGAACTTCGACGGAGCAGCGGCGGTCGAGGTCGTCAAGGTCGCTCGCCGGACCGGGCATCACGGATGTATCGAACGCGTCACCCGGCCTCTGGGCCGCGATGGTCGTCGAGCAGGTGCGCGTAGCACGGTGACTCCCCGCCGAGATCGGCCGGGTCGGTCACCGAGAGCTGGGCAAGGCGAGCGAGCGCGCCAAATCCTCTGGACACGTAGCCGTCGGGCATGAGCATCACCGGCACGATTGGTTTGGTCAGAGCGAGCCATTCGAGACGCCAGCGCACAGCAGTGCTCTCATTGGTTCGAGGTCCGCCGAGACGTGCCAAGGTGGTGGTGTCCGCCAGGTCTGCGCCCTCATGCCAGTAGGCGGCAAACAGACGAGCTCGCAAGATGGGTCTGTCGGATTTCGGGGCGGCTGCGTAAGCGGCGGTTGCCTGTTCGGTGTTCGACTGCACGGTCGGGAGGGCGAGTCGGTCGGACTCCTCGGTCGTCAGCAGATCGCGGATCTGGTCGAGCTCTCGTTGGAGCTCGGACCGCAGATCGCCGATCACTTCGTTGCCCGTGGTCGGAATCTCTGGTGCATGCTCGACGGCCCGCCAATCGACTCTCGCGCGACCGCGGCGTTCGAGGTTGCCGGCACGAATGCTGGCCAACGCGCTGAATGGGCAGTTGAAATCGCCGTAGACGATCAGCTCGATCGGTTGGTCGTTCCGCACCGCACCCTCTTTTGTTCCAGCGAGTAATGGAACTATAGGTGTTGCTATCGTGGCGGGCGAATGCGACGAGTGCATTGACACTCGAGCGTGTCGGCCGCACCGACGAGAGGACTCGCAGATGACCACGTTCCTGCTGCCGTCGGAGCCGATCAGATCGCTCGATGCGTACCTCGCGACCGCCACAGGTGGGTCGGGTGTTGCCCGTGCCCACGAGATCGGGCCGAGGGCCACGATCGATGAGGTGACGCGGTCGGGGCTGCGTGGCCGAGGGGGCGGAGGTTTCCCGACTGGCCAGAAGTGGACCGGCGTCGCGGGGCAGACCGGCGGTCGTCGCTTTCTGGTGTGCAACGGTGCCGAGGGTGAGCCCGGCACGTTCAAGGACCGTGCGCTGCTGCGCGCCAACCCGTATCAGCTCGTGGAAGGTGTGGCGATCGCCGCGCTCGCGGTCGGAGCTGCGGAGGCCTTCATCTGCCTGAAAGCAAGCTTTCGACGCGAGATCGACGCCGTCACTCGCGCTGTGCAAGAGTTCCAGATGGCCGGGCTCTGCGCTGGCTGCACGGTCACCATCGTCGCCGGCCCGGACGAGTACCTGTTCGGCGAGGAGAAGGCGATGCTCGAGGTCATCGAGGGCAACGAGCCGTTGCCGCGGTGGCTCCCGCCGTATCTACACGGCCTGTTCGCGACGGCGCCGCAGCTCGGCTGGCAGGCACATGACAACGAGTCCGGCTCGACGCGCGGTGGCCCTGGCTCGAACCCGACGCTCGTGAACAACGTGGAGACGCTCTCGAACATCCCCCACATCCTGGCCCGGGGTGCCGATTGGTTCCGATCGATGGGCACGGCCGAATCGCCGGGCACGATCGTCGCGACGGTCGTGGGTGACGTCGTCGCGCCCGATGTCGGAGAGGTCGAGATGGGAACCTCGTTGCGGGCCGTGATCGACGCCGTCGGCAGCGGTGTCGCCGTCGGGCGAACGGTCAAGGTGGTGTTCTCAGGCGTGGCGAACGCTGTCGTGACGGCCACCGACCTCGATGTGCCGGTGAGCTACGAGGGTTTCCAGGCGATCGGTAGCGGAATGGGTTCGGCCGGGTTCATCGTCTACGACGACACGACATGCATGGTCGATGCTGCCTACCGCTTCTCACGGTTCCTTTCCATCGAGTCGTGCGGCCAGTGCCCACCATGCAAGCTCGGCTCGAGCGCGATCACTGAACACCTCGAACGGATCGAGACCGGGGTGGGCGACGCCGCCGATCTCGATGTGATCACTGGTTGGTTGGGCCACGTCACCGACGGCAACCGCTGCTACCTCGCCGTGGAAGAGCAGATCATGGTGACCAGCATCATGCGCGCGTTCGCCGGGGAGTTCGCCGAGCATCTCGAGCTCGGTCGCTGCCCGCGCCCGCGACGCCTCCCGATCCCCAAGTTGATCGACCTCGTCGACGGCCGCGCCGTCTATGACGACTCGTTCTGGCGCAAACAGCCCGACTGGACCTACGCCACCGACAACCGGGACTCCCCGGCGCAGGGACAGTGATGTCGTCGCCAGAGCGCCCGGTCACCATCTCGACACCGCTCACTGCGCTGCTCGGAGTCCGGCATCCGGTCATGCTGGCGCCGATGGGCGACACCGCCGGCGGCCGGCTGGCGGCAGCGGTCTCCGAGGCTGGCGGCTTCGGTCTCATCGGAGGTGGTTACGCCGATCCGCAGTGGCTGACCGCACAGCTCATCGCCGCCGGCGACGCACGAGTCGGTGTCGGCTTCATCACGTTCGCGCTCGACCGACACCCGGACACGTTGCGCGTCGCCCTCGACGCACACCCGCCAGCGATCCAGCTCTCCTTCGGCGACCCCAGACCGTATGCCGACGTCATCCACGCCGCTGGTGTGCTGCTGATCTGCCAGGTCCAGACACCCGATGAGATCGCGTTCGCCGTCGCCGCTGGTGCCGATGTCATCGTCGCCCAAGGTCAAGATGCCGGAGGCCACGGCCGACCTGACCGGGGCACCATTGGCCTGATCCCATCTGTGGTCGACACAGTCGCACCCCTGCCGGTCGTGGCCGCCGGCGGCATCGCCGACGGCCGTGGCCTCGCTGCCGCACTCACCTTGGGAGCGGCGGGCGTCACCATGGGCACCCGATTCCTCGCCTCGACCGCGGCTGAATCGACCCCGGCGGAGGCTGCCGCACTGGTGACTGCCCGGGCGTCCGACACCGTTCGAACCGATGTCTTCGACGTCATTCGTGGCCCGGCGTGGCCTCCTGGCCACGACGGGCGTGTCGTGCGCAACCGCTTCACGGAGCGATGGGCCGCTGATCCCAACGCTGCAGATGCCGAGCAGATGTATCGCGAGGCAGCGGATGACGACTACACCGTGCGGGCGCTGTGGGCCGGTCAAGGCCTCGACATGATCACCAGCATCCAGTCGCCCGCAGCAATCATGGCCAGCATCGTCGGCCAGGCCGTGGCGTGCATCGAAGCCGCGCAGCGGCTGCTGATCCGGTCGTCATCATCCGGCGAGCAGCACTGAGCCGCCAGGAGTCGGGACGACAGGGTCCGACCAGCAAGCTTTCGAGATCGCATCTCGGCGACTGGCCGGACTTCACGTGGGTCGCTTATACTTCCGTTGGTATCTAGAAATAGTGTTGGCCGGTCCGCTCATGTGCCGGCATCGGGCCGACGCGACACGGACCGAGATCGGACGAAGATCGGGTGGCGAACGAAATGGTTGGACGGGGCATCGAGCAGGGCACTGATGGTCGGAACTCGACGCGCCGAGAGGGTCCGACGCATCCCGTGTGGAAGGCGAACCTGTTGATGGCGGGCGTCGTGATCCTCCTGGTGGTGTTGAGCGTTGCCGCTGGGCGATGAGTGATCTGCAGCGCCAAGCACGCGCGCTCGGTGATCCGACGCGGCACGAGTTGTTCCGCTACATCGCCGATGCGGAGCGGCCGGTCGACGTCGCCGAACTGACCGAGCATGTCGGGCTCCATCACAATGCGATTCGTCAGCATCTCGCCAAGCTGGTCGATGCCGGACTCGTGACCGAAGCGACTGCGTCGCCGGTGGGGCGAGGGCGACCGAGGTTGTGTTACACGCTGAATGCGTCGACGGAGAGTCGGTGGGGGGTGACCGGCCCGTACGAGCGGTTGACGCTGCTGTTGACGGAGATCATCCGCAGCGGCGACTCGCCGGTCGAGGTCGGGCGACGCGCTGGACGCCAGACGCGCGTCGGAGTGGGCGACGATTCGGACCCGGCAGTGGTCCTGGTCGACGTGATGGCGCGGCACGGCTTCGAGCCGACGGTCAAGCGACGAGGGAACCAGGTCGACGTCGTGTTGGGGGCCTGCCCGTTCGAGACGACAGCGTTGGTCGATCCCGACACGGTGTGCGGGCTGCACCTCGGTCTGGCGTTCGGTGCCGCCGACTCACTCGGCGGTCTGGTCGTCGACGAGCTCATCGTGCGCGATCCACGTCGAGGGACATGTCGCCTGCGCTGTCACGTCGAATCATGAGCGCGCCGATGGACACGCTCGTCGATCGGATGCGACAGCTGCACGCCGCCGGATGGACCGTTCAGCTCTCGGTCAGCGATGGTGGGCTGCGCTGCGATGGCTGTTGCTGCTGGTCTGATCCTGAGGACGTCGATGTCGATGAGGTGTACCGGTTCGAGGGCATCAGTGATCCCGGTGACGAATCGATCCTGTTCGCGGTCTCGATGCCATGTGGTCATCGCGGACTTCTGCCAGCGGCCTATGGGAACGACCAGATGCCCGACGTCGCCGACGTGCTGACTCGACTTCGACTGCACCCGCACTGACCTCGGCTCGCCGCCCCGACTACGCCTCGGTGAGCTCGAGGTTCATTCGACCTCGGATGAAGATGCGCTCGCCCGGACACTCCTCGGCGGCCTCGACCACCCGATCCAAGCCGTTGTCCGGGATGCGGGCCATTCCGTTTGGTCCGGAAGGGTTCGACTTGCCGTCGAAGAGCCGCTCGGTACCGAAGTTGTCCGCCGACTCTTTGACGTAGAGCAGCCCGTCGTCCTGGCCGAAGAACACGCCAGGGGCGATCTCCTCGCACAGGCCATCCCCCGTGCACAGATCCTGATCGATCCACACCTTCATGCGATGCCTCCTCTGCACGTCCTGCAATTATGCAGCACATACGAGAAATAATATGGGTGGTCGAGCTGGGCCCCGCAACAAGACCTACGGATTCGGGGTGCGCGCGAGCTGACGGATGACCGCAGCATCTTCTGGCGGGGTCGTCGGTCCGTACGCTGCGCTGTACACACCTTTGCAGCCGTTGGCGCATTCGATGGCGAAGACGATGTCTTGATCGTCAGGGTTGGTGTCGCCCTCGAACCGGATTGTTTGCTCGACGTGCACGTCGACCGGATTCATCGTCCTATCGCATCCGCGACAGGCCAGATCGCCCTGGTCGGTCGCGAAGAATTCGGACGTGTACCCGTCGCGTTCGAGTCGCGTGAGCGCGTCGGTGACGGTTTCGAGCCGTCGCGGCAACGTGGTCGTCGGCGGGAGTTCGTGTACTGGTTCGTGGCTGCAGTGCAGCACGGAGATGACCGGATCGATCGGTGACATGACGATCTCATTCGCGGCCATGGTGACGCCGTGTAGCGAGGTGCGGATCGTGCCGAGGAGTTCGGCCAGATCGAGATTGTCGTGTTCGATGGCGATGCAGCCGTCGCTGATCGAGCTGTCGACCGATGTGATGCCGTCGATGGTTCGCAGATGGTCGACGGCGTCGTTCAGACAGAACGGACAGTTCGCCCCGTCAACTCGTAGGTTCGTATGCATCCGGCATCACCCTTCGTCGGTGACAATCGTACGATCAAGATGGTCACGACGCTCACGTCGACGGTCGCGGAGACGGGGAAACCAGAAGCGCGAGTGCGTTCAGGCCGGGGGAGAGCCGGATCACGCAGACATTCGAATGGGAAAGCCAAGGCTTCTGACAGACAGTGATCTCGAGCCCGGGCTCAGTGCCGAGCCGGGCCTCTCGATTCAGTTCTCGATCAGCCGCGATGCTCGATACGTTGCATTCCGGGTTTGGGGACCGGTCTTGCAGGGCAGTCAGCGGTGTGGAGTCTTCTCGATCGACGATGTCCAGGCCCGACGGGACTGTTCGTCCTCGACGACCCCGAAACGACATCGGGCAGTATGACGACCTCGTCGAGGAGTGGTGGAGACCCGAAGGCGAGTTCTCTGCATTGCACTGGCTGGCCGCCTCTCGTCGGTCACTCATTCCAGCGCCGGCTGACCCGGACGAAGTTCTTGTGGACGTCGGTTGCGGTGGCGGCCTGATGTTCGAACCGACGTCGGCGTACGTTCACGTCGGCGTCGATCTGGTCGCCTCTGCACTGGCTCACGCTCACGCTCACGGAGTGAGGGCTGTGCGGGCTGATGCATCGGCTCTTCCGATCGCTTCGGAGACGGCGTCGGTCGTGATCGCTGGCGAGATCCTCGAACACGTCACGTCGCTTGACGAGGTCGTCGAGGAGGTGTGCCGGGTTTTGCGGCCGGGCGGGACGGTGGTGATCGACACGATCAACGACACACGGTTGGCCAAGTTCTTGTTGGTCACTCTCGCCGAGCGACTTCCCGGTGGACCACCCCGTGGGATTCACGATCCTTGTCTTTTCGTGAACCCGCAGCGACTCCAACGTCTCTTCGCCGAGCACGGTGTCACGTTGGAAGTATGGGGCCTTCGACCATCTGTGACCGACTATGCAAGATTTCTCATCGACAGGCGCCGTGGCGTTCGAATGGTCCGGACGCGTTCGACGCATGCAGTGTTCCAAGGCCTCGGAAAGAAGGCGATGTGACCGGTCCTCTTGACTCGCGATGTGGTCCGTTGGCCAACGAACTGGCCGGCTCGTGGGCCGGGCGCGCCGCAGCCAACGATCGTTCCGATCGATTCCCTGACGACGACATCAGCGACTTGCGCAACAGCGGGCTGCTGGGGCTACTCGTGCCCGAGCGCCTCGGCGGAATGGGAGGCACGTTCGCCGACTATGTGAGCGTCGCGATGTGCCTCGGCGCCGGAAGTGGGTCGTCGGCTCTGTTGTTCAACATGCACGCTTGCGTCACCGGTGCGCTTGCAGGAGTACCGGACGACGTCGCCCGAGCGCTGGGTGTTCCCGACTCGTTCTTCACAGCTCGCGATGAAGTCCTTCGACGAGCTGTGGCCGGAGCGATGTACGGCGTGGCGATCAGCGAGCGCAAGTCAGGGTCGCGACTCTCCGCGATCCGTACGACCTACGCACAAGAGGCTGGCGGGTTTCGTGTCCGCGGCCACAAGTCGACATGTTCGGGCGCCGGCCACCTCGACGGATATCTGATCGCGGCACGCGATCTCGACGCATCAGAAGGTTCGGCTCCGAGGATCTCCTACTTCATCCTGCCAGCGGATGCCATCGGTGCCGTCGAGCAGACCTGGGATCCGATGGGCATGCGGTCCACCTGCAGCAACGGATTCACCATCGATTCGATCGTGGAAACCAATGCACTGATCGGAATCGAGGGAATAGCACTGCTGTTGGCTGAAACGATGCCGGAATGGTTGGTCGCGTCGTACGCAGCTGTGTACGTCGGGGTCGCAAGAGCGGCGTTCGACGCCGCGGTTGCATACGCGCAGTCCACAATGGTCACTCCACCAATCCAAGACGCCGAGGTGCGCGACGTTCCGCTCTCGTCCTCGCCGTGGGTCCGTCAGCGGATCGGGCGCGCCGAGGCTCAGGTTGCAGCCGCTCGACTCGTGGTCGAGGACGCCGCACGACGGGTTGTCGAGGAGTCGGGCACCCCAGAGACGCTGCGGGCGGTATACCGGGCAAAACTCGTCGCTGGCGACACGGCATTTGCGGTTGCAGCGAGCCTGACGGAGGCGTGTGGATTGGGAGCGTTGTCTCGTGGAGGCTCCCTTGAACGCATCCTTCGTGACGCGCGCAGCGGTGCGGTGATGCCGCCCTCCAGTGACATCTCCGCCAATGTGCTCGGCGCCTTCGCACTTGGTGTCGACCCAGGAGTCGGCTTCGGAATGCGGCCGTGGTGAGCGGGGCCATCGTTGCATTTGGATCGTCGTTTCCCCCGCCGCTCGATCAGCAACAGGCGTGGGATGGATTCTTCTCAGCCCACTTCTCTGACAGCCGGATGGCCCGACGCGTCTGGCGCACCGCCGGTGTCGAGCGCCGCCACTCTGCGATCGATCCGCGCATCGAGGACCTGTCGGGCGCGTCGACGGGGACGAGGATGCTCCGATATTCCGAGCTCGCAGTCCCATTGGCACGTGCTGCCGTCACGGACGCTCTCGACGCGTGCGGTGTCGAACCCGGAGAGGTTGATCTCCTGACCGTCGTGTCGTGCACGGGATACGTGACCCCCGGCGTCGACATTCTGGTTGCCCGTGAGCTGGGGATGAAGCCGTCGCTGCAACGGCTGCACATTGGACACATGGGTTGCTATGCCGCTCTGCCGGCGCTGGCGGCCACCTCCGATGCAGCGTCGGCGCGCGGGAAGGTCGGCGTGCTCGTGTGTGTCGAGTTGACGAGTCTGCACATCCAACCACCGACCGACGACGTCGAGCAGGTCGTTGCTCATGCCCTGTTCTCCGATGCGGCGGCCGCAGCTGTGATCGTTCCTGACGCACCCGGTTTGGAGCTGATCGAGGTGGTCGCTTGCACCGACAGCACGACAGCCGACTTGATGACGTGGCGGGTCACCGACCTCGGGTTTCGGATGCGACTCTCCCCGAAGGTTCCCGCTGTGCTCGACCGGTCCGTCCTCGCTGTCGCGACGGAGCTGTTGGACCGCCATCAGCTGACTGTCGCAGACGTCGATCATTGGGCGATCCACCCGGGAGGTCCGAGAATCATCGACACCGTGGCTCGTCGACTCGATTTGACGGCAGCGGCGGTCGCTGCGTCGCGTGACACATTGCGCGAGCATGGCAACTGCTCCTCAGCAACGACCCTGCTGGTCCTCGACGAATTGGGCCGCCGCAGCGAGATCGTCGCCGGACAACACGTGGTTGCCATGGCTTTCGGACCGGGCCTCACGTTGTACGCCGCGCTTCTGCGTGCGAGATGACCGACACCGTCGAAACAGCCACGCTCGGACTGAGGCCGTCTTTACCCGGGTGAGCGACCCTCGATCAGGCTCTGAAGTACCGTTGGCGGATGCGAATGTTGGCACGACGATGACGGTGACTCCGCTCTCCAACGAGCGCTGGGGCTTCAGTTCGAACTGCTTCGTGTGCGAGCCGACGAACGTTGTCGGTCTTCGTCAGGCGTTCTTCTACGACACGGACAACGCAACAGTCGTGGCCGAGATGCACCTCGGATCAGACCACTCCGGAGCGCCCTCGTATGTGCATGGTGGTGTGCAGCTCGCGCTGCTCGACGAGGCGATGGCATGGGCTGCGATCGCGATCGCAGGGCAGTTCGCTGTCACGGCGTCGTTCACCTCGACGTTCCATCACCCGCTCACGATCGACCGGCACTATCGACTCGAAGCAATCATCGACTCGCAAACGGACACGACGCTCACCGCATCGGCGGTCATCCTCGACGACCAACGACGACCCCGGACCTCGGCCCACGCGACACTCGTCGTGCTGTCAGCCGCGCAGGCTGTTGATGCCGGCGCCGTGCTGGACGAATCCACCGCTCGGTTCACCCGTCCTTGAGTGCTCTCCGTGCCGGGGAGCAGTGATGTCGAAGACCCGCGCCGGTCGGGCACGGTACGGGCACGTCGGCGCGGTCTACGACGCAATATCGCTCGAACGCTGGCTCTACAGACGACCACGACAACGCCTCCATGACATGATCGGCCCCCAGCCCGGCGCCACCATCGTTGACGCAGGCTGCGGCACCGGCCTGAACTTCGATGGCCTCGTCAGCCTCGTCGGCCCCTCCGGACGGGTGATCGGCATCGACGCCAGCCCAAGCATGCTCGCAGCCGCGACCCGGCGAACGCGAGCGGCGGAATGGAACAACATCACCATCGTCGAAGCCGACATCGCAGACCTCACCATCACACTCCGCAGTTCCGGCATCCAGATCTCTGACATCGACGCCGTCATCGCCACCTTCGTCGTCTCGACCCTTCGTGACCCGACGTCGTTCTGGCGACCCGTCGACGAGATCGTCGCATCGCACCCCTGCCTCCTCGTTGCTCTCGCAGTCATCGGTCAGGCCGACGCAGCACGACGATTGCCAGCCATTGCCTTGAACACCCTCGCTGCGCTCGGAGGCAACGAGCAACAGACGCAGCCGTGGAACGACCTCGCCCAACGATCATCCGACGCCGTGACCGAGCAGCACCTCGGTGGACATGTTCACCTCGCCGTCGGGCACTGCGACCACCACCCGCTGCACGTGCCGCCACGAGAACCGCCAAGTTGAACCATCGCCTCGGCGTTCGGATCCGGCTGGCGTGGCCGGCAGGGGCAATGTGACGCCGAGGCGTTCGAGTTGGTACGAGTCGGTCAGGCTGAGGTTGATCACCGTGGCGCTGACGATCAGATCGACGACCACGCTGGTCTTCGTCGCGGTGCCGTGCGCGGCTTCGACGAGGTGAACGAGCATCTCTAGCCTTTGCTTGCGCCGAGGGTGAGTCCACTGATGAACTGCTTCTGCAGCGCGAGGTACACAGCGAGCGTGGGCATCGCGATGATCATCGAGGCCGCGGCGATGAGGTTGTCGTTGCTGAAGAACTGACCGCCGAGGTTCGCGATCGATGACGTGATCGGCCGCTCTTTGCCCTGGTTGATGAGTACGACTGCCCAGAAAAAGTCGTTGTACAGCCATGTGAACTCGAGCGTGGCGAGCGCCGCGAGCGCCGGACGGCAGAGTGGCAGGATGATCTGGAAGAATTGGCGTGGCACGCTCGCGCCGTCGACGAGTGCAGCCTCGTTGAGCTCTTTGGGGATCGTCTTCATGTAGTTGCTGAGGACGAAGGTGCAGAAGCCCGTCTGGAACGCGACGTGGATGATGATCACGGCGATCTTCGTGCCGAGGAGATCGCCGGTGTCGGTGTCGCTGAGGAAGTTGGGCCACGGGATGTGTTGGAACATCGTGAACAATGGTTTGAAGATGACCTGTGGGGGCAGAAGGTTGCCGGCCGTGAAGATCAGCAGCAGGGTGACGTTGAACCGCCACGTGAACCGGCTGACAGCGAAGGCCATCATGCTCGACAGCAGCAGGACGAGGACGATCGACGGTAGGACGATGAATGCTGTGTTGGCGAACGTGCCGTGCAGGCCGCCCATTCCGCTCTGCTTCCAGGCGTTGGTGTAGTTCGAGAATGACAGGCTGTTGGGCCAGGAGAAAATGCCCTTTCGCTGCGTCTCGGCGTACGGTCGAAGTGAGGCATAGATCGCACCGCCGACGGGGACGAGCCAAGCGAGGGCCACGGCCGTGAGGAACCCGTAGGTGAGGCCGCGCGAGAGACGTGACGAGCCTGGCTTCTTCCGCTTCACGGTGAGAGCGGTGCTCATGTTTCGGTCTCGCGGTAGTTGTTGACGAGGTACCAGATGATGAATCCAAGGCACAGCAGGAGCAGGATCACGCCGTACGCCGAACCGAGTCCCACTTGCCCACCTCCCTCGCCGGTCAGGTTGTTCTTGACGATCACACCGAGCACCGACGTGCCGATCGGCTCTTTGAGGGCGACGATGATGTCGAAGGCTCGGAGCGCTTCGATGACGGTGATCACCATGACCACGACGTTGATCGGTTTCATCACGGGGAACACGACTCGACGGAACGTCTGCCACTCGTTGCAGCCGTCGATCGAGCTCGCCTCGCGCAGCGTGGGGTCGACGCTCTTCAGTCCGGCGAGGTACAGCACCATCACGTAGCCGATGTGGCGCCACGCCATCGCGATCAGCAACGCGGCGAAGTTCTTGCTGAGCCCGAGGGGTGTGTCGATGAGCGGGAGGTGGATCACGAACAGCTTCTGTGAGTCGCCGACGAAGTCGATCGGTTTGTCACGGCCGACGTTGAGGAGCCCTTGCGACTGCGAGAACATGACGCTCTTCCAGATGAAGCCCACGACGGCGAGCGATAGCACGACCGGGAAGTAGAAGATGCTCTGGTAGAGGCGAGATCCGCGCACGCCTTTGTCGAGCAGGTAGGCGAGCAGGATGCCGACAAGGCTGCAGGCACCGAGGAAGATCAGCAGCACCAGGTTGTTGAACATCGCTGGGAAGAACTTGCCTTTGAAGACAGTGAATATCGCCCAGTAGTTCTTGAAGCCGACTCCATGCCACGAACCGAGTTTGATGCCGTTCCATTTCGTGAACGACAAGATGATGGTGCAGATCGCAGGGATCCACACGAACACGATGTGGATGGTGGACGGGATGCCCACCATCAAGCACAGCCACGCCTTGTCCTTGAAGGACAGCTTGCTGTAACGACGGCGACGCCCCCTGTTCGGGGGCGCCGCTGATGTCACGTCGTTCGACCTTACGCCAGTGCTCAGCTGAGGTACTGGGACTTCTGCGACTCGATGCTCTTCAGCGTCGCATCGATCGTGGTGGGATCGGCGACGAAGCCGGCGAACGCATCCTGGATCACGTTCTTGACGAAGTCCGGGCTGGTGTCGCGGTCGAGGAACTGGGCGATGTTCTTCGCTTTGCTGACCAGTTCGGCCGACTTGATTTGGATCTTGCTGTAGCCGGAAGTGTCAGCCTTGGCGTTGACGGCAACGCTTGCGCCTTCGATCTTCAAGAAGGCGTCGATCGTCTTTGGTCCACCGAGCGCAGTGAGGAGCGCCTTGGCACCGTCAGCGTTCTTCGGCTTGGCGGCCATCATGAAGCCATCGATCGGGGCATCCAGGGCATCGGCGCCGATGGCGGAATCCATCGCTGGGAAGTTGAAGAAGTCGAGGTCGTCGAGGTACGCCTGGTCTTTGGAGTTCGTCGCGACGAACGTGCCGAGGTAGTACATCCCGGCTTCCTTCTTCTCCAGCGAGGTCGCTGCTTCCTGCCATGTGCGCCCGTTCGGGTTCTCCTGGTGGAACGGGAGCAGTGCTGCCCAGAGGGTGAACACGGCCTTGGTCTTCGGGTCGGTCCACTTCTCTTTGCCGGCCAGCAGATCGACGTGGTACTTGTAGCCGTTGAGCCGCATGTTCAAGATGTCGAACGTGCCCATCACCGGCCACTTGCCATCGTTGGCGTACGCGAACGGGATGAGACCATCGGCCTTCATCTTGGTGGCGAGAGCGATCAGCTCATCTTTCGTGGTGGGCACGGTGTACCCCTTTTCAGCGAACACGCTCTTTCGGTAGTGCACCGCCCATGGGTAGTAGTAGAACGGCACGAAGTACTGCTTGCCATCGTTGCCGGTGCTGGCGGTCTTGAAGCTGGCCCCCTCGTCGGGCAGCTTGGACCAGACATCGGAGATGTCGCCGACGAGGCCCTTGTCGGCGAAGAACCGCAGCCGGTAGCCGGAGAACCAGCTCATCACATCGTCTGGCTGGGCGAGGTAGTTGGTGATGTTGTCCTGGTAGCTGTTGTGATCGGTGGTGTTGATCGTGACGTCGACGCCGCTGGCGGCGATGGCCGCGGCCATTGCCTGCTTGACCTTGTCGTCGCTGTAGTTCGAACCGAACGTGACACCCGTGCCGCCAGATCCTGCGCTGGTCTTCGGAGCCCCAGTCGTGTCGGTCGCACCGGATGTCGTGGCGGGCGCAGCCGCTGAGCTGGTGGTGACGGCCCCTCCGGCCGTCGTGGCCGATGCCGCAGGGGTGGGTGCCGCCGTGGTGGATGCCGCAGTCGTGGCTGGTGCGGCCTTGTTGTCGCTGCCACAGGCCGCGAGAAATGCCGCTGCACCGAACGCACCCGCCCCGAAGATGATCTGACGACGACTGATGGAAAACCCGAGATCGTTCGGGTCTGGTGAATGCTCGGAGTTCCCCGACACATCTCCCCCTTGTTGTAGATGGATGGCGACGGGGGACCCCCTTGCTTCCCCCGAAGTGAACGAAATATGACATGCAGATGGCCTCTTGTCAAGATGTTCCGCGCATTATCAAACAATTTCAGACTCGTGGCGGACAAACGCACACATCTTCGCGCCAATCACGTTCGATTCTGTTGACTTTTCGGTGTCGCTCCGGCACTGTACTGGCCGTGGCCGCGTCCGGAGGTTCCAGCACCGATGTGATGGGGACCCGTGCGCTCGCTCGTCAACGGCACGAGGTCATCCTGTCCGAAGTTCGCCAGCGTGGCGCTGTGCGGGTCATCGAATTGGCGGCTCAGCTCGGCGTGAGCGATATGACGATCCGGCGCGATCTCGACGCGCTCGATGAGGCCGGTCTGATCGAGAAGGTGCACGGGGGCGCCACGGCGCTGACGGATCGCAGTGCTGACGAGCCCGGCTTCGCTGCCAAGTCGCTGCGCAACACGAATGAGAAGATGGCGATCGCCCGTGCCGCGGCGACGCTGGTTCGATCGGGAACGGCCATTGGCGTCACCGCCGGGACAACGACGTGGCAGCTCGCTTACCATCTCACCGAGATCGCCAACCTGATCGTGGTCACCAACTCGATTCGCGTCGCCGAGGTGCTTCATCAAAGCCAACGCGCGGACCGCACGGTGATCCTCACCGGCGGTGAACGTACGCCATCAGATGCGCTCGTCGGCCCCGTAGCGGTGCAGGCCTTACGGACGCTGCACTTCGACGCCGTTTTCATGGGGGTGCACGGCATGAGCGATCGCGCCGGTTTCACCACTCCGAACCTGATGGAGGCCGAGACCAATCGGGCTTTTGCCGAAGCCACGCAACGCTTGGTCGTGGTTGCCGACCACACCAAATGGAACGTGACCGGGCTGAGCTCCATCGCACCGCTGCACAGTGCCGACACCGTTGTCACAGACGCCGGAATGGCAAGCAGCGCACATCGATCGCTCGCCGAGCACGTGCCGCGTGTCCTCATCGCCGATCCCGCCGAGCCGGACCTGGACTCAGTCGAGTTCCGAAGGAGAATCTGATGTCGACCGTGACGTTCGATCATGCGAGTCGCCTGTACCAAGAAGGTCAACGGCCCGCTGTTGATGCGCTCGAACTGCACATCGCCGACGGCGAGTTCCTCGTGCTCGTCGGCCCGTCCGGTTGCGGCAAGAGCACCACGCTACGGATGCTGGCAGGCCTCGAGCCGATCGACGCCGGCAACGTCTTCATCGGTGACGTCGACGTGACGATGTTGCCGCCGCGAGAACGCGACATCGCGATGGTGTTCCAGAACTATGCGCTGTACCCGCACATGACCGTTGCCGAGAACATCGGGTTCCACCTCAAGATCAAAAAGGTGCCAAAGAGCGAGATCGTCACGCGGGTCAAGGCGGCGGCGCGCCTGCTCGATCTCGAGGAATATCTCGACCGTAAACCGGCCAAACTTTCCGGCGGACAACGCCAGCGAGTGGCGATGGGGCGCGCGATCGTGCGTCAGCCGAAGGTGTTCTTGATGGACGAACCGCTGTCCAATCTCGACGCCAAGCTGCGCGTGCAAACACGTACACAGATCGCTGCGCTGCAGCGACGGCTCGGCGTAACCACGGTCTATGTCACCCACGACCAGGTCGAGGCGATGACAATGGGCGATCGTGTCGCCGTGTTGAAAGATGGACTTCTCCAGCAGTGCGCGTCCCCGAAGGACTTGTTCACCAATCCTGTCAACCTGTTCGTCGCCGGATTCATCGGCTCCCCCGCGATGAACCTGCTCGGTGGGACGATCGATGCGGACCACGCCACGTTTGCGGGGGCCCGGATCGCGACCACGGCGGAGCAGCGCAACGCGTTGACATCGGATGCGATCACGGTCGGCGTTCGCCCAGAAGGTCTCCGCACCGCAACCAACGGTGGCATCTCAGCGACCGTTGACACGGTCGAGGAGCTCGGATCGGATGCATACCTCTACTGCAGCGTTGACCATGTCGGCATACCGGTTGTCGCTCGCTGCGAGGGGCTGAGTGGCATACGCGGCGGCGACCGATTGCACTTCGTTCCGGACCCGGCCGCAGTGCACCTGTTCGACACGGCAACGGGCCAGCGGTTGCCCTCGGCGCGATGAAGTCAATCCCCACCGACAACACCGACGCGCTCGACACCGACACTCGGATCGACGCCTACCTCGGCACCACGGTGCATGTCGTCGATTCACGTCAGGCTCGACCGAACTTGCCCAGCAGCGGCTGCCCGTTCTGTCCCGGCGGGCTGGAAGCGCCCGATCCATACGACGTCCGATGGTTCCGCAACCGGTGGCCGGCGATGTCAGGCGATCGCTGCGAGGTCGTGCTGTACACCCCGGAGCACGACGCCACGTTCTCGTCGCTCGGCGTCGACGGCGTCCGCAAGGTGATCGACCTGTGGGCGGCACGCACGAGCGCACTCGGAGAGCGCGTCGACGTGGAATTCGTGTTGGTCTTCGAGAACCGCGGCGCCGAGGTCGGCGCGACGATCTCCCATCCGCACGGACAGATCTATGCCTACGACCACATACCGGATCGACCCCGCCAGATCTTCGAGTCGGGCTGGCAACCCGACTCCGAGCCCGGCGACCGATCCGTCGCCGACAACGAGATGTGGGCGGCATACGTGCCGTACGCGTCGACGTATCCGGTCGCACTCACTGTCGCCCCCCGGCAGAGAGTCGCGAACCTCGGTGAGCTCTCCGATCACGGTCGTGTCGCGCTGGCAGCCCTGCTGGTCGACGTGTTCACACGTCTCGACCGGTTGTACGACCGGCCGCTGCCGTACATGATGTGGCTTATGCAACGGCCGTTCACAGCAACGGCCGGCACCGACTACCCCGACGCGTGGCTCCAGATCGAGATCGTCTCGCCGTGGCGGCGGGCAGGCGTGGCCCGCTACATCGCGGCCGCGGAAGTTGCGTGCGGCGAATACTTCAACCCAGTGCGGCCCGAAGACCTGGCGGCGCGGCTGCGTCAGCTCGGCTGAGGCGTCGCATGGTTCGCACCACCCACGTCAGCGCGCCTGGTCGGGTCAACCTGATCGGTGACCACACGGACTACACCGGCGGCCTGGTGATGCCGATGACCATCGACCGATGGACCAGGATCACCTGCACGCCT
Organism: Actinomycetota bacterium; assembly: GCA_043747765.1. GTDB lineage: Bacteria > Actinomycetota > Acidimicrobiia > Acidimicrobiales > Ilumatobacteraceae > WLMZ01. The sequence continues at coordinate 17,440 of JAYTOM010000360.1, forward strand.
GACGATCGGGTCGTCCTCTTTTCCGATGACGAACCGCTCCCCGCCGCGCTGGACCTCGACCTCGTCGACCCGGCAACGGTCGAGCCTGCGTGGGCCAGGTTCGTCGGCGGCGTGATCGCCGAAATGCGCCCGTCGACAGGGATCAGTGGCCACGTGTCGACCTCGATCCCGATCGGCGCCGGACTGTCGAGCAGCGCAGCGCTCGAAGTCGCTGTCGCTCTCGCCCTCGGTCACGACGGCGACGCGATCTCGCTCGCGCGGCTCTGCCAGCGGGCCGAGCATCGCGCCTGCGGAGTGCCCAGCGGCATCATGGACCAGCTCGCGATCGCCGCCGGCGTTGCCGATCATGCACTGCTCATCGACTGCCACGACCTGACAGTCGCCCCGACACCGATCCCCAGGGACGTCGATATCGTCGTCCGATTCGTTGCTCACCGAACGCTCGTCGGCAGCCCCTACGCAGAGCGTGTCGCGCAGTGCGCGCTCGCCGAACAGCTCGTCGGACCGCTTCGGTGCGCGACGCCGGCAGCGGCGAATTCGATCGCCGACCCCACGATCCGCGCCCGTGCTCGCCACGTGGTCAGCGAAAATCAGCGCGTGCGCGACTTCGCAGCTGCGCTCGCCCAGCACGACCTCGCAGCAGCGGGCGCGCTCATGATCGACAGCCATCGGAGCTTGCGCGACGACTTCGCGACATCGTCGCCGGCAATGGACGCCGCTGTTGCCAGAACGACCTCGATCAGCGGCGTGTACGGCGCGCGCATGACGGGAGGCGGGTTTGGTGGATGCATCGTCGCGATCTGCGAACCCGGTGCGCTGACCGACGGCTGGATCGTCACCGCTGTCGACGGGGCGGCACGCGACGCTTTCGAGGAGACCAACTGACATGCTGCCCGATATCGGTACGACACGACCATGGACCGATCCGGAGGTGATCGCGATCGGTCGACTCCCGATGCACGTCCCGATTGACGGTCTTCGTCGCCGCAGCCTCGACGGGCAATGGTCGTTCCAGCTTTTCACCAGTCCCGATGACATCGGAGCTGGTGCGATCAGTGGACCGGCTCCGGATCGGACAGTTGCCGTCCCCGGGAGCTGGACGATGCAGGGCGTTGGCGACCTGCCCCACTACACCAATGTGCAAATGCCGTTTCCGGGCCCGCCTCCGCTGCTTCCCGAGCGCAACCCAACTGGTGTGTATCGCCGCGTGTTCAGCGTCGCTGCCGGTTGGCTGCGTGAGAAGGTCGTGCTGCATATCGCCGGTGCGGAGAGCGTTCATGCCGTGTACGTCAACGGCGAGTTCGCCGGCTACGGCACCGACAGCCGCTTGCCCAGTGAATACGACATCACCGATCACCTGCACGCCGGCGAGAACGAGCTCGCGATCGTCGTGATCCGCTACAGCGCGCTCAGCTACGTGGAGGATCAGGACCAGTGGTGGATGGCGGGACTGCACCGCAGCGTCTTCATCGAGGCACGACCGAAAGTGCACATCGCCGACATCATTGCCGAATCGTCATACGAGCCGCGTGCTGGGTCCGGCACCATCTCGGTCACGGCTACCGTCGCGTTTGATGACGCTCCGGCATCGGGCTACGTCGTGCGCACGACCCTGAACGCTCCGGACGGAACGGGCGTCGGTGCGCCGTTGGACGCGCGGGTGCCATCACGGTTTGCCGCCCCGTACCGGTTCGTCGGGCATCGTGCCAGCGCGACGTGGAACCTCAGCGCTGCCCAACCGTGGTCAGCTGAGCACCCTGATCTCTACACCGTCACTGTCGAGCTCGTGTCCCGCACCGGCAAGGTGTTGCACACGGCTCACCAACGGGTCGGCGTGCGCGTCGTGCAGGTCCGCGATCGTCAGCTGCTCGTGAATGGCCAGCCGATCTGGGTGTTCGGCGTGAATCGTCACGATCACCATCCCGACCGTGGCAAGGCGGTCACCTTGGCCGACATGCGCGCCGACCTGACGGCGATGCGCGCGCACAACATCACGGCCGTACGCACCTCGCACTACCCGACCGACGTTGCGTTCTACGACCTCTGCGACGAGCTCGGCTTCTACGTCATCGACGAGGCGAACATCGAGAGCCACGCGTACAACACCAGCCTCTGCGACGACTCGCGCTACAGAAGTGCCTTCGTCGCTCGAGGGTCGCGGATGGTCGAGCGCGACCGCAACCACCCGTGCATCATCATGTGGAGCCTCGGCAACGAGAGCGGGTACGGCGCGAACCACGACGCCCTCGCCGGGTGGCTGCGGCGTGCCGACCCCAACCGGCCGCTGCACTATGAGGGCGCCATCCTCCACGGCGAGGGTCTGCTCGCCGTTCCACCATCACCCCCGGCCGCACACTGGATCACTGGCGGTCTTCACGCAACCGACGTCGTCTGCCCGATGTATCCGACGATCGAGTCCATCAAGCGCTACGGCCGCGAGGGCATCGGCAATCGACCGCTGATCATGTGCGAGTACAGCCACGCGATGGGCAACTCGAACGGATCGCTCGCCGACTACTGGGACGTGATCACCTCGACGCCCGGTCTGCAGGGCGGGTTCATCTGGGAGTGGAAGGATCACGGCCTGCGCCGCATCGGCTCCGACGGTCGGGCGCGCCTCGCATACGGCGGCGACTTCGGCGACACACCCAACGACGGCAACTTCGTCGCTGACGGATTGATGTCCGCCGATCTCGTTCCACACCCGGCGATGCACGAGGTCGCGTGGGTCCACCGGCCGGTGGTCACCGAGCTCGTCGGGCGGCGCGGGCGGCAACGCCTTCGCGTTCACAACCGGCAGTCGTTCAGCGGTCTGGACTACTACGAAGCGACGTGGGAGATGTGGGCGGACAACACGATCAGCGCATCGGGTACCCTTTCTAGCCTGACGATCGCGCCGCACGCTACGATCGAGATCGACTTGCCGTGCCCAGTGCCGCCCGCCACCGGCAACGTGCTCATCACCGTGCGCTGGACGCAACGCAACAGCACCTGGTTCGCACCATCCGGCCACGTGGTCGCCATCGACCAAATGGAAGTTCGCAAAGCCGCAGCCCACCACACCGCCTCGTTGCCGCGCCGTTACGACGATCGGCGGTCGCTCGTGGACGACCTGCTCGCTCGACCGGTGGAGTTGACGCTGTGGCGGGCACCCGTCGACAACGACGGGTTCAAGCTGATGCCGGAACTCAACCAGCGACTCAGAGTCGCCGGGAACGCGCTGCAGCGATGGCAGATCTCGGGACTCGACACCCGTCCTGCCGATTCGATCGTCGGTCATGTCGTGCATCGCGAGGTGGCCGACGACGGTGCATCCATCGTGTACCACCATGCGGTCGACGTTCCGGCGGATCTGGCCGACCTGCCGCGTATCGGCGTCCAGTTCAGCCTTCCTGGCCGCTTCGGATCGTTGCGATGGTTCGGTCGAGGGCCACACGAGAACTACCCCGATCGATGCAGCTCGGCCACCTTCGGCATCTGGTCCGGCAGCCCCGATCACCCGCCATACCTCGTTCCACAGGAGTTCGGGTTGCGGTGCGACTGCTGCTGGTTCGAGTGCACCGACTCATCCAACGGACAACAGCTACGAATCGACGTACTCCGGCCGTCCACATTGCACATCTCGGCCACCAACTTCTCCGCCGCCGATCTCACTGCAGCCCGCAACGAAGCCGACCTGATCGCCGGCGACGTGCTCACCGTCCACGTCGACGTCGCCCACCGTGGTCTCGGCACAGCCAGCTGCGGACCCGACGTCTTGCCGCCGTACCGCATCGGCACCGGACGGTTCGAGTTCGCCTACCGCCTTCACCTGCGCACCGACTGAACAGACCTGACCGAGTTCGGCGCTCATCGAGCGCACGATGCTGCTGCCGTCATCCCGGTGCTCGGCCCCCGGACGGGGCCGTAGCCTTGGCGCGGTGACGTCCACAGCCGTGCCATCCGCCGCTGACGCGCACACGCACATGGCGCGGGTCGATTGGGTCTGGCTGGCGATCCCAGGCCTGGTGTGGGGCACCTCGTTCTACTTCATCGCGCAGGGCCTGGGCGCGTTCCCAGCGGCGCTGATCACGCCGATGCGGGTGGGCTTCGGGTGCGTGACGCTCGGCTTGTTCCCTGCCGCCCGACGGGCGCGCATCGATCGCGCGGACATGCCTCGGATCGTGTTGCTCGGCGTGATCTGGATGGCGATCCCGCTCTCGATATTTCCGTTCGCGGAGGAGCGTGTGTCGTCGTCGGTGACCGGCATGCTCAACGGCGCCACGCCGCTGTTCGTTGCCGTGGTCGCAGTGTTGATCGCCAAGAGGCTGCCCCCACGGCATCAGATCCTCGGCGTTGCGGTCGGCTTTGCTGGTGTGGTGCTGATCGCTGTCGTCGCTACCAGCACGGGCGACAACTCGTGGGTGGGCATCGGGCTGATCTTCGGCGCGCTCGTGTTCTACGGCTTGTCACTCAACCTCGCCGTACCGCTACAACGAAAGTACGGCGGCCTCCCGGTGCTGTGGCGCGCCCAGGTCGTCGCATTCGTGCTTGTCACACCGTTTGCGATCCCCTCGCTCGGCGACGTGCACTTCGCGTGGGGGCCGCTGTTCGCGATGGTCGCGCTCGGCGTGTTCGGCACCGCGCTGGCCTTTGTCGTGATGGCCAGCAACGCCGGCCGGCTGGGCAGCACCAGAGCCTCGGTCAGTGTGTACATCGTCCCCGTGGTGTCACTTCTGCTCGGCGCGCTCGTGCGGCACGAATCGGTCGCCGTGCTCGCCGTCGTCGGCTGCGGGATCGCCGTTCTCGGCGCCTATCTCACCAACCGGGCACGGGCGTAACCACGATCAGCGACTTGGGTCCGATCACGCGCCATTTTTCATCGTGGCTCATTGATGAGACTCTCGGAGCCACTGTCTGAGATACTGCTAACCCTGTGCGTGCACCCGTTGCAGGCCCCCGGACCCTGGTAGGCGAATGACGATGGATGAAGGTTCCGGGATGATCACGGTGTGGGTGCTGGGCGACCAACTCAACGTCGCCCTCGCCGCAATGGTTGGCGCTGATCCGTTGACGCATCGGGTGCTGCTGGTGGAGAGTGACGCGAAGTTGTCGTCGAAGCGGTGGCACCTCCAGCGCGCTCATTGTGTCGTCGCGTCGATGCGACGCTTCGCAGCCGAGCGCCGGGCTGCGGGGTTCGAGGTCGACGAGCGGCGGTCGGTGTCGCTCGCCGTGGGGCTGGCCGAGCATCGCCGTGAGTTCGAACCCCGACAGGTCATCGCGACCGAGCCAGCGTCGCGAGACGGGCTCGCGTTGCTGCGTCGCCTCGACGTCGATGTCGTGCGGACAAATCAGTTCCTCTGTCATCCCGACGAGTTCGCGGTGTGGGCACAGGGGCGCACGTCGTTCACGATGGAGCACTTCTACCGATGGCAACGTCGTCGGCTCGGGATCTTGATGGACGGCTCCGAGCCGGCCGGTGGCCGCTGGAACTTCGATGTCGAGAACAGACAGCCGCCACCGAAGAATGCCAGCGGACGGTGGCCGGCGCCGCCACGGGATGAGCTCGACGACGTCGATCGAGACGTGATCGCACGACTGCGTCCGCACACGTGGGGAGCGGAGCCGGATGGCACGTGGGCCACGACTCGTCGGGGTGCGCTGGCGCGGCTCGAGCATTTCATCGACCGCGTGCTGCCACACTTCGGTCCCCACGAGGACGCGATGACCACCGCCAGCTGGCATCTGGCGCACAGCCTGCTGTCGCCGTACCTCAACATCGGGTTGCTTCTGCCCGGTGAGGTCTGCGACGCGGCCGAGGATGCGTACCGCCGCGGGCACGTGCCGCTCGCCAGCGCGGAAGGCTTCATCAGACAGATCATCGGCTGGCGCGAGTACACCTGGGGCCTGTACTGGCTGTGGGGGCCGGAGTATGCAGCCCGCAATGCGCTGGAAGCCCACCGTCCGATTCCCCCGGCATTCACCGGAGCTGCGCCGACACAGATGCGGTGTCTCGCGCATGCGCTCGAGTCCTTGCACGATCACGGGTGGATGCATCACATCCAGCGGCTGATGATCCTCGGAAACCTCGCCCTGCTCGTCGGCATCGAGCCGCAGGCAATGACTCGGTGGATGTGGGCCGGCTTCGTGGACGGTGCCGAGTGGGTCATGGTGCCCAATGTCGTCGGGATGGCTCTGCATGCCGATGGAGGGATGATGGCAACCAAGCCGTACGCAGCGGGGGGTGCCTACATCGACCGGATGAGCGACTATTGCAAGGGCTGCCGGTTCGATCGCAAGCAACGCACGGGAGTCGATGCCTGCCCGTTCACGACGCTCTACTGGGACTTCATTGCCAGGCACGGCGACCGCTTCGAGCGAAACCCGCGTATGGCACAGCAGGTCCGTGCTGCTCGCCGCCTGACCGACCTGCCGGCGGTCCGTCTCCGCGCCATCGAAATGATCGCCAGCTTGGAGTCAGGCGAGCTGTAGCCATCGACTGTTGGCCGACACCGTCGTGGTCCGACCGGGCATCGCGGCTCCCAACGTGGTGGCGCGGTCGGCGACGAGAACGAGGGGTTCCCCTCGGTGACGATCGGCCGGATGCGATTTACTGTCAGGAATGTCGGATCGACAGTCCCACGCGTTGCATCGAAGCTGGCGTCATGTGGTCGCGCGATTGGTCGCCATTGCTTTCACATTCACGGTGACTGCGGTGAAGAAGTGATCACGGTACGCAAACAGGACCGTCGGTGCATGATCGTTTCCTGGCTTGGACTCATCGTTCTCCTCGGGCCGGGGTGCAGCTCGTCGAGTTCGGCCGCTCCAACGCAATCGCGCCTGCCACAAGCGAGCACGCCGGTTTTGACGACTCCGTCATCGATCCTGTGTTCGACCCCGCCGCCAACGGTTACGACCGAAGCCGCCAACGTCCCGCCCTTCAGCACCATCGATTCCGTTGCGACGACTGTCCCGCCTGACTCTGGCGTCCCGCCAACGCTTGCTCCCAACGTTGAATCGCAGACCGCCGAGGACGATGTGTCCATCGGGTCAGGACCGTTCGATCTCGAGTCGACCGTCGCCGGCCTCGCAGACCGCGCCGGTACACCGCGACGTTGACCGTGTCGTTCAACGGCACGAACGCCGGTCAACCGAACACGTGGACGAACACCTACGTGATGTTCGCGTCCAAGGATGCGACGTCACGGCAATTGACGATCGACACGAGTGCCGACACCTCGGTTCCCGCTTCGATCGTCATCGCCGAAGTCGGTGGCGTCCTCTACGACAAGCGTGGCGACACGCCGTGCACAGCCAACCGAATCGACCCAGCGGCCAGTCCGGGCTCGCCAGCGGATCTGTACGAGCCGGCGGCCATGCTTCCAGCAATCATCGGCGCCGACGCCTTTGGCGCAGACGACGTCAACGGAGTACCGACGAACCATTACACGTTCGATGAGAACGAGTACAACCTGGCATCCCGCACACCCCTCCCGTGCACGAAATGAGACTAAATGAGCCTAAATCAGGGTAACCGATGGGACGCAACCCCATCGAAAGGTCATCATGAAATCACTTCCCATGTCGCTCCGCCTGAAGCTGCCCTTTGTCATTGCCGGCTTCTTGTCGTTTCTCTTTTCCGTGTGGCTGTACTTCGTCAGGGCCGAGACCACCGCCGGGATCTTCGTCGGTCTCTGGGTGCCGTCGATCCACTCGCTCGGCACGCTCCTCGTCGGCCAGGTGGCCGAGCCGGCCCGCCGCGCCGCCGAAGAAAAAGTGTCGGTATGACCACTCTGGTGTTGTCGATCGGGATCGCCGTGATGTTCCTCACCGTGTGGGGCGTGATCATGGTCGTCGCCTACCTGCTGGGCCGTGAGCCTGCTGTTGCCCCGACGGCAGTCAGCGTCGACTGGGTCGCCTCGACTCCGGCGGCCGTCGAGCCTGTTCAACTCACATGACGTCGGGATCGGTCGATGGGGGTGCGTTGACAACATAGCGAGCGCTCGCTATGTTGATGATCGTGCGTCAAGACGACCGGAAAGCTGCCACCAGGGCCAAGCTCTTGGAGGCCGCAGCTGAATTGTTCGCAGAACAGGGCATCGCCGGCGCTTCGGTCGATGCGATCGCAATGCGAGCAGGTCGGACCGTTGGCGCTCTGTACGGGCATTTCGCGAGCAAGGAGGAGCTGCTCTTCGCCGTCGTCGACGAATGGCTGGCCGACACGGCAACCGTCGTCGCCGCTGAGCTCGAACTGGCCGACGATGCCGAGGGCCGCCTTGCTGCGCTCTGGCGCGCAGTGTCGCAGCAGTCGTCGGCGCGTTGGTTGGCTCTCGAGCACGAGGTGTGGGGTCACGCTGTCCGCGACCCGAGCGCTCTCGAACGCCTACGGGCGCGCTATGTCGCAACGTGGGACGGCATCGCCGAGCTGTCCGAGCTCTGGCCGGAGTTCGCTGGTGCTGCGGCGAATGCTCCGGTGGTCGTAGGTGTGCTGTTCGGTATGGCGATGATGCACCAGGTCTCGCCCGGATCGATCACCGATGAGATGGCCGTGCGCACCCTGCATCACCTCGTCTCGACACCGCAGATCGCCTCGACCCCCAAGACAGACGGAGCCAACAGATGAGTACGACCGACCTTTCGCACATCGACCTCCTCGCCGAAACGTGGGCTCGTGGCGTCCCCCACGACCAGTTCGACGTCCTCCGCCGCGAAGCACCCGTCTACTGGCACGACGAGGTCGGCGGCTCCGGATTCTGGGCCATCACCAAGCACGCCGATGTCAAGCGGATCAGTCGCGATTCGCGCACGTTCTCCTCGGCGCTGGGCGCAACCTTCATCCCCGACCAGGACGAGGAGACGTTGATGATGCTGCGCCTCAGCGTGTTGAACATGGACGATCCGCAGCACACTCGCTATCGCAGCATCGTCGCCAAGGGCTTCACCCCCAGGGTGATCAACAAGCTCATCGACGACATCGATGCCCGCGCCGTACGGGTCGTCGATGACATCATCGGCCTCGGCGAGTGCGAGTTCGTCAACGACATCGCCTCGAAGGTCCCGATCCAGACCATCTGCACGATGCTCGGTCTCGACGACGAGCTGTGGCCTCGGATGGTCGAGCTGACCAACATGATGATCGGCTCGCTCGACGAAATCGGCGGCGAGAACGCTGGTCAGCTTGCGGCGATGGAGGTCTACGCGCTGTGCGATCAGATGGCCGCCGCCCGCCGTGCCGATCCGCGCGACGACATCATGACCGCACTCGTCAACGCCGAAGTCGACGGCCAACGGCTCGACGACGGCGAACTGAACATGTTTTTCGTGACGCTCATCGTCGCCGGCAACGAGACGACGCGGAACTTGATCAACCACTCGATGGTTGCGTTGATGGACAATCCCGGCGAGGCAGAGCGACTCCGCCGCGATCTCTCGCTATGGCCGACCGCAGTCGACGAGATGTTGCGGTACGGCACCTCGATCCACAACTTCCGACGGACTGCAACCGTCGACACCGAGATCCGCGGGACGCCGATCAAGGCCGGTGACAAGGTCGTGATGTACTACGCCGCAGCCAATCGCGACGAAGAGGTGTTCGACGATCCGCATCGTTTCGACGTTTCACGGCGGCCGAACGACCACGTCACCTTCGGCGGGGGAGGCGTCCACTTCTGTCTCGGTGCCAGCCTCGCCAAGGCTCAGATCCGAGCGACGATGCAGCAGGTCGTGGAACGCCTCGGCAATCCGCAGCCCGCCGGACCGGTGCGTCGACTGAAGAGTGACTTCGTCGACGGCATCACCGAGATGCCGATCACGTTCACCGCCTGCTGACGAGCGTCGCACATCGCCCACGTCGACGAGTCGATGCTGTCATGAACGTGGCTGCGAAAGGCGCAGCAGGCGGAGCCGACCAGATCGGCCAGCGCAATGGCAGGCGGATACTGATCGCTGGAACGCAGAGCGATGAAAAGACCACGTCGATCGCGGCATGGAGCACGATCGGCGGAACGACGTGGTCCAGAACCACCGTCGAATCCTTCGGCACGAGTGACGATGTACTGTCATGCGATTGCTGCCGCAGTCATGTCGCGTCGCTTCGTCGTCGCCGCTCGCCAGGGTGGCGTCGTCCGTCTCGCGACCTCTATCGACGGGCGAACGTGGGCCGAACTGCCGGTTGCATCGGGACTTCCGACGGGCAATCGCGCCGGCCTCACGGTGCAGAGCAACGGCGACACACTGTTGATCGGGGTCACAAGCCTGAACGGCAGCGGCCTCTGGCGCACGACGGCCGAGCAGTAAGTCTCGCGACAAGGAGTCGCTCGACAGCGCCGATTCGCGCCACATCACGCCATTGCGTCGGCCTGGCCCGGCGGAATCGGATGCTGGATGACGATGTTGCCCAGTTGCTCGGCGGCATCCATCCGCTGGAGAGCGGCGGGGTAGTCACCGACGGCGAAGACGTGGTCGATGATGACCGGGAGACCGCTTTCGATCAGCTGAGTCACTGCAGCGAATTCCTGGTAGCTGCCGACCGTGGAGCCGATGATTTCCCACTGCTTGAAGAACAGACGCGGCATCGAGATCTCCACATTCGGGCCACTCGTGCTTCCGCAGACCACCATCCGTCCACCCGGCTTCAGCGAGCGGGTCGA
>JAYTOM010000361.1:0-4093 GCA_043747765.1 Actinomycetota bacterium
GGCGTCACGATGATGATCATGATGTGGGCAGCCGAATGGCCGCTCGCACGGCACACATCCACGGGAGCACTCACCGGATCGACCAGTCCATTCGTGGACTACCACCTGATCTATGCCGTGGCGATGGTGATGATCGCTCTCATTGCCGGCGCCGGAAGCACCTGGGGGCTCGCCGATCGCTGGGCTGACACGTCATTCGTCAAGCGGCACCCGTCCCTCAAGTGACATGCGCCCCACGGCGAACAATGTGGCGCCAACCAGGCGTTGCCATCGCCGCTGTCGTCGTCGTTGCGATCACCGGCCTCGGTCGTCGATCGCTGCGCCGGGGACGAACACGCCGCGGCAACAACGCTCGGCGGTTGCCCGGAGACGACCTGATCCCCGACGTCGACCAGGTGAGCACACGATCGATCACGATCGAAGCCCGCACCGATGGCGTTTGGCCGTGGATTGCCCAGATCGGTCAGGGCCGAGGAGGTTTCTACTCCTACGACTTCCTCGAGAACCTCGCCCACTGCGACATTCACAGCGCAGACCAGATCAACGCCGCCTGGCAAGACCTCGCCGTCGGCGACCCGATTCGACTCGCACCAGAGCTGGCGTTGACCGCCGTCGTCGTCGATCCCGGCAGCGCCCTCGTTCTACGCGGCAGCGTTCCGATCGGACCGGGAACGATGCCCTTCGACTTCACATGGGCATTCGTTCTCGAGCCGTCGATGTCGGCGTCGACCCGCCTGACCGTACGCGAGCGATACCAGTACCTGCGATGGTGGACGCCACTCATCGTCAAGCCCACAGCGCTGATCAGCTCGGTGATGACGCGACAAATGATGCGCGGCATCAAGCGCCGGGCGGAGGTCGCTGCATGGACAACATCCAGGCCCTTTGGCCGTGACAATGTCATGGCCACGTGACATTCAGCCCTCCCTGCGTGCGGCGGATCACCGTACCCGTTCGAAATGTGAACGAGAATCGAGGCTCCGCTGCGTTGCTCTTGGTGCTGCTCCTGTGCGCCGGAGCGTGCACCACCGCCACGTCGCCCCCAGCAGGCAAACCTGGTTCGAGCCCCGAGCTCGCGACGACGACAACTGCGACGACGGTGCAGGCCAGTCCGGCGATTGTTCCGGACATCACGCCTGAGTGGGGATCAGCAGCGTTGGATCTGCGCACCCAGACAGCGTTCGGATTCGGGGTCGGATACGTGCCGGCAGACGCGCTGCTCACATCGATGTCCGCGCATTTGGGACCGGTCACGAACGACACCGGATGGTATGTGCAGCCCCGCCTCGATGCAGATGATCCGACCGTCGACTGCCTTGGCGCGATACCTGCTCGTGTGTTGCGGTGGGGCGACTTGTCCTTCGTGTTCTTCCAATCACCGTTCGGCGTCACCGGGGAGTTCCTGTGGAGCTGGTCAGTCGGCGACCCCCCCTCGTCGCAGGGCCCACGCCGCGAACCTCACCTCTTTGGTCAGCCGGCGGCGACAGGCCTTTTGACTCGGCAGGGGATCTCCGTCGGGTCTCCGACCATCGGTCTCGACGATGCCTACGGTGAGACGATCCGAACGGACCCGGGTCCGCAACATCCAGAGAACACGGACAGCGTGGTCGAGGTCGATCAGACCACCGGCTCCGCGTTGCAGTTACGTACTCGGCGCGGGATCATCGAGGGAATCGGCGCATCGTTCGCGTTCGCCGGGATGAGCGGATTGGAGAACTGCTCGACGTCGACCGACACCCATCGTGTGCCGACGACCAACGTCATCCTCGTCGGCGATTCGTTGGCCGAGCAGGCTGCTCCGTATCTGCAGCCGTTCTTCGGCCCGAAGATCCTTGCTCGGCGTGTGTTCGGCGGGACCGCACCATGCGACTGGCTGGGCAAGGACTTGGAGATCGGAGCGACCAGTGTCGTTGTGATCTCGTTCTCCGGCAATTCGCTCACGTCGTGCATGACCGACGGCGCCGGCGCGCAATTGCACGGGCAAGATGTCGTCGCCAAGTATCGGCTCGACATGACAGCGTTGATCGCTGAAGCCTTGTATGTCGGGGCCAATGTCCTGCTCGTCGGGCAACCGGTCCACGCCGGTTCTCTGGCGAGCAACGACGTGGTGACCGGCATCAACGCCATGTACCGGGACCTCGCGGCAGCGAGAGATGTCTCATTTGTCGACGCGGGCGCGGCAGTCGAGAACCCTGACGGCAGCTTTGCTTCGACCTTGCCGTGCCTGGCGAGCGAACCGCGGTGTGTGCTCTCGGGGAGGAACGTGGTCCGCAGCGACGACGGAGTCCATTTCTGTCCTGGTTCGGGCCCGGCCGGGCTGTGCCCGGGGTACGCCTCCGGGGCGTTCCGTTTCGCGAAGGCAATCGAACAGGCAGCCCGAGATCTCTGAGCTCGGTCAGCGACGCAAGCCCTCACGTCGTGCGGACAATCGAATCGATCATGGTGCTGACGGGTCAGGAGTCGCGCCGGGCACAACGACGACGGGCAGGACACAGCGCTCGAGCATTGCGTTGACAGTCGAGCCGAGCAGACCGGCGAGAACAGCTCCGCGACCGTGCGACCCGAGCACCACAAGATCTCCACTCACGATGCTGGCAAGCAACGCGGAGGACGGCGAATCCTCGACCAGTTTTGCGCTGACCCCCGCAGCAAACGAGTCCCGCACCCATTCGACCGCCTTGTCCAACACACAGCCCGCGTCGATCCGCATCAGATCATGGGCTTGCACCGTGCCGAAGTCCGACGGCCAATACGGGTAGTCCCATGCGTGAACGACCAACACACTCACACCACACCGATCAGCCTGTTCACCGGCCCATTGCAAGGCCCTCTCCGAGCCGGCCGACCCGTCGACACCGACGACCACCCTCGATGGATCACTCGGCACCCGGTCGCGGACCACGACCACCGGACACGGGCTGTGCCGGATCAGATAGCGCGGCGTGCTGCCGAGCCAAACCGGAAAGGAACCTTGGTGACGGCTCGTACCCACGACGATCAGTTGGTCCTCGTGGGCGTCTTTCAACAAGATCGTGGATGGTCGCCCGGCCCAAACTTCGGTGGAGACCTCGAGACCGGGGTTGGCCGTAACGACGAGGTCTTTCATCCGAGCAACGCTCGATTCGGTCTCTTCGACCAGGGGATCGATCGCTTCGGTCGGCATCCAGGGGTACATGTTGCGCATCGCAGCAATCTGATAGCACGACACGATCGTGAGAGTCGTGCCCCGACGCTGCGCTTCAGCAGCCGCCCATCCAACCGCTGCAGCCGAGGCGGGCGAGGTGTCGTAACCAACGATGATGCGCGTGTTCATTCGTCGATGATGAGCGCCCCCGACCACCGACACCAGGGCCATCGGTCCCACGCTCAGTGAACAGCGCGAACTGACTGAAGGCCCTATACGTGAGCCCTCGACCTGTGGTTCATTCGACCCATGAGCGAAACGGCCACGCACGCCCATCAGTGTCCTTTCTGTAATGTCTCGCTCGTCACCGCCGACTCACGTTGACGGTGGGCGCGTGACACCGCTCGGACCGGAATCCGACCTCGACCCTCGCGGTGCGGTCGATCTGCTGCTGGGACAGTTGCGATCGCGGTCCGAGGGGCTCGACGACCGGGAGGCGGCACGGCGACTGATCGTCGTGGGAAGAAATGAGCTGGTTCGCCGCGAGACGCGGTCGTGGCCGAAGCAGCTCCTTCGCCAGTTCAACCATCCGTTGGCGCTCCTGCTGTGCGTGGCGGCGCTGCTCGCTGCTGGCACAGGATCGACGGCGGTCGCGATTGCGATTGGTGTGGTGATCGTGCTGAACGCAGTCTTCGCGTTCGTTCAGGAACAGCAGGCCGAGCAGGCCGTCGAGTTGTTGAGCCGGTATCTGCCACCACACGCGACCGTCGTGCGCGGTGGCCGGCGTTTGTTGGTCGATGCGACCGAATTGGTGCCTGGGGACATCTTGGTGGTCGATGAGGGCGAACGCATCTCGGCTGATGCTCGGCTACTCGAGGGCAGCGTGGAGGTCGACACGTCGACCCTGACCGGCGAATCGGTCCCTGTCGTGCGCTCTGCAGGTGTCGATGAGAACCACGGCAGTTTCTT
>JAYTOM010000362.1:0-11909 GCA_043747765.1 Actinomycetota bacterium
GCGGACTCCATCGCGAGGTGACGCATGAACGCGATCGCTCCTCCTTTGCCGGCGCCGTAGACAGAGATTCCCAGCCGGTCGCCGGCGATGCCGGCGCCCGAGGAAATCGTGATGACTCGTCCCCAGCCACGCTCGTACATACCGCCGACTGCAGCCCGACAACAATGGAGGACGCCGTACAGGTTCACGTCGAGGAACCGCGCGTATTCATCTGGTTCCATGTCGACGAATGGCATCGGGGCGAATGCGTGTGCACCGGCGTTGCCGGCATTGTTGACGAGGATGTCGATCGGGCCGACTGCCGAGAAGCCCCGCTGCACATCGGACGAGTCGGTGACATCGAAACTGGCGACGCGACCTGAACCCCCGGCCGCGATGATCGAGTCGACGGTCTGTCGGGCTCGCTCGGCAACGATGTCGTTGACGACGACAGTGGCCCCCTGCGTCGCGAGACACTGAGCAATGCCGGCGCCGACAGACTGGCCGGCCCCGGTGACGAGCGCGGTCTTGCCGGTCAGATCGAACATGCACCCAGTCTGACCGGCGGCGGCGCGAATGGCGGGCTCGGAGCACGGTGCGACATGCGACGATGTCGTCGTGAATCTCAGCGCGCTCGACCGGCGGATCATCCGGCTCGCGATACCAGCGCTCGGGACCTTGGCGATCGAGCCGTTGTACATCCTCGTCGATACAGCCATCGTCGGCCGGTTGGGCACGGATCCGCTCGCCGGGTTGGCCATCGCTGCGACCGTTCTGTTGACGATCTCGTCGTTCGTGATGTTCCTCGAGTACGGCGTCACGCCCGACGTCGCGCGAGCACTCGGGCGCACAGATCAGCGGGGAGCCGGCATCGCGGCATCGGACTCGCTGTCGCTGGCGGTGATGCTCGGCGTGCCCGTTGCTGTTCTCATGGCATTGTCGTCATCGCCATTGGCGCGTTTGCTCGGCGCTCACGGAGCTGTGCTCGACGCAGCGACGACGTACTTGCGGATCAGCGCGATCGGCCTGCCGTTCGTGTGGGTCACGATGGTCGGCCACGGAGTGATGAGAGGTCACAACAACCTGACTCGACCTCTTCTGGTGGTGCTCGTCGCGAACGTCGTCAACGTCGTCCTCGAGCTGATCGTGGTCTACGGCTTCCACATGGGAGTCGCCGGGTCGGCGTTGAGCACGGTCGTCGTCCAGATCGGCGCAGCCATGTCGTTCGCCGGCATCATGCGTCCGTACCTGATGCGCATCGCACCGGCGTGGGCGAGGTTGCGGCCGATACTCGCGCGTGCCGGGCACCTTGGCCTGCGAAGTGTTGCAATGCTCGGTGCCTGGGTCGCGGTCACCCGCGTTGCTGCACATGTCGACACAGCCACGTTGGCCGCAAACCAGGTTCTGCAGCAGCTGTTCATGCTGCTTGCCCTGGCGCTGGACGCCTTGGCGATCCCGGCGCAATCGCTTGTTGCCGCTGCTCTCGGCGCCGATGATCGCGATGGGGCGATGGAGATCGGACGATCGAGCCTGAGGATGTCGTTGTGGATCGCCGCTGGATTCGGCATTGTTGTCGCAGCAACGAGTCCGTTGCTGCCGAGGCTGTTCAGCAACGACGGTTCAGTGATCAGCCGAGTGACCGTCGGCCTGATCTTCCTGGCCGTCATGCAACTGCCGGGTGCCGTTGCGTTCTCGCTCGACGGCGTCCTGATCGGTGGCCACGACACTCGCTTCCTCGGCCGAGCGGCCGTCTGTAACCTGATCCCGTTTGCACCGATGTTGGTCGCAGTCGTCATCCATCCGGCGCTGGGTATCGCCGGCCTGTGGGCTGCCCAACTCGTGCTGATGACGTCCCGCGCACTCGTCAACCACCGTCGCTTCTCCTCGCGACGTTGGATGACGACACGGGAGCGCATCCATGTTGCGTAGGGTGATCCAGTGAGCACCTTCCCCGCATTCACCGTTGGCCGCATCGATGATCGGTGGACCCGTTCGGTCACCGAGATGTCCACCGACGACCTCGCCTCTGGCCCCGCCGGCGAAGTCCTGATCCGAATCGAGTACTCGGGCATCAACTACAAGGACGGCTTGGCCAGCACGGAGAAGGGCCGTGTGGCGCGTATCGATCCGCTGATCCCTGGCGTCGATCTGGCCGGGATTGTTCTCGAATCCTCGTCGGACGACGTGGTCGTCGGCGAGCACGTCATCGTCCATGGTTACGACCTCGGAGTGGCCCATCACGGCGGTTTCGCAGGCGAGGCGCGGGTGCCGGCCGACTGGGTCGTGCCGATGCCCGGTGGTCTGTCTTCGAAACAGGCGATGATGATCGGTACAGCCGGCTTCACCGCAGCCAAGTCCGTCGCTGCCCTGCAGCACTTCGGTCTCCAACCCGGGTCGGGCCCCGTGTTGGTCACCGGCGCGACCGGCGGTGTCGGCTCGATGGCGGTGGGCATCTTGGCGTTCCTCGGGTTCGAGGTGGTGGCCAGCAGTGGGAAGCCGGCGTCGGGCGATTGGTTGCGTGCGCTCGGGGCGTCCGATGTCATCGGGCGCGATGAGACGTCGGCCGAGTCCAAGCGACCAATGGAGAGCGAGCGGTGGGCTGGTTGCGTCGACTGCGTCGGCGGATCCACGCTGGCGTATGCGCTGCGCACGATGCGGTACGGAGCGTCGGTCGCGGCGAGCGGACTGACCGGCGGCGGCGATCTGCCGACGTCTGTCTTTCCCTTCATCCTGCGGGGTGTGAACCTGTTCGGCATCGACAGTGTGCAGACGCCGATTGCCGAGCGCCGCGCCCTGTGGCGGCGGCTCGCCACCGACCTCCGGCCTCCCCAGATCGACAGTCCGCATGCTGAATCGGTCGAGATCGTCGGCCTCGACGTGCTGGCCGATGCACTCGACAAGATTCTCGCCGGCGGGATGGTCGGCCGGGTCCTGGTGGATCCGACGCTGACCGTCTGACACGACCGTCGGAGGGTTTGCGCCACTGGAGGACTCGCGCTGCACCCGGGTGCGGGGGAGACCCTCCAATGGCGCAAACCCTCCGATGATCAGGCGACGATGTTCACCGTGCGGCCCGGCACGACGATGACCTTTGTCGGAGTCGCCCCACCAAGGGCCTGGATGATCCGCTCGTCGGCCAATGCGGTGGCTTCGACGTCGGCGTCGGTCGCATCGGATGCAACGAGGATCTTGCCGCGGAACTTTCCGTTGACCTGAACGGGCATCTCGATCGTGTCCTCGATCAGCAACGCGGGATCGGCAACGGGGAACGGTTCGCGGATCAGCGATGTGCTGTGTCCGAGCTTGGCCCACAGTTCCTCGGCGACGTGCGGACACAGCGGCGCGAGCATCAGTGTCATCGGCTCGGCGACATCGACGGGGCACCGCCCGAGCTTGGTGACGAGGTTGTTCAACTCGATCAACTTCGAGATCGCCGTGTTGAATCGCAGACCGTCGAGATCGGCGCGCACCCCGTCGATGGTGCGATGCAGGGCGCGTCTTATTGCTTCGTCGGCCGCTGTGCCGAGTGTCAGTTCGCCGGTTTCCTCGTCGACCATGCTACGCCAGACGCGCTGCAGGAACCGGTACATGCCAACGACGTCGCGAGTCTCCCACGGCCGCGACGCATCCATCGGCCCGGTGCTCATCTCGTACAGTCGCAGGGTGTCGGCGCCATACGCTTCGTACATGTCGTCGGGTGACACGGCGTTCTTGAGGCTCTTGCCCATCTTGCCCCACTCGCGCGTGACGGGCGAGCCGTCGTGGAAAAACGCCCCGTCGCGCTGCTCGACCTCGGTGGCGTCGACGTAGATCTCGCGTTCGTCCTTGAACGCAGCAGCCAGGATCATGCCCTGGTTGTACAGCCGGTAGTAGGGCTCCCACGAGCTGACATGACCCAGATCGAACAGGACTTTGTGCCAGAACCTGGAGTACAGCAGGTGGAGTACAGCGTGCTCCACACCGCCGACGTACAGATCCACGCCACCCGGATGCGGTCGACCGTCGATGCCATCGGCTTGGGGGCCCATCCAGTACTGCTCCACGCGCGGGTCGACGAACGCGTTCTCGTTCGTCGGGTCGAGATATCGCAACTCGTACCAGCACGATCCGGCCCACTGCGGCATCACGTTCGTGTCGCGGCGATACGCGTGCTCGCCGTCGCCGTCGCCCAGGTCGACCGTCACCTCGGTCCACCAGTCGAGACGATCGAGCGGTGATTCGGGGTTGCTGAACTCGTCATCGGGGGCGAACGTACGTGGCGAGAACGAATCAGTCTCCGGCAGCATCACCGGCAGATCGGTTTCCGGAAGCGCGAGCGGCCCGTGCTCGTCGTAGACAATGGGAAACGGCTCACCCCAGTAGCGCTGGCGGCTGAACAGCCAGTCGCGCAACTTGAAGTTGGTCGTGCCGTGTCCGGCCTGGTGGGCGATCAACCATTCGTTGATCATCTGCTTTCCTGCAGTCACCGAATCGATGCCGTTCAGGCTGATCTCGTCGTTCGCCGACTGGACGTAACTGCCGTCGCCGACGAAGGCGTCGGGCCACGACACCGTGTCGAGACTGGGCTCGATACCGTGAGCCGAGAACCACGAGTGCGGCGGTTGCTGGATTGCTGGGATGGGCAGACCGAACCGTCGAGCGAATTCGAAGTCGCGTTGATCGCCACACGGCACCGCCATGATTGCGCCCGTGCCGTAACCCATCAGGACGTAGTCGGCTGTCCAGACCGGAACCTGCTGCCCGTTCACGGGATTCGTTGCGTACGAGCCGGTGAACACGCCCGTCTTTTCGCGCGTAGCGTCCTGACGGTCGATGTCCTTCTTCGAGTCTGCCGAGCGCTTGTAGTCGGCGACAGCGGCGCGCTGAGCGTCCGTCGTCAGCGCATCGATCAATGGATGTTCCGGGGCGACAACCATGAACGTGGCTCCGAACAACGTGTCCGCACGGGTGGTGAACACCTCGATGGCACCAACCGGAGTCGCGAACCGGACGCGCGCGCCGTCGCTGCGGCCGATCCAGTTGCGCTGCATGGTCTTGATCGCGTCGGACCAGTCGAGCAGATCCAGATCATCGATCAGACGATCGGCATACGACGTGATCCGCATCATCCATTGACGCATGTTGCGCTTGAACACCGGGAAGTTACCGCGATCACTCCGACCGTCTGCTGTGACCTCCTCGTTGGCGACAACGGTGCCCAGCCCGGGACACCAGTTGACCGGGGCGTCGGACACATAGGCGAGGCGCAGTGTGTCGACAGCGGCACGCTGTTCGCCGACGGTCAACTCGGTCCACCTCCGACCAGAGCCTGTCGGCCGAGCCCCGGATTCGAACTCGGCGATCAACTCACCGATCGGTCGCGCTCGACCGGTGCCGTCGCCGTTGCGGGCGGGCGCTTCGGTGTCGTACCACGAGTTGAAGATCTGCAGGAAGATCCACTGTGTCCACCGGTAGTACGTCGGGTCGGTGGTGTCGATGCTGCGCCGTTGATCGTGGCTGAGGCCAAGGCGACGGAGCTGTCGACGCATGTTGGCGACGTTCGATGCCGTCGTGATCGCCGGGTGCTGGCCGGTCTGGACTGCGTACTGCTCTGCCGGAAGTCCGAAGGCGTCGAAGCCCATCGTGTAACAGACGTTGTAGCCGGCCATCCGCTTGTAGCGGCTGTACACGTCTGTTCCGATGTATCCGAGTGGATGGCCGACGTGCAGCCCCGTTCCGGATGGATAGGGGAACATGTCCAGGACGAAAAGCTTCCTGTTCGACCCGCTCTCGTCGACCGGCAGGGCGTTCGCATCGGCGAGGGGGCCGACAGGGTTCGGCGCTTCGAAGGATCGGTGGGTGTCCCAGAACTGCTGCCAACGCTGCTCGATGTCCTGAGCGAGCGTCGCAGAGTACCGGTACGGAGGAGTGTCGGAGTCGGCGCGAGCCATAGTGCTCCACTGTACGAGCCGCACGCGATCTTGCCCCTGCTGCTTTCCGGGCGTAGCACGGAGCTCCGATCCGGCGGGCTCGGACCAGTAGCGTCTGACAGTGTTATGGCACTGAATGCAGGATCCATCACCGACCGTCTGCAGGCTGCGGCCGATCGGCCCACCGGCGTTCGATTCGTCGGGGCGTCGGTCAGGCCGACGGACGGTAGCGATTTCGTCGCGTGGCGACAGATCCACGACGAAGCCCGTGCCGTCGGGGCAGCCTTGCAGGCGCGCGGCCTGGTGCCGGGAGACCATGTCGCGATCCTCGGGTCCACCAGCCGTTCACTGATGACCATCATCCAGGGCTGCTGGCTCAGCGGAATCGCGAGCATGGTGCTCCCGCTGCCGATGAGGATGGCGTCGCTCGATGCGTTCGTGGAGAGCACGCGGGCGAGGATCCAGCACGGCGATGCCAAGCTGGTGTTGATCGACGACATGCTCGCCGAGTTCTATGCCGCTGGTCCTGGAGATCCTCCGATCGAGCGAATGGGTGCCGTGATGCCCGGAGCCCGGCGTCCGACCGCCGACCGACTGGAGATACCGGCCAACGATCCGGAGCGGCTGATCGTGCTGCAATACACGAGTGGTTCGACAAGCGAGCCCAAAGGCGTCATGATTCCGGACCGGGTGCTGACTGCGAACATCGACGCGTCGTGCGCTGCTGCCGAACTCGGCCCCGACGAAGTGATGGTGTCGTGGTTGCCGCTCTACCACGACATGGGTCTCGTTGGTTTCCTGTCGATCCCGATGACCAACGGCTGCCAACTGATCCAGGCTGCACCGCAGGACTTCATGGCTCACCCTGGAAACTGGATGCAGTGGATCAGTGATCACGGCGGCACTGCGACCGCTGGACCGAACTTCGCGTGGGTCCTCGCCACGCGTGCATTGAAGCGGATGGAGGGCCTCGATCTGTCCCGCCTGACGCTCGCCCTCAGCGGCGCCGAGCCGGTCGATCCGGCGGCAGTCGAAGCGTTCGTGGAGGCTGCATCGCGGTTCGGCTTCGATCCCGGCGGCGTGTTCCCGGCGTTCGGCATGGCCGAGGTGGCGATCGGCGGAGCGTTCCCGGCGCGTCATCGTGGGCTGGTCACCGACGACGTCGATCGCGAAGCCCTCGAACGAGACCGGATCGCCAAACCTGTGGCGAAGTCGTCGCCCGCCGACTACGACGCCGACACTGTCCGGCGCTTGCCCGTTCTCGGACGTCCGGTGCCGGATCTGGAAATGCGCATCGTCGATCCGGATACGCGCGCCGACCTCGCCGAGCGTCATGTCGGCGAGTTGTTGATCCGTGGCACATCGGTCACTCCTGGGTACTACAAACGGCCCGACGCGACAGCAGCGCTGTTCGCCGACGGATGGTTGTGCACGGGCGACCTCGGCTACATGCTCGATGGCGAACTCGTCCTCTGCGGGCGGATCAAGGACATCATCATCGTCGGTGGCCGGAACGTGTTCCCCGAGGACATCGAGCGCGCCGTCGGTGGTCTCGATGGTGTTCGCGCCGGCAACGTGATCGCGTTCGGAGTCGACGGATACAAGGGCAAGGAAACTGTCGTCGTCGTCGCCGAGGTGCGAACGGAGGATCCTGCGTCGGTCCGAGACGCCATCCACAAGCGGACGATCGATGTCTGCGGGCTGCCGCCACGCGACGTCATGCTCGTCCGGGCAGGCACGTTGCCGAAAACATCGTCCGGCAAATTGCAACGCGCCAAGTGTCGAGAGCAGTACATGGGTGAAGAACTCGAGCTGATCGAATGAAGGTCGTCTACACACCGGCACATCTGGGTCACGACCCGAAGGTGGGCATCGAGCAATCACAGATCATGCCGGCCTTCGAGCATGTCGGGCGGGCGGAGGCGATTCGATCGACCCTGCAAGCGGATCAGCGATTCCACTTCCAACGTCCTGACGACTGGGGTGTCGAGCCGATCAGAGCCGTTCACGACGACGGCCTGATCCGGTTCCTGTCGAGCGCGTGGCAGGAGTATCAGGAGGTTGCTGGTGCAACAGCTGACGTCATGCCCGACGTGTTCTATCGGCCGGCGCTGCGGCGGGGGATGGGCGAACGTGGAGAGCCGGCATCGATTCTCGCGCGGCTCGGCTACTGGTGCTTCGAGACCACGACGCCCTTGACCCACGGCACATATCCCGCTGCCGTCGCCGCGGTGGACACAGCGCTGTCGGCAACGCGCATCGTCCTCGACGGGGATCGAGCGGCATACGGACTGTGCCGACCGCCCGGCCACCACGCCACGAGGGGTCTGTACGGCGGCTACTGCTTCTTCAACAACGCAGCGATCGCTGCGCATTACGTTGCGTCGACCACTGGATCGAAGGTGACGGTGCTGGACGTGGATTACCACCACGGCAACGGTACGCAGGAGATCTTCTACGAACGCGACGATGTGCAGTACGTCTCGTTACACGGTGACCCGGTGCGCGCGTATCCGTGGAACGTCGGCTATGCCGACGAGATCGGTGCCGGTCGTGGGTCCGGGCACAACCTGAATCTGCCGCTTGCGGCCCGCACCGATGACGACACGTATCTCGCCGAATTGCGCCGGGCGATGGACCAGATCGCGATGTTCGGTCCGTCGCTGCTCATCGTCTCGCTCGGCCTCGATACATTCGTCACCGATCCGATCAGCGACCTCTCGATCACGGCGGACGGCTTCGAACGTTGTGGTGCAGCAGTGGCTGAACTGGGTCTACCGACCGTGGTCTTGCAGGAGGGCGGTTACGACGTGGGCGCACTGGGTGACAACGTCCTGCGCTGGTTGACCGGACTCGGCGCGTGATCTCTCGATCGTCGCGAACCTTCAGCTGGCCTTGACGTCGGCGATGACTTTGTGCCAGCGCTCCGGATCCGACGTGTACGGCGCGTAGATACTGATCCGTTGGATCACGTCTCCATAGCGTCGATTCAATTCGGGAGCAATTGCTTCGGGTTCGCCGACGACGGCGAACGTGTCGAGGATCTCGTCGGTGACGAGATCGCCCATCTCGACCCATTGCCCCTGTTTGCTGAGCACGTTCAACTGCTCCTGCAATCCGCCCCAACCGTGCAGCTCGAGAACACCGCGATAGGCGGGGGTGGAACCGTAGAACGCGATCTGTTGACGTGTTCCTGCCGTCGCTGCTTGCAGCTGGGCTTCGTCGTTGCCGGTGACGACGAAGCTCGGTCCGACAATTTCGAAGCCGTCCATCGTCTTGCCGGCTTTCGCCCGGCCACGTTTCAGCGCTGGGAGGGTGACCTCGCGAAGGTATTTCTCTGTCGTGAAACCGTGGCAGATGAAGCCGTCGCAGACCTCGCCGGCGACCTCGGTCATCAGCTCGCCGACGCCAGCCAGGAACACTTTCGGAACGCCGTAGTCGCTGAGGTCCGATGCGTCGGGAGCGAAGAAGGGCGTCATCAGGGTGTGTTTGTAGAACTCGCCCCGGAAATCCAACTTCGTTCCGTTCAACCACGTGTCCCAGATCGCGCGCATCGCCAGGATCAGCTCTCGCATCCGTGGCGCAGGGTGGCTCCATTCCATGCTGAAACGTTTGGTGATGTGCGGCTTGATCTGACTGCCGAGACCGATGATGAAGCGGCCCTTGGAATAGCTCTGCAGATCCCAACCGATGTTGGCGAGGGTCATCGGATTCCGGGCGAACGCCACGGCGATCGATGTCCCCAGCTCGAGCGTGGTGGTGTGCTCCGCGGCCAACAGAAGCGGGAAGAACGGATCGTGCGATGTCTCTGCCGTCCACACGCCGGTGTATCCAGCAGCCTCGGCCTCGAAAGCCTGCCTGCCAGCCTTGTGCAGGTCTGTTCCGATACCACCATCGATTTTCATCGTCTACCCCGGGTTCTGATCGCGAAGGAATTGCTCGAACTCCGCTCCGAGTTCGTCGGCGGTCGGAATCTCTGCCGCCGTGAGCGGCGCGGACTCGAACCGCGTCTGTTCGTCGACAGCGTCGTACAGCGTCTCCAACTGTCGCACCATCGCGCCGTGCTCGTCATTTCCGGCCACCAACTCGTCGAGACGTTCGCGCTGGATGACGGTTTCCTGTCGGGCCGCCGATCCGCTGATCCGAATCGAACAGACCTGTTGCAATCCGTCGAGCAATGCAACAGTCGCCGCTGGATACGCCATCGACGAGACGTAATGAGGAACCTGGACCCAGATGCCCAACGCCTCGACGCCCTGCTCGTTGAACGAGTGCTCGAGCACGGCCGCCACGCCGGCAGGGACGTCCACCGAGTTCTTCAGCAGTGGTAGGGACGATACGACGTCGGCGGACGGCGCCGACAACGACAGGCGTGAGGCACGCGTGTGTGGAGTTGCGAACGGGTACGAACCGAGCGCGACCATTCGTTTGGCACCCAACGTCAGCCCGAGCAAGGCTGCCTCGGTGCTGAACAGATGCCATGCCATATCCGGTTCGGGGCCGGTCAGCATCAAGACATCGCGACCGTCCAGATCCACACCCGCCTTGACCTCGATGTCCGGCCAGACGAGCTTGGTGTTGATACCGTCGCGCAGTTGCATTGTCGGGCGTCTGGCCCTGTAGTCGATGAACGTATCGCCGTCGAACACGGCGATCGTCCTGGCGTTGCACTCCTGCTCGAGCGCTGCCATCGCTGCGGCGGCAGCGCCACTCGCATCGATCCAACCCGAGAGCATCACCACCAACGTCGGATCGACGAGCGGTGGGGGCGTTCCGCCCACGATGGTGTAGGCCGTTGTCATGTCAGCTGTCCGAGAGCGGCCACGGCGCTGGCAGCTGCGTTGTCGACCTGCAGTCTGAACGGAAGCAGATCGTTC
This sequence comes from Actinomycetota bacterium, assembly GCA_043747765.1. Classification (GTDB taxonomy): domain Bacteria; phylum Actinomycetota; class Acidimicrobiia; order Acidimicrobiales; family Ilumatobacteraceae; genus WLMZ01. The sequence goes on from JAYTOM010000362.1 coordinate 10,766, forward strand.
GGGTCACGCTCACCGAGCGCTCCTCCGAGGTAACGCGCATAGACGCCTTCGAGGATGCATGCGAGCTTCCAGAACGCGAACGCGACGTAGTAGTCGAGTTGTGACAGGTCGGCGCCGGTGGTCGCCGCGTAGCGGTCAGCGAGCTGTTGGCGATTGAAGAATCCGGGCAGCGTGGTCGACGTTCCTGCCCACGACGACAGGGAATCATCTGGCCCGCTCCAGTACACGAGCAACAGCCCGAGATCGGCGAGCCGATCGCCGAGTGTGCAGATCTCCCAGTCGAGCACTGCGACGACCTTGCCGGTCTCGTCGACCATGCAGTTGTCGAGGCGGTAGTCGCCGTGGACGATCGACGCTGAACCCTGCTCGGGAATCCGTGCCAGCAATGCGGTATGGGCCTCGTCGATGTCGGAGAGTTCGCGGGTCTTCTGTGAGTTCCATTGGCCGTACCAGCGGCGGAGCTGGCGGGCGATGTAGTCCTCGTGTTTGCCGAGCGTGTCTAGACCGCTGGCGACGAGGTCAACCGAATGGATTGCTGCCATCGTGTCGACGATCGACTCGCTCGCTCGTTTGCGCGAGGCGAGATCGAGCACTGATTCGGACGACGCCGCGTCGCGCAACACATACCCGTCGACGAAGCCCATGACATAGAAAGGCGCTCCGTTCACGTCGGGGTCGCCACAGAAACCGAGTGCTGGGGCAACAGGCACAGCCGATCCCTGCAGTCCGGAGATGATCCGGTGCTCGCGTGCCATGTCATGTGCACTGGCCAGGACGTGGCCGAGTGGAGGGCGACGGAGCACGTAGCGCGAGCCGTTCGATCCGGTGACCCGAAAGGTCAGGTTCGAGTGGCCACCGGCGATGAGTTCGAACTCGAACGGCGCCTCGGAGCCCGCGACGTTGTGCGTGAGCCAAGCAGTGACGGAAGAAACGTCGATCCCCGGTGTGTCGCTCATTGCGTCCACACGGTATCGGCTCGCGTGGATGCCGTGCCTGGTCCCCGCTCGACGCAGCGACGTCGATGCACCGATATCGTTGCGGACATGGCTGTGGACGTCACCGAAGCAACATTTCAGACCGAGGTCATCGACCGATCGAACACGACGCCCGTCGTCGTCGACCTGTGGGCCGAATGGTGCGGCCC